>NZ_CM001775.1:2536809-2855669 GCF_000332235.1 Geminocystis herdmanii PCC 6308 | reverse complement strand
TTAATTTTCCTGTACCTGTTATGTGATCTGCGTGAACATGGGTTTCTAAACAATACTTTAAGGTTAAACCTAACTCACCAATTAATTGTAAATCTCTTTCTACTTGTTCTAACACAGGATCAACTAATACGGCTTCTTTGCTATCTGTATCAGCGATAAGATAAGTATAAGTCCAAGTGTCTCGATCGAAAAGTTGACGAAATAACATTTTTATTACTTTTTGATTTTTGATTATATAATCATCTTACTCTATGGTTATATAATTGACAATATTAAAATAAGCGAAAGTAGATCTAAAAGACTTCTGGGAGAAATTAAATTTTTGATGCCTGAAACTATGTAAAGACGCAAAATTTTACGTCTCTACTTAAATTATTGGAGATGTCTCATGATGGATAAAGACGATCGAACCTTCCTCTACAACCTCAAAAATCGATCGCTAAAAGCGGCGCTGCGCGATCGAACTCCCCTAAACTCGATCGCTGTTAATCGGATCAAATTAAGAAAAATAACTTATAATCAAAATGATACGATAATTACTCCTAAAAATTTAATTTAATTGATTATTGATCAAAAATGAAAACTAAAGAATTGAAATTATTGATTAAAGAAAGTTTACGAGAAGTTTTAAGGGAAGAAAAATTACTGTTATGCAATAATCTCATTCCCTATGTTAGTCAAGACGAACAAAATGAAATAGAAGCCGAATTTGGAAAACCAACAGATTATGAGCAAGATGAATTAATAGATATGACAGACTGGGTAAAAAATGGTGGTAAAGTTTCGTAAACACGCACTAAAATTTCTACAGAAAACTACTGGTGATGATGTTAGTCAAATACAAAGTCAGCTTAGACAATTAATAATTTCTATTGAAGAAAAAAGTATTATCCCTTTTACCGAATTAGATATTAAAAACTAAAATATCGATCGAACCCTCCCCTACAATCCTATAACCTCGATCGAACCTCACCTATAATCTGAATCTTGATCACGAAGTGGCACTGCGCGATCGCACAAAAATAATTAATGAGGTATTTTTTGATTTAACTTTGATTGAAAAATTTGTTCCATTTCCTCTGCGGACAAATCAGGAGAATATCCCTGATTTTCGTTCAAATTACCGAGTTTTTCCATAAAAACAGACCATGCTTCCTCATCTTGTCTATGAGATAGTAAGTATTCTTTGATCTGTTTTCTTGTCATATTTTCATAATCTTGTTTCATCATCAATAAATCTCCAAATACCGTTAGCAAAAATAATGATTTGTAATTCTTCATCAATATCGTTTTGATTTTTCGCTAATATAAAAACTGTTTTATATTTTGAGTCATAGCGAAACAAATAAATAGCTTGGTACAGATTTGATAACATTTGACAAACCCGTACACAACTTAATGCCTGTTCTACTGTTAACAATTATCCTCCCCAATTTTAACTTATCCTTACATTTATAGCATATCCCACAGTCGATCAAACCTCCCCAAAATCGATGCCAAAGGCACGCTGCGCGCCCGAACTTCCCCTATCCTGTCATTGCGAGGTACGAAGCAATCTCCAAAATTGATCGCTAAAAGCGGTGCTGCGCGATCGAACCCTCCTCATGGCGAGGCACAAAGCAATCTCTTTACTCCTTGACAAAAAGCTAAAAATTAGAGTTACAATTAGGAAAATCTAAAAACTTTGCTTAAATGTCAGAAATAACAGCAAATTATGATGAATCATGGAAAGAGATTATAGGAGATTATTTTGAGTCTTTTTTAATCTTTTTTTATCCCGATATTCATAGTCAAATTAATTGGGAAAAAACACCAATACCTTTGGATAAAGAATTAGAACAAATCACAGCCTCTGCTGAAACAGAAACTCGTCATGCCGATAAACTATTTCAGGTTTGGTTATTAAATAATCAAGAAGTGTGGTTATTAATCCATATTGAGGTGCAAAGTCAGTATGATAAGCAATTTCCCCAAAGAATGTTTATTTATAATTATCGAGCTTTTGACCTGTATAATAAACCAGTAATTAGTTTAGCTATACTAGGAGATGACAGTAAAAAATGGCGACCTAATTCTTATGAATATGGGTTAGGAAAAAGTAAATTAAAACTAGACTTTTCGATTATTAAATTACAAGATTATTCATGGGAGGAATTAGAGCAAAGTAACAATCTATTTGCGATCGTAGTGATGGCACATATAAAAACGAAAGCCACTACCAGTAATTTATCAGAAAGGGAACAATGGAAATGGAATCTATCCCGTTTACTTTACGAAAAAGGTTACAACAGAAAAGAAATAGTCGATTTATACAAAGTCATTGATTTAATGATGACATTATCAGAAGATTTACAACTAAAATTTGAAGATAAATTAACACAATTTCAGGAGGAAAGAAAAATGCCCTTATTAACTAATATTGAAAAACGTGCTTTAGCAAGAGGTGAAAAAAAAGGAGCGAAAGAAACTCGTGAACAAGATATTCTTGATTTACTTAAACTACGGTTTAATTCTGTACCAAAAAGTATAGAAGATTCCCTCAAAAAAATTGATGATTTAGCTTTCTTAAAACAGTTACATTTATCGACAATTAGTGTTAAATCTTTGGAAGAATTTGAGCAGTTAATTAATCGTTAATGCAAATTTTAAAGTTCGATCAAACTGCTCAACCTTTGACGATCAAACTCCTCTATCCTGTCATTGCGAGGTAACGAAGCAATCTCTAAAATCGATCGAACCCTATAACCTCGATCGAACCTCCTTCTAAACACGATCGAACTCTCTTATCCGTCATTGCGAGGCACGAAGCAATCCCAAAACTCGATCGAACTCCCTCTAAACTCGATCAAACTTCCCCCCTGCCCCCAACTTTGGGGGAGAATGAATGAATTAATAAATTGAAGTCCCCAGTATTGGGGATTTAGGGACGTATCAATGTAAACAAATAAAACAAATTGTTACGATTTCGTGATCTTTATCCCTTAGGGTAGTCCGATTGATCGAAAGGGTGTTAAGTTTATGTATGTAAATGTTTGATCCAACATATTTATACCCTGCCATGAACAAACTCACCCAAGCCCTTAGCGAAGCCCAAAACCTCCTCCTAAACGCTTCTTTTAATTCCGAACTCCCCACCATCCTCACCACCGCCTTTGGAGAAAACTACAACCCCACCGAAGCCTATAACATCTTCTCCCTATGGCGTAACCAAGACTTCAGCAACCTCCCCCCAATCCAAATCCACCCACCCACCATCCTCAACAACGCTCAAGGAGGTTATAGCGCCACCACCAACACCATTTATTTATCATCTTCGTTGATTGAGTCAAAATCTATTACAGCCATTCGGGACGTGCTGATAGAAGAAATTGGTCATTTTATCGATGCTCAGATTAACTATATAGACACCCCTGGTGATGAAGGAGAATTATTCTCTGCACTCGTGCGAGGAGTTAATTTGAGTGATGAGCAATTGTCTCGAATTCAACAAGAAAATGATCACGCCATCATAACGATCGATGGTATAGAAATAGCCCTTGAAATGTCTGCTTCTAATGACAACTTTATCAACAGCATTGTTTTAACGGGCAATAACATCACAGTAACGGGTAATAATGTCGGAGCGACAGGGGAAACGGGAGAACCAACTCAATCGGGAACAATTAATTCAGTATGGTGGAGTTGGACAGCAACATCATCACAACCAGTAACTATCAATACCAATGGTAGCAATTTCGACACTTATTTATCGGTATTTACGGGAAATACTATTAATGGCTTAACCCTTGTTGCTAGAGATGATGATTCTGGGATTGGAAACGCAAGTCAAGTTATTTTTTCGCCCACCCCAGGTACCACTTATCAAATAGCCGTTGATGGGTGGAGTTCGAATACGGGAAATATTGTTCTTAATCTTAATCAACAAATACCGACAATAACTCTTTCTGTATCACCCTCTAGTGTATTAGAAGATGGTACAACTAATCTCCTTTATACCTTTACCCGTACTGGTTCGCTAACCAATGCCCTCACCGTTAACTATAATATTACTGGTACAGCCAATAATAATGATTATACTGGTGCTACACGAGGGAACGGTAAAGCAATTACTTTTGCACCCGGAGCCAGTACCGCCGTTTTACAAATTATTCCGACTGCTGATACTACCATTGAACCCGACGAAACTGTGATATTAACTTTAACCAATGGTACCGGTTATGACCTAGGGGCAACAACTCAGGCGATAGGAACTATTATTGATGATGATGGTCCTGGAACTATTAAAGGAATTAAATGGAACGATATTAACGGTAATGGACTTCGGGAAGACTTAATCCAAGGAAATCCTCCCGATATTGTTTTCGTTATTGACGTATCTGGTAGTGCGTCTAGTCTGTTTCGAGGATTACCAGTGGGAGATGTCAATAATGACGGTCATTCCAATACTCGCTTAGATGCGGAAATAGCCGCATTTATTGCCTTAAATAATCGATTAGTACAAAAAGGATTAAATAATGCCAGAGTCAGTATTGTAACCTTTGAAAGTAGTGCAAGGCAACTGGATATGGACTTTGTTACTACGGGAATTCAATTAACGACTAATCCCAACCGAGATCGTAATAATAATGGTATTAAAGATGTGGAAGAAGTTTTACGTTCCCTTCGGGCTTCGGGAGCTACTAATTTTGAGGCCGCTTTACAGAATACTATTAACACTTTCAATACCATAGGAACTACTGGGGGTAACGGTAATGTGATCTTTATTTCTGATGGTGAAAATAATACTGGTGGAAGTTATACCGATGAAGTTCTTGCTTTGCGAAATGCTAATGTGAAACTATCAGCCTTTGGAGTAGGAAGCGATGCTTCTTTAAGTCAGTTACAAGTAATTAACCCCAATGCCTCCATCTTTACAAGTACAGATGAATTGTTCGCTGTATTCGATGGTTTAGGAGGAAGTACCCAAGGTTTTAAAGAACCCGGTTTAGCAGGTGTCACCATTTACCTTGATTTGAATAACAATGGAATTTTAGATAGGAATGAACCAACACAAGTCACTGCCACAGATGACCCAAACACTCCTGATATTGATGAAACTGGTACTTATCGCTTTAGCAACTTAACCCCCGGTACTTATACTGTCAGGGAAGTAGTCCCGACAGGGTTCATTCAAACTTTTCCGAATAATAGTTTCCATACAGTGGTAGTCGGTGGTGGTCAAACTGTTGATAATATTAACTTTGGGAACACAACTCCTCCTTCTGTTTCCTTGAGAGTAAATACTCCTAGTGTTACGGAAGATGGCACAGACAATTTGGTTTATACCTTCACTCGTACAGGTAATCTTGCGAATACCTTAACGGTTAATTATAGTATTGGTGGTACTGCCGATAGTAGTGACTATACAGGTGCGACTCCGGGAAGTGGTAAGACTATTACCTTTGGTGCTGGTTTAAGCACCGCAACTTTAACTATAGACCCTACAGCCGATACCATAGTTGAACCAGACGAAACTGTAATTGTAACTTTAGCTAGTGGTACTGGTTATACTTTGGGTAGAACTACTCGTGTGGTAGGAAGAATTATCAATGATGACCCAAAGGTACTATCCATTAATAATGCGGTTGTGATCGAAGGACAACAATCTGAGGCTACACTTATTATCAGCCTCAATTATCCTAGCCACTTACCAACTACTTTTGACTATGCCACAAGTCCAATTAATGCAACAGAAGGTAGTGACTATACCAGTCAGACGGGGACATTAACCATCCCCGCTAATAGTACATCCACGACGGTTAATATTCCAATTCTTGACGATAATCTCAGTGAGGAGGATGAATTTTTCCTTGTTACCCTCTCAAATCCTGTTAATGCCTTGATTGATCCCGTGATGAATATTGGTCAAGTAGCCATTACAGACACATTAACAACTCTCATCACTCGTACTTTACCTCCAACTGTTGAAAATCTAGCTTTAATTGGTACGAATTCTATCAATGGTACTGGTAATAACTCAAGCAATCTAATTACGGGTAACAGTGGGAATAATATTCTCGATGGTCGGAATGGTAATGATACCCTAAATGGTGGCACGGGTGCTGACACTATGGTAGGGGGATTAGGCAACGATACCTACTATGTGGATAACACGAGAGATCGAGTCATCGAAAATGTTAATCAGGGTACAGACACCGTTCGATCGACAATTACCTATACTTTACCTAATCATGTCGAACATCTAATCTTAGAAGGTACAGCTAATATTAACGGTACGGGTAATAGCTTAAACAACCGCATTACAGGTAACAGTGGTAACAATCGTCTTAACGGTGGCGATGGTAATGATACCCTAAATGGTGGCACGGGTGCTGATACGATGGTAGGGGGATTAGGTAATGATACCTACTATGTGGACAATACGGGCGATCGAGTTATCGAAAATGCCAATCAAGGTACAGATACAGTTCGATCGACTATCACCTATACTTTACCTAATCATGTCGAACATCTTATCTTAGAAGGTACAGCAAACAGAAACGGTACGGGTAATGGATTAAACAACAGCATTACAGGAAATAGTGGCAATAATCGCCTCAACGGTGGTAACGGTAATGATACCCTTAACGGTGGTGGTGGTAATGATACCCTCAACGGTGGCATCGGTGCAGACAGGATGATAGGAGGTATTGGTAACGACACCTACTATGTGGATAACACGGGCGATCGAGTTATCGAAAATGCCAATCAGGGTACAGATACAGTTCGATCGACAATTACCTATACTTTACCTAATCATGTCGAACATCTTATCTTAGAAGGTACAGCAAACAGAAACGGTACGGGTAATGGATTAAACAACAGCATTACAGGAAATAGTGGCAATAATCGCCTCAACGGTGGTAACGGTAATGATACTCTTATTGGTGGTGCTGGTAATGATACTCTTACTGGTGGCACTGGTTTAGATTCTTACCGCTTTAATTCTACCTCTGAAGGGCTCGATCGAATTACTGACTTTAACGTAGCGGATGACACGATTTTAGTCAGCCGTAGCGGTTTTGGCGGTGGTTTAGCGGTTGGTACATTACTATCAACTCAGTTTACTATTGGCTCATCTGCTACTACTTCCGCTCATCGTTTCTTCTACAATAACAGTAACGGTGGTTTATTCTTTGATGTGGACGGTAGCGGTGCAACTTCGGCGGTGCAAATTGCCACTTTAAATACTGGTTTAGCCATGACTAATGCCGATATTGTCGTGATTTAAACATCTTGCCTTTGAGGTATCTTTAGTGAAAAAAAGTAGTTTGAAATATAGCTACTTTTTTATGATTAGATTTAACATTACTCATTACTCATTACTTTAATCCAAAGTCAAAATACCCCCACCCAAAATTTCGTTCACCCTTATAATAATGGTTGATGTTTAATCTCTAAACTCTTTCTCGGTGAAAATATTTGATTTTGCTTATCCACTGTTGTTAACGTTTTTTTTAAGTAGTTGTAGCAATTATCCTCGACTGCTAACTTTTCCTTTTTCAGATAATACTAGAAGTTTTAATAGTCGTTCATCGGAATTAAATCCCCATGTTGCAGGAGAATATATTACGTTTGTGTCCGATCGAAATGGCTCTCAAGATGTCTATTTATTTGATGCTAAAAATCGGCGACTTATCGACTTACCCGGTTTAAATGCCATTAATGAAGTTGCCTTAAATCCTTCTATTTCTGAAGATGGCAGATATTTAGTGTTTGCTGTGGCAAGTCAGGGAAAATCGGGGCTTTATTTGTACGATCGTACTACTCAACAAAAACGCCCTTTAATTACCCAAGAAACGAGAGAAATCCGTAACCCCATGATTAGCAGTAACGGGGAAAAAATCACTTTTGAGGTGGCAAATAATGGACAATGGGATATTGTGGTAACAGATATTCGAGGCAATCCCCTAAATAAATAATGGGGAGTTGGGGAGATGATTGTTAATTCTTAGTATTTTTAACTTTGAGTTATAGAACATGATTGAGCTAATTAACAATACTTAGCTTTGTATCTTATATTTACCAAAAAAACATTTTTACTCTAAATTTTCAAAAAGTATAATTTAACTATAGCTACTTTTCATTAATGTATGAGGTGATAGCATTTTTCAGCAATTTCAATACCTTTTTGCCAAATTATTAAGTCTTTATAATCTCTTATTTCTGACATTTTCTAATTTTTAATAAACTTAAAATACAATTTTCTCTTCCCTCTTTCCTCTTCCCTTTTCCCTATTTTAACTAATAATTTATCATAACTATTGTAGAAGAGCCTGATTTATTCAGCAAACCCTAATTAAACAGAAAAAATTTGTTTTACAGTTAAGTTTAAATCAGGAAAAAGAGCAGATTTAAGAGTTTCTTCTCCTTGAAATTCAGTTACTTCATAAAAACCAGAAACTAACAATAAAATCGACACTTTTTCTAATATTGGATCAATAATCCAATACTCAGGAATTTCTCTGACGGCATACTCAGAGCGTTTATAACGATAGTCATCTTCACCATTATTTGGACTAACAATTTCTATCACTAATAAAGGAGAATTTTCGATAACTGCCGTTTTCATTTCACGAACTTCTTGACATTGATTTGCTGATAAAATTACTAAGTCTGGAATCCTCGATTTATTATAAGCTGTTCTTACACCTACTGTCCCCGGCATTACCTTCCAATCTTGTTTTAACTTGTCTATTTGTTGTTCCAATATTTTAAAAATAAAATGCAAAATTAAGGCATGAAAACCACTAGCAGTAGGCATAAGTTTTAATTCTCCATTGAATAATTCATATTTGTTATCAGTACCGTCATGGTAAGTTAAATATTCTTCAAAAGAATAAGTTTTTGTTAATAATTGAACCATATTAATAATTCCTGTTCTAAGTTTATATATTAATCACGATCGAGATTTATACTTTATTTAATAATAAGATATATCAATCCTCAATGAGTTGTAAAAAATTAATTAATTATTAGAAAAAATATCCAAGATACTTCCCCTTTTTGATTCTTCCCCTTTGACAACAAGATAATTTACACAACTCAAATAGGATGGCTATATGTTAGTCTAGGGCTAAATTTAAAGATAGATTAAGCTAATGGCAATGGAATCTTCATCATCAAATCAAAAATTTAGTATCACGGGTTTATCTATTCGCCGTCACATTGCAACGATTATGTTAACCCTTGCAGTGATGGTAGTCGGTATCTTTTTCATTTCTACAATTCAAGTGGATTTATTGCCGTCTATCACTTATCCCCGTATTGGGTTAAGGGTAAGCACCGATGGTATTACTCCTGAAATTGCCGTAGAAGAAATTACTCGCCCTTTAGAGGAGGCTTTTTCGGCAACGGAAGGAGTTGAGTTAGTCTATTCTCAAACCTCAGAAAATCAAATTAGTTTAGATTTATTTTTCCGAGTTGGTGGTAATATTGATCAAGCCTTAAATGATGCTACAGCTTCTTTTAACCGTGCTAGGGGTAGATTACCAGATAATTTGGAAAGCCCTCGCATTTTTAAATTTGAGCCTTCTCAACTACCAGTATATGAGTTTGCGGTTACTTCTGATATAAGGAATGTTTTGGATTTAAGGGTGTTTACTGATGAGGAGTTAGCCAGAGAGTTAACTGTTATCCCCGGTGTCGCTTCCGTTAATGTGTCTGGGGGGGTGGAAGAAGAAGTTAGAGTGCAAATAGATTTACAACGGTTACAGGCTTTGGGATTGAGTTTAAATGATGTCTTAGACGATGTAAGAGATGCCAATCAAGATATAACAGGAGGGCGCTTAAAGGGTGAAAATAATGAGCCTTTAACAAGGGTTGTAGGTAGGTTTAAAAGCGCTCAGGATTTGAATAATTTGTCTTTTGCCACTCCTGCAGGAAGGGTTTATTTAACGGAATTTGCGGATATTATTGATGGTGCGCAAGAACAACGTGTTTTTGTTTACCTTAATGGTACTCCTGCGGTAAAAGTCAGTGTGCAAAAACAACCTGATGCAAATACGATCGAAGTAGTGGACTTAGTTAAGGCAAAAATTGAGGAGTTAAAAAAGGCTAATACTATTCCTAATGATATAACAATATTGCCTACCCTTGATGAGTCCATTTTTATTAACAATGCCATCAATAATGTAATTACTTCGGGGTTAATCGGCACAGGATTAGCAGGTATTGCGGTATTATTCTTTTTAGGTTCGATTCGTCAAACTATCATTATCGTTATCTCTATTCCCATGGCTACTTTAGCGGCGGTAATTATGATGAAAATGTTTGGCTTAACTCTCAATGTTTTCAGTTTGGGAGGCTTGGCTTTAGGGGTTGGTATCGTTGTTGACAACTCGATCGTGATGTTAGAAACTATAGTAGAGGGTACAGAAAAATTCATTCATGATCCTCATCCAGATAAGGGAATTTTTCGCCGTCAAATTATTTCTCAATCGATCGAAAGTTCATCGGAAGTAGAATCGGCGTTAATTGCTTCCACCAGCACTAACTTAGTGGCAGTGTTACCCTTTTTGATGATAGGGGGTTTTATTTCTCTGTTGTTTAATGAGTTGGTGTTAACCATTAGCTTTGCCGTTGGTGCTTCGATCGTGGTAGCATTAACGATCGTACCCATGCTCACATCAAGACTTTTAGCTATCAAATTTTCTAGTCGTATTCGACATTTTTTCATCATTTCATGGTTTAACAAGGCTTTTAATGCGGGTAATAATCTTTATAGCGTAATTTTAGGTTTTTTGATCAAAATTCGTTGGGTAGTAATTATCAGTTTATTTTTCTTCTTAGGAAGCACCAGTTTAAGCCTAGCTCAACAATTACCCCAAGAGATTTTACCCACCATCAACACAGGGCAAGTTAACTTAAATGTGCAGTTTCCCCCCAGTACCACTTTAGCCACTAATCAAAAAGTTATGGGGTTAGTTGACGGGGTAATCTTAAACCATCCTCAAACACAATATGCTTTTACCACTTCTGGAGGTGGATTATTTGGCACTACCACTTCAGAAAATGTCTTACGAGGTACAAGTAACATCACCCTCAAATCAGGCACAAATGTTGATGACTATATCGCTAACCTCACTCAAGAGTTAGACAAACTCAACTTAGTTAATATTCGTTTACGATTAAATGCTGGTACTATTCGGGGTTTATTCTTGAGTAATTCTCCTATTCGTGCCGATGTCGATGTCATTTTACAAGGTAATAATCAACAACTATTAGAAGAAACAGGCAGACAAGTATTAAGAGTATTAGATGACAAAGCCCAATTAGTCAGATTTCGCCCTGATGCCGATGCTTCTCAACCAGAAGTCACTATCATTCCTGATTTACAAAGATTAGCTGACTTAAACCTCAATATCACTGATATTACTGATTCGTTACAAACAACCATTAGTGGTTTAGTTGTCTCTCAATTGCAAAGGGGCGATCGACTCATCGATATTCGAGTACAATTAGATTCTAACCTCGTCAAAAATGTCGATGCTTTGTTAGATGTACCCTTATTTACTAACGATAATCGCTTGATTCGATTAGGGGATGTAGCTTCTATTGGTAAAGGTGTCGCACCATCGCAAATCCAAAGAATTAATCAAAGACAAGTATTTCTCATCGCTGGAAGTTTAGCAGAAGGGGCATCTTTAGGAAACGCTTTAGCAGAAGTGCAAGGGATTTTAGATGACATTGATTTACCCGAAGGCATCCGCATTTTACCTAGTAGTGCGGCGGAAAGTAACGCTAATTTACAAGGTAGTTTACCAATTTTAGGAGCTTTGGCAGGTTTCCTCGTTTTTGTAGTTATGGCTGTTCAGTATAACTCTTTAATTGATCCTTTAGTGATCATGTTTACCTTACCTCTTGCTTTATCAGGAGGAATTATCGGGTTATACGTCACGGAAACCCCTATTGGCGCAACGGTAATTGTGGGCGCGGTTTTACTCATTGGGATTGTGGTAAATAATGCCATTGTTATGGTGGAGTTAGCTAACCAAATCTATGAGAAACAACAACAAAACCCAGACATCAAAATCCCTAGTCGTTATATTTCGATCGTACAAGCATCATCCCAAAGATTACGCCCAATTTTCATGACAACGATTACTACAGTTTTAGGGATGTTTCCTTTAGCCTTAGGAGTGGGAGAGGGAGGCGAGTTTTTGCAACCTTTGGGCATTGTGGTTTTTTCGGGGTTATCTCTAGCAACCATCTTGACTCTATTCTTAATTCCCTGTCTTTATGTATTACTCCATGAGCCTTTCACTTTGAGAACTCGATCAATCATATTTCATGAAAATACAGTTAAGAGTTCGATCGAAGCAGAGGTTAAGGAAGTGGTAGCAAATAAGTAATTAGGGGTTGCCTCATAGTCTTTTGATAAAGACTAGGTGTCAGGTTTTAGGTTTTAGGTTAAATAATTAAGAATCAAGGCTTTGAGGTTTTGTGCAATATATACATAAACAAACTGGTTCTAAAAAAATAAGTGAAAAATGCTAAGTTTTTGAGTAAAAATTGCTAAAACTGCGCACTTTTTGGTTAATGTAATATGCCTTAATCCTTAATTTTTATAGTTTTTAATTTATTTCTGAAAAGTTACGAGACTGACGGGGTTTACAAGGATTTCCCCAAGCGATCGATTCTGATGATATGCTTTTAAATACGCTACTTCTAGCACCGATAAGAGTATTTGCACCAATTTTAACATCAGGAGCGATAAAACAGTCCGTCGCAATCCAAACTCCGTTACCGATGGTGATGGGGTTGGTAATTAAGGGAAATTTGACATCGTCAAAATTATGACTACCTGTACAAAGATAGCTTTTTTGAGAGATGACAGTATGACAACCGATTTTAATATAATCTAAACTATAAAGATATACTTGATCTCCTACCCAACTATAGTCTCCAATTTCTACTTTCCAAGGAAAATAAATTTTGACGGTAGGGCGAATTACTACCCCTTTACCAATTTTAGCTCCAAATAGTCTTAATAAGCTCGATCGAAAACCGTTTAAATTATGGGGTGTTAAGGGGAAAATAACTCCTTCTATTAACCACCATAAAAATATCATCCACTGGGGTTTACCTCGATCGAACTTGGAGTTATATTGACTTAAATCTATCCAAGGGGGATTATCCATTATCGGTTCTGATTCTGATAAATTATCATTCATGGTAAAGTTGTTAACTTAACTAGGATTTTTTTGATAGGATTTCACCACCAGAGAAATAACAATCCATCCTACCATAACTAATAGGGCGACAATACCAAATTGAGCAATAAGATGAATTAATTCTTCTAAAGGGATCATTTTACCGACAAAATAAGACAAAGTGACGATAATAACTCCCCATACCGTTGCTCCCATAAAGTTATAGAATAAAAATTTAAAATAGGGCATTTCTACAATTCCGGCGATCGGACCTGCAAAAATCCGTAATAATGTGATAAAGCGCCCAAAAAATACTGCTTGAGGAGCATTTTCCAGAAACTTAGTTTTTGCTTTTAATACTTCTTCATCGGGAAGACGGAAGAAACGAGATAGTTTCAATAACAGTTTCCACCCCCCAATTCTTCCTAACCAATAACCGCAATTATCCCCGATTACTGCCCCAGCAATGGCGGTTACTAAAACTAACCAATACTTTAATTCTCCACTACCTGCTAAAAACCCTCCCACAATGGTAATAGTTTCTCCCGGAATCGGTATGCCAGTATTTTCGATCGCAATACCTGCAAATACCGCCCAGTATCCATAGTGACGAGCTAATTCTTGAATTTGTTCGAGTGAAAAAAACTCCATGAAACAGATATTTCCTGATTAATGATCATTAAATTTAATAAAACTCACACAACAATTACGGCATTGTGTCATTGCGAAGTACGAAGCAATCTGAGAAAAGCTATTGTTAACATTGAGAGAATTTATTCGCTAATCGCAAAATTTGCCCTGCCAACATCGCCCCACCAAAACCATTATCTATGTTAACAACCCCGATGCCCGTAGCACAGGAATTAAGCATAGTTAACAAAGCCGATAAACCACCAAAACTAGCACCATAACCGATACTTGTAGGTACAGCAATTACGGGGCAACTGGCTAAACCAGCTACTACACTAGGTAATGCTCCCTCCATTCCAGCTACCACAATCAAGACATCCGCTTCGGCGATTAAATGACTATGACTGAGAAGACGATGGATTCCTGCCACTCCCACATCCCATAATCTTACCACTTCAAAACCGCATAATTCTGCTGTTATAGCTGATTCTTCCGCTACGGGTAAGTCCGCAGTACCCGCCGTCACGATCGAGATTTTACCCCGATATTTAACGGAATTTTGCCCAATAGCGGCAATTTTTGCCAGAGGATAGTATCTTAAATCAGGTACTTGAGCTTGTAGTATTTCTGCTATGTCTGGTTCTAAACGAGTAGCCATGACAATAGGGGATTGAGTGCGCATTACTTGCATAATTTGGATCATTTGTTCGGTGGTTTTACCTTGACTCCAAATCACTTCGGGAAATCCCGTGCGTAGTTGTCGATGATGATCTATCTTAGCAAAATCTCCGATAGGTTCAAAATCTAAGTATTTTAATTTTTCGATGCCTTCTTTTGGGGATAATTTCCCTTGGGCTATTTCTAATAATATCTTTTCTAAATAAGTTCGATCGACCATAAAAAAAAATTAAGAATTAAGAATGCAGAATTAAGAATTAGGAATTAACAACCATCCACTATTGATTATTCACTATGGTTATCGAGGGTAGTCGGGATTCACTATTTAGTTAATTCAACGAAGTTAGTGAGGATTTGTAACCCATAATCGGATGATTTTTCGGGGTGAAATTGTACCGCCATGAGGTTATCTTGAGCTATAGAAGCTGTAACTGTTTGTGTGCCGTGAGTGACTTGAGAGGCAATAACATTTTTGTCGTTAGGCTCAACATAATAAGAGTGTACGAAGTAGAGATAGGGATTAGGGGGGAGATTTTTCCATAAAGGATGTTGATTTTGCGTCAAATTAAGGGTATTCCAACCCATGTGAGGAATTGTTAAATTTGCCTCAGATTTAAAGCGTTTTACCCTACCTTTGATAATACCTAAACCCTCCTTTTTGCCTTCTTCCGATGATTCAAATAAAATTTGTAATCCTAAACAGATACCTAGAAACGGTTTTCCGCTTTTCACCGCCTGTTGTATGGGGTAAATTAAATCTCTTTCTTGTAAATGTTCGATGGCTGGATCAAATGAACCAACCCCGGGTAGTACGATCGCATCTGCTTGAGCAATTTCTTGAGCGGAATCAGTGATTTTGGTAGTTGCACCCGCTTTTTCTAAACCTTTACAGGCAGAGTGCAAATTTCCCATATCGTAATCAATAACGGCAATAATAGACATAAATGAATAATGAATAATGAGGAATGAGGAATGAGGAATGAGGAGTGAGAAATGAGGAATCAGAAATGAGGAATGAGGAATCCTGTCAACTATTCACTATGCACTATTAACAAGGTTTTGGCTAAAATGGCGTTAACAATATCTGGTGCTTCATCTTGAGGACAATGCCCTAATCCTTCCAATTCGATAAAGTCTTTCACACAGGGATAATTGGCTAATTCTCTCCCTAGTTCGATCGATTCCCATGGATCATTTGTACCCCATAAAAAAGTTACAGGGCAAGATAACATAGGTAACAAGTCTTCGGGTAAAGCGCCTTGAGAATAAGCGGTGAAGGCTAAAAAGACTTCGGATGCGCCTTTGTCTTGGGAAGGTTGATAGATTAAGTCGATTAATTCATCGGTGATAGCTTCTTTTCGTTGATAGGCTTGAGATAACAAGTTTTTAATTACCTTGGGTTTGGCTATTTGTTGATAAAAAAAGTTGCCAATGGTAGGGTTTGTTAATACTTTTTGCATCACCGTTGCACCATAATTTTTAATCCAAGGGAGATTTTGTCGTTTTCGATCGTGCAATAATCGTAATGAACAGTTAAGGGCAGTAATACCTAATACTAAATCTGGATTATCTACCGCCATTTGCATTATCACCACACAACCGATGGAATTACCCACTAAATAAACAGGGGTTTTGATGACTTCTCGACAAAAATCCGCCACTTGTTGTGACCAAGTTTCAAAAGTATAGGATAAAGGATTATTGGGTGTTGGTTTATCGGATGCGCCAAAACCGATTAAGTCTAAGGCATAACAACGATAATTTTTAGCAAAAAAAGGCATATTATGTCGCCAATGTCCACTATTCGCCCCAAATCCGTGAATAAATACTATTGCTTCTCCTTTTTCTCCCTCACTGCGATAACCGATATTAAAGCCTTGCCATTGCCAATGTTTGTAGTTAACCATCATCCATTAATGTTCGATCGAAACTCAGTACTAATTAATTATTTCTCTTTCATTAATTATATAGACTCCAGTCACTTTGTCTATGGTCTGTTAACAACTCAGTGCTATCAGTCAAATTTCTTGACATTTGCGTTGTGATTCTTTACGAGTATTTTTTGAGGCAGGTTGTTGAAAAATTTTGTCTCTGGTGAAATTGATACTTTAAGAGTAAAGAATTTGTCACCACAATAATCGAACTTAGTGCCATTAATGCTCCAGCCGTGGCAGGATTTAACAAAATTTGATACTTCGGTAATAAAAAACCACTAGCTAAGGGTATTGCCATGAGGTTATAACTCAATGCCCAAAACAGATTCTGTTGAATTTTTCTTAGGGTTAGTTTACTTAAATTAATGGCTGTCACCACGTCTTTTAATTTCCCCGTAGTTAAGACAATTCCTGCGGTTTTGATGGCAATTTCTGAGCCTTGATTCAGGGCGATGGAAAACTGTGCAGTAGTCATGGCTGGTGCATCATTGATGCCATCTCCCACCATAGCCACAATATTTTTTGACTGTTGTTGTAGCTTACTAATTAAATCACTTTTTTGCGAGGGTGTCAAAGCACCATAATAAGTTTTAATGCCTAGTTTTTCCGCTATATATTGAGTTGTCAAGGCTTGATCTCCACTCATCATAATTACGTCTAAGCCCATGTTTTGTAGGGTTTTAACGGTACTTTCTGCATCAGGTCTAATTTGGTCTGAAAGGGTAATTAATCCGATTAAATCGCTATTTTTGCCCAAATAAACAACAGTTTTACCCTCCCTTGCCCATTGCTCACTTTGAATGATAATTGTAGAGTTAAGTTCGAGCGAATTTTCCCGTAGCCACGATCGATTACCAAGATAAAACCAATCACCGCCGAATTTCCCCTTAACCCCTTTTCCTGCTTGATTTGCCACGGATTCCATGGGCAAAATCTCAAGGGATAAATTTTGGGCGTGGTTAACGATAGCTTTGGCGAGGGGATGATTAGCAGAAATTTCCAAGCTGGAGGCTATCTGTAAAATTTCCTTGTCGGAATGTTGACTAAAAGTCACAACATTTTCCACTTGGGGGTATCCTTGAGTTAGTGTACCAGTTTTATCGAATACGATCAAACTTAGATTCTTAACTTGTTCTAGCACATCACCCCCTTTAATTAATAATCCATTTTCAGCGCCCGTAGTCGTGCCAACTAAAATTGCTGTGGGAGTGGCTAACCCTAAAGCGCAAGGACAAGCTATAACTAAAACATCAATGGCTAACTTTAAACTGAGGATAGTGCGACTGGTGTCTAATTCTACCAGAAGATTTGACCAAATTTGTGTTCCCCAAAAGTACCAGAAACTAAACACTAACAGTGCGATCGAGATAATGGTATAAGTAAAGTAACCTGATACCGTATCCGCCAATTTTTGCACGGGCGCTTTACGAGTTTGAGCATTTTCTACCGTAGCGATAATTTGACTCAAGGCGGTATTTTTCCCCGTATTCACCGCCTCCAAGATTACCACATCACCATTATTAATTGTACCTGCGGAAACCTTATCTCCTTTTTGCTTAAATACTGGCAACGATTCTCCCGTTAACAAAGACTCATCAACAGTAGTTTCTCCCTCCATGATGATACCATCTACAGGAAACTGCTCCCCCGATAACACTCTCACCCATTCTTCGGGTTTAACTTGTCTAGCAGGAATTTCTAAACCTTGATCTTGATTTGAGTTCATTTTACCAACTAAACGGGCAAATTGAGGACGTAAACTCAGTAAACTTTCTAAAGACTCAATGGCACGACTTCTCGCTCTTGATTCTAACACCCTACCGAGAAAAATAAAACCCAGTAGCATAACAGGCTCATCAAAAAAACACTCCCACCCCAAAGAAGGATAAAGCAAAGCCACGCAACTGGCAATATAAGCAAAAGTCGTTCCCAATCCCACTAGACTATTCATATTGGGTTTTTTTTGCCATAATCCTTGCCAACCATTGAGTAAAATTTCTCTCCCCGGAATCAATAAACTGGCGGTAGCTAAACCCCAATGAAACCAAATATTTGTTAACCAGTGTAAGGAGTGAAAGCCTAAATGATGTAAATGTCCGATAGAAGAAAATATCAGTAAAAAAATAGCACTAATTAACTGATATTGTTGTATTTTCTGCTCTAATCTGCGTTTTTCTTGAATTTTCTCTTGAGGATTCTCTAAATCGTCATCCATTACCCTCACTTGAGAGGGAAAACCCACCGCCGTTAATTTTTGGGCTAAGGTTTCTGGTTGTACGATCGAGCTTTCATACTCAATTAAAGCCACGGAAGTAATTAGATTAACATTAGCGGAGATAATGCCTTGTTGTTGGGTGATTTGTCTTTCAACGGCTTTGACGCATCCAGCGCATTTCATGCCTGTAACATCGATGGTGATTGTATCAGTAATTTTTATGTTTGGGGAGGTGAAGCTAGGAGAAACCATTATGAAGAATGAAGAATGAAGAATGGAGAATGGAGAATGGAGAATTAAGAATTAGGAGTTAGACTTTTCCAGAAAAGATATTTTATCCCTTTATCCTAGGGGTTGAATATTATTCAATCCTTATTTTATCAATTAATTTAATGAAAATAGAAAATATAGAATTATATAACTTATCCATGCCTTTTATTTCTCCCTTTAAATTTAGTAATGGAGAGTTGCTTAATCATACTTGCTTAATTGTTGCAGTAAAAAGTGAAGGCTTAACAGGTTGGGGAGAATGTCCAGTTTTTACTCAACCTTATTATACCTATGAGACGATCGAAACTGCTAAACATATTTTACAAGATTTCTTAATACCAAAACTCTTAGGAAAAACCATTAACTCTCCTACCGAAATTAGAGATTTATTCGCTTTTGTGAGAGGGCATAATATGGCAAAATCAGCTTTAGATTGTGCTGTTTGGGATGTGTTTGCTAAGGCTGAAAATGTCTCTTTATCTACATTTTTTTCTCAGTTTTTATTTAATAGTTATGATAATATTTCACGCAAAGACGCAAAGACGCAAAGTTTGATAGTTGATTCTCACAATTTCTCGTTAAGCAATACAAGGGATAAAGTTAAGGTTGGGGTGAGTGTTTCTTTGACTCAAGATATAGATTTGTTGTTAGCAAAGGTTGAAGATTTCGTCAATCAAGGTTATCAACGAATCAAGCTAAAAATCTCCCCTGATTGGGCATTACAACCTTTACAAGCCGTCAGAAAAAAATATCCTGATTTAATGTTAATGGCGGATGCTAATTCTGCTTTTACCCTTGATGATTTGCCGTTGTTTCAAAAACTCGATGACTTAAATTTGATCATGATTGAGCAACCTTTGGCTTATGATGACTTATTAGATCATCGTTATCTACAAAGTCGTATTAATACCCCCATCTGTCTCGATGAAAGTATCAACTCTGTCCATGATACTCGATTGTCGATCGAACTTAAATCTGCCCAAGTCATCAATTTAAAAGTATCCAGAGTTGGCGGTATAACTAACGCTTTAGAAATTCATCACTTATGCCAACAAGCGGGGATAAAATTATGGTGTGGCGGTATGCTAGAATCTGGCATCGGAAGGGCGACAAATCTACATCTAGCTAGTTTACCTAATTTCCTCTTACCTGCGGATATTTCTGCCACTAATCGCTATTTTCGAGAAGATATAATCACCTCCCCTATAGAATTAAATCCTCAAGATTCTACTATTAATGTGCCTCAAAATGTGGGGATTGGTGTAGAAGTGGATGAAAAAATGATTTCAAAATTTACAATAAAGTAGGATTTATTCTTTTAAAACGTCAAATTTTTAATAAAATAATATCTGTAACAATCTATAAAGTAATCAAAATGAGTTATAAAAATTTACTAATATCTATTTATAATGATGCTCTTAAAGAAAAAGATTATACATCAAAAATTGATAACAATATTTTAAACAATATTACAATTATTGCAGAAAAAAGTTTTAATCAAAAAGGTGTTTATACTGTTTTAGTTACTTTATCTATTTATAAAATTTTACATCCACAACAAGATATTAGAAATCATCAAACACAAATTAAAAATGGTTTTTCAGGAAGAACAATTGATACACAATACATTACTCCTACTTTGAAAGAATTGGGTTTGCCTTCAATGGCTGAAAGTGGTTGGTTAACTCGTTCATTAGAACAACCTAATCCTTATACTTTAGATTATAAGGGGAAAATAGCAAATAAAGAAGTTAAAAAAGCATTTTTAGAGCTAATTCATGACATAGAAGTTAAAAAAATTAATCCTAAATATATATTAGTAGAATTATTCAAGCAAATAATGAATCTTCAAAAACAAAATAAAGTTATTATTCAACCTTTAAATAATCCAGATAAGCTAACTATATCTAAAATTATATATATATTAAATAATCAATTTTCTTTTAATTATAGTATTTTTGGAGGTTCTAAATTACCAGTATTAGCTTTTTATGCTATTTATCAAATACTTATAAATGAAATTGCTAGATATAATAACTCTCAAATTAAGTCATTAGGAAATCATACCGCTTCTGATAAAAGTTCAAAAAGTGCAGGAGATATTGAGATTTTTAAAGAAGGTAAATTATTTGAAGTTTTAGAAATAAAATTAGATAAAGCTATTGATACTAATATTCTAAGAATTTCTGAGGAAAAAATAATTAAATATAACCCTGAAAGATATTATATATTTTCTTACTCAGCTATAAAAAAAGATGAGGATGATAGTATTAATGATATTATAAATCGAGTCAAAAAAAATCATGGTTGTCAAATCGTTGTTAACGGGGTAATTCCTTCATTAAAATATTATTTGAGATTAATTTCTAATTTAGAACAATTTATTAATATTTATTCTCAATTAATAATGAATGATACTGAGTTAAAAACAATACATAAACAGAAATGGAATGAGTTGATAGAGGTATTAGAAAATGACTTATAAATTTATAGATTTATTTGCAGGAATTGGCGGATTTAGATTAGGTTTTGAAAAAGCGGGTTTTGAATGTGTATTTAGTTCTGAAATTGACTCCCATGCTCAGGAAATGTACTATACTAACTTTGGTGATTTCCCTTCGGGAGATATTAGAGAAATAAGTCTAAAAAGTATTCCTTCTTTTGATATTTTATTAGCTGGTTTTCCTTGTCAACCTTTTAGTATTGCAGGAGAAAAAAAGGGGTTTAATGATATTAGGGGTACTTTATTTTTTGATATTGCTAAAATTCTTGAATATTATCAACCAAAAGTAGTAGTTTTAGAAAATGTGAAACACTTTAAAAATCACGATCGAGGTAAGACTTTAAACACAATTTTAACTACTTTAAATAATCTGGGTTACACAACTAATTGGAGTTTATTAAATGCTATCGATTTTGGTGTACCTCAGAATAGAGAAAGGACTATTATTGTAGGTTGTTTAGGTGATATAGAGTTTGATTTTAGTAAATTAAAGAAAGTTAAAACTAGAAAATTAGAAGATATTTTAGAAGATGAGAACAAAGAATTTGAATATTTAAAAGAAGATGAATATACCTTAATTGAAAATCCTAAACAACAAATGTCAGGGTTAATTTTTGCTGGTTATCTTAATAAAAATATTAGAGTTAATGGTATTCGCCCTGATACGAAACATTTATCAAGAGTGCATAAACAACCTAATCGAATTTACTCCTCCCAAGGCACTCATCCCACATTATCTTCTCAAGAATCCGCAGGAAGATATTATATTTTACACCATGAAAAAGTAAGGAAATTAACCTTAAGAGAATGTTATCGTTTAATGGGTTTTCCTGATGATTTTAAGTTAATTGGTAGTAGAGCAAAACTTTATAATCGAGTAGGTAATTCGATCGTTATTCCTATGGTTCAAGAAATTGCTATACAAATTAAAGAACAATTTTTTAATCCTAATTTTATCATCAAATATCCACTATCTCCAAAACAAATGTCTTTGTTAGATTTAGGTTTATTATGTCATTAAAATATAACTTGATTTATAGCTCTAAAACTTAATATATATTAAAAAGGTACTTAGTATATTTTGTTGTGTGCATAACATCATAAAATACAAATACCCGTTTCTAACCTTCATCAATAATCAATAAAAACTTTACCAGTAAGTAATGATATAGTAAAATATTAAGTTATTTTAAGAAATATCACGGAATCATAAAATATCCGCTACTTTTAATGGTGTTGAAAATTATTACCACTTCCCTCCATAATATTCCCCAAGATACCATCATTTCCCCTTGTGCCATTGCCCTTGGTAATTTCGATGGTATTCATAAAGGACATCAACAGGTAATTCAACCGATTTTTGACTATCCCCATTTAACCCCCTCTTTAGTAACTTTTATACCTCATCCTCAAGAATTTTTTACAGGCACACGAAAACAGTTACTTACTCCTATTCCTGAAAAGTGTCAAATTTTAGAAGACTTGGGTATTCAACAATTAATTCTATTACCTTTCGATCGAGATTTAGCCCATTTAACTCCAGAAAAATTTGTTAATAATATTTTAATTGAACAAATTCAAGCTAAATTTATTAGTGTGGGAGAAGATTTTAAATTTGGTTATCAAAGACAAGGTAATGCAGAATATTTGCAAACTTTAGCTAATAAATATAATGTCAAAGTTAGCATTACTCAAGAACAAAATTTAACGATTAATAATCAATCCATGAGAATTAGTAGTTCTTATATTCGAGATAGTTTATTAACGGGTAAACCAGAATTAGCCTCGCAAATGTTAGGTAGAGAATATCAACTTATTGGACAAGTTATTGAAGGACAAAAATTAGGAAGAAAAATAGGTTTTCCCACCGCAAATTTAAGAGTTTATCCCGAAAAATTCTTACCAAAAATAGGGGTTTATCTTGTTCAAATTTTCTTAGAAAATAAGCATTTATGGGGTGTAATGAACTTAGGAAATAAGCCCACTGTGGACGGTAAAAATATTTCGATCGAGGTTCATGTATTCGATTTTAATAATGACTTATATAACAAAAAAATAACCGTAAAATTAATTAAATTTCTGCGAAATGAACAAAAATTTTCTTCCTTAAATGAGCTAAAAAAACAAATACAAATTGATTGTGAAAAAGCTAAATTTATCATCTCAGATTTAAGTAGAAAATAAGAGTTAGCCATCAGATTGAATTACAAAAGATAATTTCAAAAAACCCCCTTTGTTAACAAATCTCAACATAAAATAAAAAAAAGACGATCAGTCAAAGAGAAAAACTAACTAAAATGAAAAAGTTATTAATAAAATTGACTCATCATCCCCTATGGATTTTCTTTCCGATACTTTAGTTTTGTCTAGGATGCAGTTTGCCTTTACTGCTATTTTCCATATGTTGTGGCCTGTTTTAACTACAGGTATGGCAATATATTTAGTTATCGTAGAAGGCTTATGGCTAAAAACCAAAAATCCTACTTACTATTATCATGCTCGATTTTGGGCAAAACTCTATGTACTAAATTTTGGTATCGGTGTCGCATCAGGCTCACCTATGGCATTTCAATTCGGCACCAATTGGGCGCCCTTTTCTGAATCCGTAGGAGATTTTTTTGGTAGTGTCTTAGGCTTTGAAGCAACTATGGCTTTTATGCTAGAGGCAGGATTTTTAGGAATTATGTTATTCGGTTGGGAAAGAGTGCCTCCAGTTATCCACTATATTGCCACTATCTTAGTAGCGGTGGGTGCAAATCTTTCTACTTTCTGGATTTTAATTGCTAATTCTTGGATGCAAACTCCCGCAGGAGGAGAATTTATTGAGGGTAAATTCATCGTCGGCAATTATTTTGCGGCTATGGCAAACCCCTTTATGATTAAGAGTGTTTCCCATATGTTTTTAGCAACCCTCGAAACCTCTCTTTTCGTTATTGGCGGTATTAGTGCATGGTATCTAATTAATAAACGCCATACGGAATTTTTCTCAAAATCTCTCAAAATTGTTTTAGTAATTGCCATCGCCATTACTCCTTTACAAATTTTTGTCGGACATTTAAGCGCCGAACAAGTGTATCATTATCAACCCACAAAATTAGCGGCAATGGAAGCGCAATGGGAAACTATCCCCGCAGGAGAAACAGGGGATTGGAGTTTACTAGCATCCCCCAACGAAAAAGCAGAAACCAATAATTGGGAAATTAAGATTCCTAACGCATTAGGTTACATTTTAGAATTTAAACCTCGTTTAAGTGCGCCTGTTTTGGGTTTAAAAGAATTTGCTCCGATCGATCGACCCAAAATGGTAGGATTGATTTACTATGCTTTTCGTTTAATGAGTGGTATTGCCTTTATTTTAGTGGGAGTAGTTATCGTTTCCGTCATTCAATGGCTAAGAGGAAAACTATCTTCAGAAAATATCAGTCAACAAAAATTACTGCTTTTATCATGGATATGGAGTGCGCCTCTAGGTTATTTAGCCGTGGAATCTGGTTGGATAGTGCGGTGTGTAGGCAGACAACCTTGGACTGTTTACGGGCAAATTCGCACAGCAGATGCGGTTTCTAACCTTCCTGCGAGTAATGTCTTAACATCCCTGTCAATTTTTCTAATTATCTACACTTTACTCTTTTTCTCGGCGTTATTCTTTGGTAGTCGCATCATCAAAAAAGGGCCAGATTTTGATTTACCCATTCCGGGGGAAGAAGTGCCTGTCACTGTTAATCCTTCCCAACATATACCAGACAGTCGCCCGGTTAATTAGGTAAGGAGTAAGGAATAAATGAGTAAGGAGTAATGAGTAAGGAGTAATGAGTAAGGAGTAAGGAGTAAGGAGTAATGAGTAATGAGTAATGAGTAATGAGGAATAACGTAGGGGTTAAATATATTAAACCCACCTCCACCAACAAATATCATTATTTCTTTTTCCTCCCCTCCCTCTCCCTCTCTCCCTCCCTCTCTCCCTCCCTCTCTCCCCCTCTCCCTCTCCTCCCCCTCTCCCTCTCCTCCCCCTCTCCCTCTCCTCCTCCTCAAGTAATTATTCACTATTCATTATTTATCATGGAATCACTAAATTCGTTTTTGCCTTTGGTATGGTTTGGCATTTTAGCCTTATTTTTATTTATGTATGTCATGTTAGATGGCTTCGATTTAGGGGTGGGAATCCTCTCTTTAACGTCATCTTCCGAAGAAAGGCGCGGTATTCTGATGACAAGTTTAAGTAACGTTTGGGATGCTAATGCTACATGGTTAATTTTAATGGGAGGTAGCCTATTTGGTGCTTTTCCCCTTGCCTATGCTACTATTTTAAGCTCACTTTATATTCCGATTATGATTATGGTTATCGGCTTAGTTTTTCGCACGGTATCCTTTGAGTTTCGGGAAAATTCCGAGAATAAAGTTTTTTGGAATTATGCTTTTGGTATCGGTAGTTTTGTCGCAACTTTAGGGCAAGGTTTTGCTTTAGCAGGAGTTATTGAGGGCATCAAAGTCGATGTGAGTGGACATTTTATCGGCACAACATGGGATTGGTTAAATTGGCGTAGTGTCGTCATTGCTTTGACTCTCATTCAAGGTTATGTTTTAATTGGCTCTTGTTATTTAATTATGAAAACCTCTGGTAAGTTGCAGGAAACTCACTTTAAAACCGCTAAACTTGCCACTATTACTACTTTTTTAGGTGCGATCGCAATTACAACAGTCTTACCGATATTTTCTCAATTTGCTAGAGAACGTTTGTTCCAACCTCCTTTTATTTATGTGTTTAGTATCATCCCAATTTTAGGCATACTTTTAGTTGCTTTATTGTTAATTAGCTTAAATAAAAAACAGGAGAAATTACCATTTATTTTAACAATTTTAATTTTCTTGTTAACATTTTTGGGATTAGCTTTAGTCGTTTTTCCTTATATTATTCCCCCTAGTATTACTATTTATCAAGCAGCTGCTTCCCCTAGCTCTCTTGTTTTTATGTTAATATTTATTGGGTTTTTAATTCCTATTATGTTATTTTATAACATCTATAATTATTTTGTTTTTCGAGGTAAAATTACTACCTTAAATTAATCATTAACTAATTAACAATTAACATATTATTAAATGGATAATTCCATCATCGTTAAGAATCTGTAATAAATAGGATTTGACAAAATGCTCAATATACACTATGGTAATGAGTTCGATCGAGCTTAATATATTTATGTCTAATAACAGTTTTCCGTCAGAAACTTTTTTGCCTAACGTGCTAAATTTAACCCCAGAAGAAAGAGAGTCTATTCCCTTAGAATTGGCGTTGAAGGTTTTAGAGTTAGGGAGTTTTGAAGAAAAATGGATTATATCGAAGGTATTAGTCAAATATGGAGAAGCTGTTATTCCACCTCTGAAAAAGATAATTCTCGATGAAAATGTTGATACTGAATCCCGTGGGTATGGTTTAAAAATCCTCAGTCAAATTCAACACCCCGAAATTATTTTAATTGTCACGGAATTATTAAGCAAAACTCAAGAAGAAGAATTAATTACCATCGCTACAGAAACTTTAGTTAGTCAAGGAAAACAATCGATTACTTTTCTTTCTCAATTACTGATTAATCCTGATTCTCGTCTTTTGGCGACAAAGGCTTTAACCCAAATTCCTCGAAAAGATGTCATCCCACTGTTATTGTCTCTAGTTAATGATGATGATACCACTATTCGATCGATCTCCATTAGTGCCTTGGGTAATTTTGACACTCCAGAAATCAAAATTGCCTTGATTAACGCGCTTAAAGATTATGCTTCATCCGTGAGAAAAGAAGCGGTGACGGCATTAGGATTAAAACTTAAATCCACTGAAGATGTGGAATTAATTAACCTTATCACTCCATTATTAGAAGATATAGATTTATCCGTAGCGCAACAAACGGCGATTTCTTTAAGTCGATGTCATCATCCCATAGTGATACAATCCCTCGAAAAAGTTTTGTATTCTTCCTATACACCGCAACCCTTAAAAATTACCATCGTGAAGGCTTTAGGATGGATAGATACCCTTGAGAGTATCCAATGTTTAGGAAAAGCTATCCATAGTTTTGATACATCTATTACTTTACCGATAATTAATATTTTGGGAAGGATAACTAAACCTAGTTTAAAATCTCCAGCCGTGACAATTCTTACCAATTTTTACTATAGTCAGTCATCAACTTTAGACTATACTGAAATTTTACAGGCTCTTTGTTATAGTTTAAAACAACTTGGCTCGATGGATGGTATTTTTATTTTACAAGATATAGTTACCCATCATAATCCACAAGTTAGTCTGTATGCTCAATCCGCCTTAGAAGAATTACAAAATCTTTAATTAGTCATGGCAAGACACTAAGCAATCTCAACATTAATATTTTTCTTCTGTCATGGCGAGGCACGAAGCAATCTCTACTCAGACTTGGATTTTGCGGTAATTACTTCTACATAACGAAGGATTTTTTCTTTTATTTTAAACCCTTGACGGACAATTTTGGTGACGGTTCGATCGGGTATATCTTCTCTTTCCTCTCGATCGACTACCTGACAGATGCTAAAATCTGGAATATCCCCATTAAAGTCGATTTTTTCGACACCCCTACGAGACAAAATAGTTAATAATTTTTCTTGCATACTAGCGGTAAATTTTGGCAATCTTTTTAAGGCTTTCTGGTTAACATTTTCTTCTTGTAAATTCTTATCCAGATAGTTAATTAAAAATTCTAAACTATCAAAAATATCCAGTAATTCCCCGTATAAAGCCTCCTCTTTTGCTTCGTTTTCTTGTTGCTGAATTTTGACAGTTTGCTGTAATTTTGTCTTGGTTTTTAATAAGTCTTCTATCTCTTTTAATAATTCATCTCTTTGTTTTAAGGAGATGTTTAAATTTTCTTGATTTTGGTTTTCTTTTATGGTAGGTTTGAAGATTCGATCGAGTAATTTTTTCATAATTTTTAGGGGTTATTTTTTTCACGCAAAGGCGCAAAGACGCAAAGTTGTTAAGTAAAAATAGTTTTTAGAAAAAGGAAAATAAGAGGTTTTTTCTGTTTAGTATAGTTTTGAGATTACCATTAACTAAATAATTCTAAACCTAATTTTTTATCCTCTGCTGAGATAGATTCACTTTCTTGATAAGCCTTATCTAAACCATCAAAGTCAGATAATAACTTTATCGCTGGTATCGGCTCATTTAATTTCGATAAATCCTCTTTTTTAAACCTTTGAATTAAAGGTAAATTCGGACGTAAATAATCAGCAATTAACCTTTGTTGACTATCCATTAATTGCTTTCTCGCTTCCGCAATTTGCTTCGGATTATACTTTTTTTTCTTCATTGCCATAGCAAATGCTTTGGTTATCTCTGCGGTAGATGCTAAAGGAGAAACTTCTAAAACATCATAAGGATTCGGTGTTATATTTGTTAAATTATTCATAATTATTACTCCTAATTAAATAATTTTTAAAGCAACATATACTTCTTGAAAATCAGCCTCATAAGGGCAAATTTCATAAGCCCATCTTGCCAATTGTTGTAAAGTTTCCCAATCTAATTCTTGGGCTTTTGCACCATTTAAAGCAATCTCAATGCAAACAGAAGCAACTAAATGTTTTATCTCTTGATTCGATGAATATTTAGCTTTTCTTACCGCATCTTCAAAACGATTTTGCTTCATTAATTTATCAATTTCTTGGGCTTCGATACTATATTCTAATCGACTCATTAAGTCAATCACTAAAGGATTATTTTTATCTATTTTTTGCACTTCTTTTAATTTCTTTATCCCCTCCCCAAAAGATAATTTTTCATCAGCTACTTGTTGTACAATTTCTCTTGCTTTATATTCTGCTAAATAACTAGAAGATTGTCCTGATTTTAATAAATCATACCAAAATTGAGCAAATTGTAAATGTTCGTTAAATTCTTCAATTTTTTGTCTTTGTTTTTCACATAATTGGTTAATTTCTTTACTCCATTCCTGATTATTTTTAATCTCACTTTTGGCATTTTGTAAGGTGATTTTAGCTTTCTTCCATGAGTTGTGTTGTAAATGATAACAACCTTCATGATAATTAATCAGACTATAAGCTAATTTTTCTATGTCAGAAGAAGGAGTTAAATTAGGTTTAATTTTTATTCCTCTTTCTACGTCATTTTTTAAACAAGCTGACACTGCTAAACCCCAATCTGTAAATAACATTCCTAAGTTATTTTTAGTTAAGGAAATATTTTTTAATTGGGATTTATGCTGTTGATAAAAAGCAGGAGTGATGAAGATTTCTTGAATTTTTACTCCAGCATTAGGGGGATTTCCCATTAACTCCATAGCTAACATTTCTCTCCGAAAAATATCCCTTAATTCATAATATTTATTTAAGTTACTCTCTTTATATTTATCAATGGCATTTTCTAGGATTTTGATTAATTCTTCTTTGGTTTTTTCATAGTCAATATGATTACTTCCTAACCAAGCTATATTTTGCAAAATCTGATTTTGTTTAATGTTTACTAATCCTGTCGCCCATACTGCTATCCATTTTTCCAGATAATTTTCATCTATTTGAGCTTGATAGTAAAGTGCGATCGAGATATTATGTAAAATAGTAATATTGGGCGTATTTTTAAAATCTTTTTCCAGTTGATTGATAACATTGACAAAATTATTAGATTGCCATAATTGACGCTGTAAAGCTGGTTCAATATGTTTAGTTAAGTTATGATTAATGTGATCATCATAACCATATTTAGTGATTAAATTTTCAGCACATTTTTTGGCTTCTTGATAGTTTTCTTGACTAACTAAATTTTCAATATGTTGAATAATTTGTAAGCGATTTCGTTGAATTAAAATTTTCAGAGATTCTTTTTGTTGATTGACTAAAGGATGATGAATTTGTTTCCATTCTCTAGTCGTATTTAGCCAGTCATTTTTCTGCAAATAACAAAATCCTCTTAAATAATTGCTTCTTTCTCCTGTAAATTTTGCTAGGCAAGATAAAGCTGAAGAATAGTCATTTTGTTTGATATAAATTAAGGCTAAACGATAACGAGCTAAATCGAAACTATGCAAATGAGATAACGCTAATTGATATTGTTTTTTAGCAATGGTAAAGTTACCTATTTTCTCCGCTAATAATCCCTGTCTATATTCAGTTTTGGCATTAATAACCGTCTCTAATTTTTGCTTTAATTCCTTTCCATCTTGACGACTAAATTTTGCTAATACTAAATCTAATTTATTTTTGGCAATAATAAAATTACCTTCTCTTGCAAGATTTTGAATTTGCTTTAAATTATTCTCATATTGAGTTTGCAATTGTGCTAAATTTTCATACTCTTTAATTTTTTTGGCGACAGTGATAACTTTATAAATTTTTTCTGCCTCCAAAAGATAAGTTAAACCTTCTCGATAAAATCCTTTTTTACCTTGATTTTTACCTTCATTATATAAGGATTGAAATTGATTTCTGCGCTTAATTTTATCCTTTAAAATTTGTTCATTAACTACATACTCTGTCTCATATAAAAGCTCGTTACATTTAGTAAAAGAATCTAAGGCTTGAGTAAGAATTGTACTGTCAAAAGGATCATTTTTATCTAAGGCAATAAATTCTTTTCCTTGACTAGCGAAAGATTCTCCTCTTTGCAGTCGCATTTTCCATGTAGTAAGCTCACTATTGACATTATATAATAAGTCAGTTATCACCACATCTCGCACTAATTGTTCGCGCCAAGAGGGATTTTCTTTCCATAAAGATTTAACTTCTTCTGCTAATTTGATAGCTTCTTTTAGTTTCTTTAATTGGGCATATTCTTTTGCTTTACTAAATTTTTCTTGACTAATTTCTTTATTTTCAAAAACCGCTTGAGTTTTGCCGATAAAATCAAATAATCCCATATTTTTTTACCTCTTTATTTAATTAAATATTAAAATTATTGACAAAAGTTTGTCAGATTAGGAATCAAAATTACTTGCCCAACTTCTAAATTTTGCGGTGAAATAATACTCGGATTTGCTTCTGTGATTAAATGCCATGCACTGCCATCCCCATAAAAACGTAAACCTAACATATATAAAGAATCTCCTGATTTTATTTGATAATTAAACCCTCCACACCATTTTAAATCTGGTTTTGATTCTTCTTTATTTACCGTAATAATAGGCTTTTGTTTATCTTGATTTATAGCATTTAAACTAGCTTGATAATTATTTTTTGCGATCGAATACCCTCCATAAATTCCTGCTATTATTGCTAATAATGCAATAACTAAAACTATGTAAATTAATGATTGTTTAACAGGTTTTGATTCGGTTTTTGTATCTAAAAAAGGTAATTCTTTTAACATCCGAATTGTTGATAAATCTGTCTCACAATTAGGACAAGTATTCGTTTCAATTTCAGCTCGATCGCACACAGGGCAGATTAATTTTTCTGTCATAAAAACTCCTTTATTATTAATTTTTTTGGGGTATTTTTGATTGTGTAGGGTGGGCATTGCCCACTAGATAACTAATATTGTGAATAAATATGACTAATTTAAGCTCCAAAAAATTGAGATAAATTACCAATAAAATTTAAAATACCTCCAACTATTTGACAACAAATATCTATCAGAAAACCAAAAAAGCCAAAGTTATAACGTTTTTTTGTTTCTTTTTCTGAATTATCAGTTTTTTCAGGGTTTTCTTTTTTGTCTAAATCCATAATTTTTGTTCCAATTTTTGTTTAAAATAACAATGTATTTGGTAAGAAATTGCTTCGTGCCTCGCAATGACAATCAGTTTTGGTGGGGTGTGCATCACCCTACAGTGTTTAATAAATAGTAGGTTGGGTTAAACAACGTGCAACCCAACATTTTTTATCGTTGGTTAACGGGTTAAGCCAGTAGCAATCGTGCCAGTAGGTAAATCTCGATCGATATACTCCCGTATTTCTTCGATTAAATCTGGTAAAATCCTATCGGCGGTTGTGCCGTCTCCCCGTTGAATGGCATCTAATACGGTGTAGAATTTATTTTCTAATACCTTGCCGTGCGCAGGTGCGATACGATTCGCCCGAACTATTCCCATACGCACTAACAGTAAAATATGGATTAGGTTGGGCAAGTTATCAAATTCTCGACTACCATCCTCTGCTAATTTCTGCATCGCCGAAATATTATTGGTATCGATCGAATCATTCATTTGTGTTAATAATATGTTCAAACGATTAATTTGATCATCGTGCATCAGATTCGTGCCAAACTTGAGGGCAAAATCAAAATCTCTTATGTACATCAGGATAGTATCTCGATCGCTACAAGCAAAAGCCTGTAACTCTTTCAACTTTTCTTCCGCAACCTGTTGTCGATCGTGCTGTAAAACTCCGTTAAGATAGATTTGATTCGATGCCCTGACTATCTCCCCTGCTAATTCATTAACCCGTTGCACACCAATTTCTGTTAATTCCCCTTCGTCATTGAGTTGTTTAATTAACCCCTCCACCTGAGAAGCAATTTTTTCGTCTTGATTACCACGAGAAAATGAGCCACTGACACGAATAGCATGATTATTTTTGAGACTGGCAGTCATGGTTAAAGCAGAATTTTCTTCGTCTAACTCCACCATCACATCAACTTCTGTGCCTTTAGGGTAAGGTTTATCTAACGCCAACCACATATCGCCAATGCGCTCATCATTTTTGCGAAAATCAATACCTTGTCTCACATCATCAGGGCTAAAAAACTTAAAATGAATTAATTCCTGCCCATTTCCTGCGGTTTTAAAAGTATGATTTTTTTGAATGGGTAACACATCCCCTTGTTTAATTAACTGAAAACGAGGATCATCATCTAATTGAATACAATAATCACGGGATACCGTGCCGACAATTTCCGTAACTCCAGCCGAAACAATACCTGCACCTTCCGCTACTCCATACATCGGGCGTGGATGCACCACCACTTTATCACTACCAAAAGCCTTTTTAACTTCCTGTTGTACTAAAGGAATTTGACTTGAGCCACCCACTAATAAGATAACATCGATCATATCTTCGGGATAATCAGAATATTTGATGGCATCTCGACAAATTTCGATACTGCGCTTGACTAAGGGTAAAATCATCGCCTCAAATTCTCCCCTTGTGATAGTCACACTAACTGTAATAGCCATACCAAACTCATCGAGAAGGGGAGTCGAAGGATTAACCATCGCTTCTGTTTTGCTACTCAAGTCAATTTTTGCCTTTTCTGTCGCCATTTTCAAATCTGCCTTAAAACGCACTTGCTGATAATAGGGCATATTGGCGATTAAGGTATCAATACTGTCTAACCCTTCCTCTTTAGCGACTTTTTGCTTCACTAATTCTGCTAATTTATCATCAATGTCGTCACCCCCTAACCACAAATCCCCTGCTTTCCCTGACTCGATAAACTGATTTCCCGAAACTGTAATTAAAGATGAGTCAAAAGTACCTCCACCAAAGTCATATACCAGAATGGTTTTTACATCATCGCTATTAGGATTAAAACCGTAGGAAATAGCTGCGGCGGTGGGTTCAGGTAATAAAATTGGTTTTCCTAAACCAGCTCTCACAGAGGCGTTTTCGGTGGCGTAACGTTGCTTATCGTTGAAATACGCAGGAATAGTAATTACTGCTTTGGTGATTTTTCCCTGTTGCCCTACACTTTCTTGATAGGCTTGAGCATTGTTTACTACTTGTTTTAAAATTTCTGCGCTAATATCTTCGGGTTTATATTCTTTTCCCCCTAAAGATACCGCAATACTGTTTTCTGTGCCTTCTTGGGATTGGGTGATTTTATAACCAAAGTTTTTTAACTGTTGTTGCACTACTTCATCGCCGAAACCACGCCCCATTAAACGCTTAATGGAGATAATAACGTTTTCTGGGTCTTGCAATAACTGATTATAGGCTTGTTGACCTACTATTAATTTATTATCACGAAAGGCAACGATCGATCGAACTAATGCACCTTCTTTTCCTTCTACTACTTGAGTTTGTGCAAATTTGAAGGAGGCAACGGAGTTGGTTGTGCCTAAATCGATTCCGACTATGTTTCCCATAAGTAAATTTCCGATTTTTGATTGTCTATTTACTTATCAGGGAGACTTTGCTAATTTATGCGCTTTTTTGGAAAAATTTTTGAAAATGATTTTTGAGATAGCATTCCTATATGAATTGTAAGAATTTGATTCCCCCTTAATACAGGCGAGGAGGAAATTGAAAAGAGTTTGTCCACAAATGATTTAGGATCGCTATATATGTTTTTTATTATTAATGATTAAAAAAAATTAAAAAAATTATGGCGATCGCAACTTTAATTAAGAGTATTCAAGACATCATGCGTAAAGATGTAGGCGTGGACGGAGACGCACAACGCATCAGTCAATTAGTATGGATGTTATTTTTAAAGATATTTGATGATAAAGAACAAGAATGGGAATTTACCATTGATAATTATAAGTCACCTTTACCCGATCGTTTTCGGTGGTCATCTTGGGCTAAAAATGACGAAGGGATTACGGGGGATGAGTTAATCGATTTTGTCAATAATGAGTTATTTCCTAATCTCAAGGAATTAGCTACTACTTCGGGAGTTTCTGAGCAAGGTAGGGTAATCGGTTCGGTGTTTGAAGATGCCTACAATTACATGAAATCAGGGACTTTATTACGTCAAGTCATTAATACCATCGAGCAAGATTTAGATTTTAACTCCTCCGACGATCGACATTTATTCAATGATATATACGAAAAAATCCTCGCTGACTTGCAATCGGCAGGAAATGCAGGAGAATATTATACTCCCCGTGCGGTAACACAATTTATGGTGGACATAATTAACCCCCAGTTAGGGGAAACTATCCTTGATCCTGCTTGTGGTACTGGCGGTTTCTTAACTTGTACGATCGATCATTTACAAAAACAAGTCAAAAATCCTGATGATCAAAAAACCATCGAAAATACCATTCAAGGGGTAGAGAAAAAACCCTTACCCCATATGTTAGCGATGACTAATTTGATGTTACATGGCATTGATGTTCCCACCAAAATTCGCCACGATAACACCCTAACACGCCCTCTCAAGGATTATTCTAATAAAGATAGGGTGGATATTATCCTCACTAATCCGCCCTTTGGAGGGGTTGAAGAAGACGGCATCGAGAACAATTTTCCCAAAAAATATCAAACCAGAGAAACCGCAGATTTATTTATGGCGTTGATTATGCACCTATTGAAAAAGGAAACGGGAAGGGGTGCGATCGTACTACCTGACGGATTTTTATTTGGGGAGGGGGTGAAAACCGCTATCAAAGAGGAACTTTTAAAGAATTTTAACCTCCATACCATTATTCGTTTACCGAAAGGGGTATTTAGCCCTTATACCAGTATTTCTACTAATATTTTATTCTTCGACCGAACCCAAGCAACGGAAAATATTTGGTTTTTTGAACATCCCTATCCGCAGGGTTATAAATCCTATTCTCGATCGAAACCCTTAACAATTCAAGAGTTTGACAGGGAGAAAGCATGGTGGCATCAACGGGAAGAAAACGAATATGCGTGGAAAGTATCCGTAGAGGAAATTATCGCTAAAAATTATAACCTTGATTGTAAAAACCCTCATCAAGAATCTATTAATCATGGAAAACCCGAAGATTTAATGAAAGAATTTACTCGAATATCTCAACGGGTTAAGGGGATTCAGGATGAATTAAAAACCCATTTAACCGAATCTTTAAAAAATTAAAACTTATATTAATATGTTTGTAGGGTGGGCAATGCCCACCAACCTCGATCGAAACATGATATTAGTAGGTTGGGTTGAGGTAACGAAACCCAACAAAAATCTTTGATACAGATAACGAAACCCAACAAAAATCGTAGGTGATGGTGGTGTTAAATCGCTATGAAAGGATTGATCCCCCCTAACCCCCCTTACCAAAGGGGGGAAAAGATAATACGATCGCACCTTTGTTAGATAAATTTAATAAACATCATCATGAGATCCAATATCTAACAAAAGAACAACTTTTTGCCCCGTATTTTTATCCACATTTAATGAAAAAATAATCCTACAATCATAACCACAGGAACAAGATAATAACTCTGATAATCTCCCCGATAGTTTATGAGTTCCTAATTTTGTCGAAAATATGTCGTTTTCCATAGTTACGATCGCATCTTGTATTTTATTTTGTAAATCAGGATGAGAACGAGCAAATTTTCGCAAAGTCTTTTTAAACTTGCTACTGATGACTATTTTATACATCTTCTAGGTTAGGATTATTCAGATAATCTTGTAATTCTTGAATAGCCTCCGAAGCGGTTTGAATTTTTAGCTTACCCGTCTCAAATTCCGCAAGGGAAACTAAGGCATCAGAAGCAATTTGTTCTCGTCGATTCTTACTGATTCGATTCTTGAGAATTTGAACTAACATTTCTTGTTGTTCTAGTGAAAGCTCCATTGCTTCATCTAAAACTTTATCTAGTTTATTCAATGTTCTCACCACCTTTAGTTTAGGATTAGTCGATTAATTATAACAAAAAATTATTGATACTCGATCGAGCCTTGAGTTAACTTTTGGTGATGATGGGTAGTGTTAAACCGTTATGAAAGGATTGATCCCCCCTTACTAAAGGGGGAAAAAGATGAGGGTCTGGTATAATGACAAAATTATCGTTATGGGGTACAAAAATTTCTATGACCATTTCTAAAAGTAAAACCGCTACGATCGAACTTTTAGATCAATATTTTAATACTGCCTTTTCTGCGCCCGAAGGGATACCCAAATTACGAGAGTTGATTCTTTCTTTGGCAATGCAAGGGCAACTTGTACCCCAAAACCCTGATGATAAACCAGCACGGGAGTTATTAAAAGACATTGAAGCGGAAAAACAACGGTTAATCAAGGAAGGAAAGCTGAAAAAATCTGATCCTTTACCAGAAATTACTCCTGATGAAATTCCCTATGATATTCCAGACACTTGGGAATGGGTGAGACTTGGAGATATAGTTTCAATACTAGGTGACGGTCTTCATGGTACACCAATTTATAACGAAACAGGAGAATATTTTTTTATTAACGGAAATAATTTATCTGATGGTTTCATTGAGATTAAACAACAGACAAAAAGAGTATCATTTGATGAATATTTAAAACACAAAAAAGTCCTTAATAACAATACCGTGTTTGTATCAATAAATGGAACGATAGGGAATGTTGCTTTTTATCGTAACGAAAAAATTATTTTAGGTAAAAGTGTTTGTTATTTTAATTTATTGTTGGATATAAATAAGTTTTATCTGAAAAAATTTATAAATAGTCATTATTTTTTTAATCATGTTTTAAAATTAGCAACAGGTACAACAATTAAAAATGTATCTTTAAAAATAATGAGAGAATTACCTATTCCTCTACCACCATTAGAAGAACAAAGGAGAATTGTAGAGAGAATAGAGTCATTGATGGAAAAGTGCGATCGACTTCAAAACTTCCATCAACAAAGGGAAGCCACAAGATTAAAAATGCAACTAGCCGTAGGGCATAAACTCTTAAATGCCCCCGATAAGAAGACATTTAACGAGGCTTGGCAATTTATGGCGGACAATTTTGAGACACTCTACAGCGTCAAGGAAAACGTTAAGGAATTAAGGAAAATCATCCTCCAATTAGCGGTAATGGGTAAATTAGTACCACAGGATACAAGAGATCGATCGGCGAGGGAATTGTTAAAGGATATTGAAACAGAGAAGGAACGGTTAATTAAGGAAGGAAAAATTAAAAAGCAAAAACCCTTACCAGCAATCACTCCCGATGAAATCCCTTATGATATTCCCGACACTTGGCAATGGATTAAATTAGATCATATTTGTTCTTATATTCAAAGAGGAAAATCTCCTAAGTATGTTGAAAAAAGCGACTTTCCTGTTATTGCTCAAAAGTGTATTCAATGGCATGGGTTAGAACTTTTTAAAGCTAAATTTATTTGTCCTCAAAGTATAGAGACGTATTCAGAAGAAAGATTTTTAAAAACAGGTGATTTATTATGGAATTCGACTGGATTAGGTACTTTAGGACGTGCTTTAATTTATGTTCATGAAAATAATATATATAAACAAGTTGTTGCTGATTCTCATGTAACAGTTATTCGACCTATTTTTGTCAAATCTAAATTTTTATATTTTTGGATAGCTAGTCCTTTTGTACAAGATTTAATAGTATCAAAATCTTCTGGATCAACTAAACAAATAGAATTAGCAACATCAACTATTAAAAATCATATTTTTCCCTTACCTCCACTTGAAGAACAAAAAAGAATAGTAGAGAAAGTGGATAAAATGATGAAGTTATGTGACGAATTAGAGAAAAAAATAACCGCTCAAACGGACACCCAAACAAGGCTTTTACACAGCACGATCGCACAAATTTTCCCCTAAATTCTCCGCTTATTAAGGGAGGTTAGGAGGGATCATATTTTTTATAAAAAAGGTTGAGTTCGATCGAATTTTATAGAATAGTTTAGGGGTTCGATCGTATAAATTGAGCCATATTTTAAGAGTGCCAAGGATTGATAATATTAATGCCACAATGTTGAAAATCATTAATATTACGAGTTACTAATGTTGCTTGATAACTATAACAAATTGAAGCTATTTGAGCATCAGCCTGAGAAATTGGTTGCCCTTTTTTTCTTCTTTCTGAGGCTATTTTAGCAAAGGCGATCGCCGATTCTTGATTAAAAGTGAGAATCCGATTATTAAAATCTTCTTGAAACATTAAATTAGCTAAATTTAACAGCTTTGTTTGGCGTTTTCCCGAAGGTAATATGGCAATTCCATAAAGAATTTCTGCTTGAGTAATAGTAGTGGTAAATAAATCTTCTATGGGTTGTTGAGAAATCCAATGATAGACATTTTCTGAACATTTATTACCCTTCATTAATTCAGAAATAACATTAGTATCTAAAATTTTCATTCGTTAAAATCAATATGATTTCTTATTTTGTCTCTGGTTATTTGAGGAATATTTATATCGTCAAACTCAGCAAAACGTAAATTAATTCTTTCTGCAAGATTTAAAGATTTTGACTGATTTTTATTTAATAAAACATTGTCTATATCTTTTTTCTGAACATCATTAATAACCTCAATTTGATATTCTTGATCAATATCTAAATCTAAGGGAGTTTTTGGTTTAAATACCTTTCCATCATAAGTGGCGGTGATTAGCATATTTTTTCGATTTTATTAGGTTCGATCTATCATAACAAAAAGAAGTGTTTAGAATAAACGAAAGTGTTAGTTAGGTATCTGTCCAGATTTTAACCACTCAACCATCAAAAAAGGATGAACTATAATTAAGCGATGATTGGCACTCGTATAAATAGCATAACGTTGTTCAATAATAATTTTTGTATCTTTATTGATAAAATCTTTAAAATTAGCAGTAACCAAAATATCGGCTTGAGAAGCCAAACAAGTTTCTAAAACATGACTATCTTCAATATCTTCCATTGCAATCACCCCTGAACCGCCTAAAGTCAACTGTGGCACATAATCCGCATATTTGCAAATAATGTTTAAGTAATTTTTTGCAGTGAAAGAAGAAACTTGCAAATCTTGTTCTAAAACTTTCTGCAATCGATTCATCATTCCCCAAGATACAATTAATTTTACTTTTCCTAAACTACATTCTCTTTGACGTATTGTTTCGACTAAAATTTGACAAGCAGTTTCATTTCTACCTTTAAAATCTGCCAGTAATGACGCACACCAAATATTCAAATCAAGACATAAACGAATAACCTTTGACATTATGAAGTAAGTTTAATTGCAGCGTTAATTATATCTTCTTCGGTTTCTAAATTTCCTAAAGATTCCACTTTCATTTGAGCAATAACTTGTTGATGTGCTAATTCGTAGGTGCGATCGAGTAAATCATCATCGGCAATAGAAATTATAATTTCCTGCCCATCAAGGATATTCAAATTTTCTTTTAATTCTAAAATATTACCTTTTTTAATCGCTTTTATTTTCATACTTTGAGTTGGTTATATGATTAAAGATTTTATTAACAATAACATTAATTTTCCTGCCATCCGCCTTGTCTAATAGCTTTTTCTCGTTCAACTTCTTCTTCACTTAACAATGGAATACCAGAATCAACTATTTTTTGACGAATTTTTCTTAATTTTTCTCCTAATGAAACATTGTCTGTATCTGTTTTCTTAACATCATTAATCACCTCAATTTGATATTCTTGATCAATATCTAAATCTAAAGGGGTTTTTGGTTTAAATACCTTTCCATCATAAATAGCAGTAATTAGCATATTTGTTCCATTTTATTAGGTTCGATCGAGCGGCGCAACTTTTAGCTCTCGATGATTTTATTATAACAGTCAAAAAAGTTAAAGAGGTTCGATCGAGATTGTTATAATCGAAAGAACTGCATAATTTTTGGTAGAATCTTAATAAATGAGTGATCCGAACTTAATATCATGAGAATAATTCAGACAAAAGGACAGATAAATAACGGTGAAATAACAGTAAAAATAGAAAAAAAAATAAATGATGGGGAAGTAGATGTACTTATTATTGCGGAAAAAGAACCTGATGAATTTGATTATCGCTATGAAATTTTGAAAGAAAAAGGTTATGATAATCGAGAACAAATTTTAAACTTAATTAAAGAGATAAGACTGGAGATGTTAGAGGAAGAAAATAATAATAAAAATGTTTGAATTTAAACGTATTTTCTTAGATACAAATATTTATATAATTGGTGATGCTGATAAAAAAAGCCCTGAAAGTATAATCCTAGAAGCCTTTGGCTACAGAAATAAATGCAAAATATTAAAAGGAGAAATCATTTTATCAGATATATTATTAGATCAAATTAGAAGGGTAGGAAAATATTTATATGGGAAAGATCAAGCTGGAGAAATTATTTCAAATATTTGGCGTTGGCTTGACATTTATTATTTACCATCTACAATTAATTGGCAACAGGAAAAAGTATTTTTAGAAAAAGAAAATTTAATTCCCCGTGAAGATATTGAAATTTATTTAACCGCTAAAATCGCAAAGGCGGATTGTTTTATTTCAGGTAATAGAAAATTACTTAAAAGTATTGCTGATTTTGACTGTTTAACCTCTGAAGATTTTATCCAGAAATATCTGAATAAAGTTATTTGATCAAACTCAGGTGATATAGATGAAAGACGCACGGGTTGATGATAAATAAATATGTTATTCTAAAAATATACTCACAACCCCTCTTATTAATTTTCAATTCTCCCCATGAATAAAAAAGAATTGTCAGAAAGAGATATTTGCACCAAATTTATCACCCCCGCTCTCATCAAAGCAGGATGGAATCTGCAAACCCAAATCCGAGAAGAATTTAGCCTCACCAAAGGGCGTATCATTGTACGGGGGAAACTCCACACTAGGGGGCAACAAAAACGAGCAGATTATGTCTTATTTTATCAACCGAATATTCCCCTTGCCGTCATCGAAGCAAAGGATAATAAGCACAGTGTCGGGGATGGAATGCAACAGGCTTTAGAGTATGCAGACTTACTGCAAGTTCCCTTTGTGTTCAGTAGTAACGGCGATCGATTTTTATTCCACAACAAACTAAATCGAGACGGGAAAATCGAACAAGAAATCGAATTTGAGCAAATGCCAAGCCCTGATGTATTATGGCGTTGGTGGTCAGATGCTCAAGGTTTAAGCGAACAACAGGAAAAACTCATCACCCAAGATTACTACAATGACGGAAGCGGAAAAACTCCCCGTTACTATCAACTTTTAGCCATTAATAAGACGATCGAAGCTATATCCCAAGGGCAACGCAGAATATTATTAGTCATGGCAACAGGCACGGGAAAAACCTTTACCGCCTTTCAAATTATCTGGCGTTTATGGAAATCTCAACACAAAAAAAGAATCCTCTTTCTAGTCGATCGAAATATTCTTGTAGATCAAGCCATGACTAACGATTTTAAACCCTTTGGTTCAACTATGACCAAAATTCAAAAACGACAAATCAATAAATCCTATGAAATTTATCTTTGTTTATACCAAGCTGTCACAGGCACAGAAGCCGATAAAAATATCTATAGACAATTTAGCCCCAACTTTTTCGACTTAATTATTATTGATGAATGTCATCGAGGTAGTGCTTCTGAAGATTCTGCATGGCGAGAAATTTTAGAGTATTTTTCCGAAGCCACCCAAATCGGCTTAACCGCCACCCCCAAAGAAACCAAAAATGTCTCCAATATCGACTATTTCGGCGAACCCATTTACACCTATTCCCTACGACAAGGCATCGATGATGGTTTTCTTGCGCCCTACAAAGTAGTGAGAATTGACATCGATAAAGATTTGTCAGGATGGCGCCCCCAAAAAGGACAAACCGATAAATATGGTTATCAAATCGAAGATAAAATCTATAATCAACGAGATTTCGATCGAACCTTAATCCTCGAAAAACGTACCGAATTAGTCGCCCAAAAAATTACCGAATTTCTAAAAAATACCGATCGTTACAATAAAACCATTATCTTTTGTGAAAATATCGATCATGCTGAAAGAATGCGTCAAGCCCTAGCTAATGCCAATAGTGATTTAGTCGCCCAAAACTCCAAATACGTTATGCGCATCACAGGGGATAATCCAGAAGGAAAAGCCCAATTAGATAACTTTATTTTTCCTGAAAGCGTTTATCCTGTCATCGCCACCACTTCCAAATTGATGACAACGGGAGTCGATGCTCAAACTTGTAAGTTAATCGTACTAGATCAACGCATCCAATCCATGACGGAATTTAAACAAATCATCGGTAGAGGCACAAGGATTAACGAAGAATACGATAAATATTACTTTACCATCATCGACTTTAAAAAAGCCACTGAACTCTTTGCCGATAGCGACTTTGACGGCGATCCAGTGCAGATATACGAACCGAAAACCCTAGAAGATTCCCCCGTACCACCTGACGATTTCGATCGAGCAGATGAGCCTTATAGCTACTCAGAAATGAATAATAATAAACGTAGGGGCAAAACCTCAGAATTATCTGCTCATTGGGGAGCATGGACAAACGAATATCAAACAAAACAATATGTAGTCAATAATGTAGAGGTAAGAATCGCCTCCGAGAGAGTGCAATATTACGACGCAGAAGGCAAATTAATCACCGAATCCTTAAAAGACTATACCCGTAAAACCGTTGGTAAAAAATATCAATCCCTCGACGAATTTTTAAGAAAATGGAGTAAAACGGAAAAGAAACAAATCATTATTGAGGAATTAGCCCAAGCAGGGGTATTTTTCCCCGAATTAGCCCAAGAAGTAGGCAGAAATTACGATCCCTTCGACTTAATTTGTCATATCGTTTGGGATGTACCTCCCTTAACTCGTCAGGAAAGAGCGAGGGAAGTCAAAAAACGTGATTACTTCAGTAAGTATGTCGATCGAGCGCGACAAGTATTAGATGCCTTATTAGATAAATATGCCGATGAAGGCATAGATGCAGTAATCGAACCTCAAATCTTAAAAATCGATCCCTTTGTGGGTATCGGTACACCTATGGAGATAGCGAAGTTATTTGGAGGAAAGAAAGGTTATCTTCAAGCCGTCAAAGAATTAGAAACACAATTATTTGAAATAAATAGGTAGGGTGGGCATTGCCCACAATTTCATCACAATTAAGCTCAATCGTATTTAACTTATTTAACTTACTTTTTTTTCTAATTGTTAAAATGTTATGATTTGTGAAACATTTATTAAGATTGAAATGAAGGAAGTTGTTACAGTATTATTTGATGGAAAAGTATTGCTTCCAGAAAAACCTTTAAAGCTGATTCCTAATCAAACCTATACAATTACGATCGAATCTGAAAAGAAAATTTCTGATGATGAACAAGGTTGGGATTGTCTTGAAAAATTAATTGGCACTGTTGAAGCACCTGAAGACTGGGCTTTAGAACACGATCACTATTTATACGGATTACCGAAAAGATATAATAAAAACAACTTGATACTTTCAAAGAAGCTGTTTAAAAAGTCGTAATTTTGACAATCAATCCTCCCTTATTGAAAAAAAGGGAAATATGACAAAAAGTCCCCCTTATTAAGGGGGATTTAGGGGGATCAGAAACTTCTAAGCAAAAAAAAAGAGTGTAAAATCTTTACACTCCCTCTATATTTGATAATCAATTCTGTTGTTAACTGTTATTTTTTCTTCCAGAAGATTAATTTTTTTGTGCATTATAAGCGTCGATCGAGTAAGCTGGAACTCTTACGAGATAATCAGTTTCAGTACCAGTAAAGGACTTTGCGAGTCGATCGAACGATTCCGAATTCCAGTTACGTTGATGAATGGGTTTTGTTTGCTCTCCTAAGAAGTACGCTTGAGTACCGATAAGAGAAACTGCTAACCAACCGATGATGAATAATGATATTAAGATTGCCATTTGTTTGTATCCTTTGTTTTCTTACTCTTTTATATTAACTTATGTAAATTTTTATTGCAAAGTGTTGACACTACCTTAATTTTCGGTTAGCAAGGGTTGACATTCAGGAAAAGATGTTATAAGATTTTTGGTCAAAATGAGCTACTATTAATTTTTTAGTTTTATTAATAGGGTGATAATCCATGACTAAGTTAAAAGTAGGCTTATTATTTGGTGGTAAATCAGGAGAACATCAAGTTTCCATTATCTCAGCTCGATCGATCTTCAAAGGCTTAACCGAAGGAAGCAACGGGGATAAATATGAGGCTATTCCTATCTATATCGATAAATCTGGTTACTGGTGGGGTAGTGACACCGCCCAAGACATTTTAACTTCTGGCATTCCTTTAGATATAGAGTCTATCACCGTTTCAAAATGGAATTTTCCCTCAGAATGCAACAATGTGGACGTTTGGTTTCCCATTTTACATGGTCCTAACGGTGAAGATGGTACAGTACAAGGACTATTAACTTTAATGGGTGTACCCTTTGTTGGTTCTGGTGTACTAGGTTCAGCCGTAGGCATGGACAAAATCGCCATGAAAAATATTTTTGCCCAATTCGGTTTACCCCAAGTCGCTTATATCGGAGTAAGTCGAGATGAAATTTATAGTGGAGCTTGTGTATTTCCTAAATTGTGTGATGGAATTGAGGAGAAATTGGGCTATCCTTGTTTTGTTAAACCTGCTAATCTAGGTTCATCCGTTGGTATTGCTAAGGTAAAAACTCGATCGGAATTAGAAACCGCTTTAGATCATGCCGCCAGTCTCGATCGACGAGTTATTATAGAAGCAGGAGTAAAAGCCAGAGAAGTGGAATGTGCCGTCTTAGGTAACGATAACCCAAAAGCCTCCGTTATCGGAGAGATAACCTATGATGCAGATTTTTACGACTACGAAACCAAATATACCGATGGTAGAGCAAATTTAATCATTCCCGCCGACATTCCCCCTCATATTGCTACTAAAATTCAAGAGATGTCTGTTAAAGCCTTTCGTGCCGTTTGCGCTAGAGGATTATCGAGAGTTGACTTTTTCTTCAACCCTGACACTGAAGAAATTTTCATCAATGAAATTAACACCCTCCCCGGTTTCACTTCTTTGAGTATGTATCCTCAACTTTGGGAAGCATCAGGAGTGAGTTTTTCTGATTTGCTTGATCGATTAATTACTTTTGCTTTATAAAATTAGATAATCCACCGTGTAATTCATAAAATTATCGGTTAAGATAAGGTGTCAGGTATCAGGTAAAGATAAGGTAAAAAAGTTGAACAAAAATTGATCTAAACAAAGAAATTATTAACCTGCAACCTGCACCCTGTCACCCGAAACCTATTAACCTCAAGAATTCTTTTATCTAATTCAGGTAGTTTTGGGGATTTTTATTCAAAATTTTTAATAATATTTCTATATTTTTTTGTATTGTGCAAAGTCTCAAAACCTTGATTTTTCATTTTTTAACCTAAAACCTAACACCCTAATCGATAAAGACTTTTTCAGGAAACCCGAATTATAAATTGGGAGTGTTTCTGAATATCCAAAAAAAAGAAGTCAAAAAACCCGTTAAAAGAATGATGGATATTTGTTTCCAGTTTTTATATTCGCCTATTTTTTCCGATAGGTCAAGTATTTTATCGAAAACTGGTTTCATGGTATTGACTTTAGTTTCAATATTACTAACACTTTTGTCGAGACTGATATAATTAGATTCTAGGTTATCTATTTTAGTTTCAAGACGATCTATTTTAGTTTCAATATTGCTAACACTTTTCTCAAGACTGATATAGTTAGATTCTAGGTTATCTATTTTAGTTTCAAAACGATCTAATCGGTTATTAATTAAATCCTTTAACTCTTTTAAATCATTATCTGTTACTGTACTCATGGTAAAATCCCCTTATGAATGATTGAGTTAGGAGTAGTTGCTTCTTATTTTTTACACCTAACTCTAATTGTAACAGGACTTACGCTGAGATAACGCTATTACGTCATTCACTATTCACTACTCACTATTCACTACTGAGATTGATATTTCTCAATCATCTCGATCGAACCTGTAACACTTTCAGGGAAAATAACTACTAAACCACCTTTATCGACTTTTTTGAGTCCAGTTTCAATGGCTTCGGTTTCATCGAGGATGACATCATAACTAGCGTTAGGATTTTCAGCCACAATACCTTTAGCTATCAAATCAGCTACAGTACCTCGATCGCGCCCTCGATTATCGTCATCTTCTTTGATGATAATGTGATCAAAAATTTGAGAGGCAATTTTACCTAAAAGCATCAAATCCTCATCCCGTCTGTCACCCGGTCCTCCGATTACTCCAAGGCGATCGCCCTTCCAATTTTTCACAAACTCCCCTACGGCTAAATAACCCGCAGGATTATGGGCGTAATCGATCAACACAGAAAAATCTTTCATGTCAAAAAGGTTCATTCTGCCGGGGGTTTGATTCGCCCCAGGGTTAAAACTGCGTACCCCTTGACGAATTAATTCGATGTCGATACCGTGAACAAAGGCGGCTAAGGATGCGGCTAAAGCATTGGCAATCATAAAAGGCGCCATGGCTTTCATGGTAACAGGGATATTTTCCGCTTTCTCAATTCTTAATGTCCATTCTCCTTCAAAAATGGAAAGATAGCCGTTTTCATACACCGCCGCCATACCATTACGCCGTAAATGATCGATAATGATGGGATTATCTTTACTCATGGAAAAATAAGCAATTTTACCCTTGACATTTTTCGCCATTTGTGCTACTAAAGGATCGTCTGCATTCAGGACTGCATAACCATCGGCATTGACTGATTCGGCGATGACTCCTTTTACTTTTGCCATTTGTTCGATGGTGTCTATGTCTCCCAATCCTAGATGATCTTCGGCTACGTTTAAGACAACGCCAACATCACAGCTTTCAAAGGCTAAACCCGATCGTAAAATTCCCCCTCTAGCACACTCTAACACGGCAACTTCTACGGTGGGGTCTCTCAAAATCACTCCAGCGCTCACAGGACCAGTGTTATCGCCTTTTTCTACCATGTAATCACCTAAGTAAATACCGTCAGTACTGGTATAACCCACAACTTTCCCCGTTTGACGATAGATATGGGCTAATAGTCTAGTCGTGGTGGTTTTTCCGTTTGTGCCTGTCACCGCTAAAATGGGGATGCGACTAGGGTGATTATCAGGGAATAACATATCGATGACGGGAGCGGCTACGTTACGGGGTAAGCCTTGACTGGGGGCAACGTGCATCCTAAAGCCGGGGGCAGCGTTGACTTCCACAATTACCCCATCGACTTCTGTTAAGGGTTTGGTAATGTCTGGGGTAACTACGTCAATTCCAGCAATGTCTAAACCAATAATTTTGGCGACTCTTTCGGCTATCCAAATATTTTGAGGATGTATTTCATCGGTTCGATCGATGGCAATACCCCCGGTACTAAGGTTAGCCGTAGCTCGTAAATAGGCAACTTCTCCTTTTTTGAGAACGGTATCCATCTCGAAACCTTGTCTTTTTAAGACTCCTAAGGAAGTTCGATCGATACTGATTCTAGTTAAGACATTATCATGACCGTCACCTCGATCGGGATGTTCATTGGTTTCTTGAATCAATTCCTCAATGGTAGAAGAACCATTGCCCGTGACGTGGGCGGGGATTCTCTCGGAGACTGCCACCAGTTTACCATTGATGACTAAAACCCGATGATCATTACCTTTATAGTATCTTTCCACAATGACTGATCGAGTTTTAGAAGCGGCACTAGCCAAATCATAAGCCTCCTCAGCTTCCTGTTGAGAGTTAATATCAATGGTAATGCCTCTACCATGATTGCCGTCTAAGGGTTTGAGAACAATGGGATAACCACCGACATCAGCGATGGCATCAGCTAATTCATCAGCATAGTAAATAACAGTCCCCCTAGGCACAGGAATACCAGCTTCCGCTAAAGTGGTTTTAGTGCCTTCTTTATCACAAGCTAACTCCACCCCTAAGATGCCCGTTTTATTACTCAGAGTTGCTTGAATCCGTTGTTGATTTGCCCCATAACCTAACTGTACCATTGCCCTTGCACTAAGCAACATCCAAGGAATTTGTCTCGCTTCGGCTTCTTTGATAATAGTTTCGGTGGAAGGACCTAAAGCAGAATTGGCTCGTAAATCCTTGAGATCAGATAAATCTTGAGCTAATTCGTCTAGCCCATAAGCCCCTGTAGTAATGATAGAGTTACAAAGTCTGACGGCGGCTCTACCTGCGTATCTTCCAGCCTCCTCATAAACATACTCAAAAACTACGTTATAAATACCCGGAGTTGAAGTTTCTCTGGTACGCCCAAAACCTACAGGCATTCCTGCTAATTCTTGCAATTCTAGGGCAATGTGTTCAATGATATGCCCCATATAAGTACCTTCTTGTACTCTTTCTAGGAAGCCTCCTCGATGATCTCTGGAACAGAAATGTTCTACTAAAGAGGGTAATATTTTCACTAAGCCTTCATAAAACCCCGGTATCAGGTTAGAAGGTTTTTCGGCTACGTCTTCTAAATCCAGACGCATTTGGATTAATTTTTGGCGACGGATACTCCAATAGTTAGGTCCCCGTAGGGTTTGTGTTTTGAGGATTTTCATGATTTTTGCTCTTTAACGGTAATCACTTTTAGAGGCATTTTTTAGTGTCTCGTTTTTAATCTTTATTTAACTGTTCAATTTGAACATTTTTTGTTTTTTTTAGGAAAAAACTGTAGGTAGTAAGCAATTTATTTTTGATGGTAAAGCGCATTGATGAAACAATTATTTAAAATTCCTAGAAATACTGAAAATTAAAGATTTTCTTCCTGCATTCTACATTATAAATTTTGCATTCTACCACTAGCTTTTGTCTTGGATTATTCAACAATTCCCGCCATGGGTTGATGAGTTTTGCGGTTATAACGATCGCCATGACCGAGAATATGTAATCTGAGGTTATGAAGTGCCAAAGGGTCTTCGGCGGCTACTTTTCCATGATTAGTATAACTCATGGCTTGACCATCTACGATCGTCACTGTACCTTTACCAATAACTTCAATATATTCATCTTTTTGAAAAACGGCGCAAGTATCTTCATCGATACCAATACCTAACCTTTCAGGGTGATTGGATAGGGCGCTTAATAACCTTGCCATACGGTTACGATTGTGAAAATGTTGATCTACGATCACTTCGGGAATGATACCCAACCCCATAGCCATATCCACTAAAGCCCGATTAGGAGATTCGCCACTGCTACCTCCGGCGATCATGTGATGCCCCATCACCGCCGCCCCTGCACTTGTTCCCCCAAGGGTAACTTCTCCCAACTTAACTCGTTGACGGATTCTTTCCATGAGGGGAGTATCTGCTAATAAACCGCATAATCTAAGTTGATCTCCCCCTGTCATAAAAATAGCAGTGCATTTTTCTACATATTCTTGATAGTCTTTATCTTCTCCTTGAATACGATCTCTTACATCTAGTACTTTTAAATCTTTTGCACCCATTTCGCTAAAAATACTCACATATCGATCGCCGATAATGGTAGGTTCACGGGAGGCGGAGGGAATAATTCCGATAATTGCATCAGTACCACCAGCACAATGCCAAAAACTTTGTAAAATTTCTTTGCCGTGGACTTTATCTTCTGCACCTCCTATGACTAGGACAGAACTTCTAAGATATTGCTTCATGTTATTTTATATAATTCCCTACTTAGACTAAATTTTCATATCTTCAAGTTTACAGCAATTAGGAGAATGGGGAATAATCAGGAATCAGGAAAACAAGACAGGAGGGGTGGAGAGAGACAGGGGAATAGGATGACAGGGATAAATTGATAATCTGCTATTTTCTTGACCCTTAATGCACTATAATTAGCAAATATAAGCCTATACTCCATTAAGTCAAATTATTATCGAGAATTGCCGTGCAAATTGATGTTATTACCATTTTCCCTAATTTTTTTCAAACACCTTTAGAATGTGGGTTGATGGGAAAGGCTTTAAATAAGGGAATTGCCACGGTTAATCTAATTAATCCAAGGGATTTTACTACGGATAAACATCATCATGTTGACGATATTCCCTATGGCGGAGGGGTTGGCATGGTTTTAAAACCTGAACCAATTTTTGCGGCGGTGGAGTCTTTACCTATTTTACAACCACGAGAGGTTATTTTACTTAGCCCTCAAGGGCAAACTCTCGATCAAAATTTATTAAGAGATTTGGCGATTAATTATCAACAATTAGTCATGATTTGTGGACATTATGAGGGGGTTGATGAACGAGTACAACATTTGGTTACAAGAGAGGTTTCGATCGGAGATTTTGTGTTAACCTGTGGTGAAATTCCTGCTTTAACTCTGATTAATGGGGTAATCAGGCTTTTACCCGGTACGGTGGGGAAGGCTGAATCTATTGATGCGGATAGTTTTGAGGATGGTTTATTGGATTATCCCCATTATACTCGTCCTCCTGTGTTTCGAGGTTGGGAAGTGCCTCCTGTATTACGATCGGGCAATCATAAGGAAATTGCGAAATGGCGTTATCAGAAACAACTGGAAGCTACAGACAAAAAACGCCCTGATTTAATGACTAAATATAATTTAGACAGGAGAATTGGAGAATTAGAAGAATCGCCATAAGAAACAAATTAATTACTATTACCATCTTTGAACTTGAGCTAGTACAATGGGTTAAATTTAAGTTCTAATTTGATAGTTTGTTCACAGAATTAAGTCCTGATTAAAAATATCTATTTTAATTTACTCGATCGAACTAGCCTAGTATGAGAAATGTTTAAGTTACAAAAAATATTATATGAGGAAACTGAGACTATGAATAAATTTACTTTTACCCTTCATAATTTATCTCCCCGTATCGGATTATTGTCTCTAGGAATTATGGGATTATGGATTTCTCCGATGTTAACTCTTAATGCTTTTGCCAGTATAGAGATTTCGATCGATCCTTATAATGATTCTGGATTCAATAGTACTCCAGTAATGACGCAACCTCTACCCATTAAAAATAATTCTCCATCACCTGTGACGAATAGTCCACAACTACCGCCGACTAATAGTCAACCTCTACCCACAGGCAATCAAAATAACGTTATAGGAGAAGTATTTATCAATGGTAATCCTACCCCGAATCGTCCCGAAGTGGTATCAGGAAATGTGATCAAGTCTAATCAAAGTTTACCCCAAATACCACCATTATCCGAACCCTATCGTTCTCCTAATAATAACCCCACTCCAGCGGATAATGAGACCATAGAAAGCAATAATCCTGTTTTATCGGTATCTTCGGTTTCTCCATTTGATGAAACTCCTACAGATAATCAATCTACGGTAGAGAAAAAACCACTTAATAATTCTCATACCATGAGATCGATCGATCTTAGTCCCAATTCCCCCCCCTCCCCTCTTAATAAAGTTGTTACCCCTTCAGTATCTCCTACCACAGAAACGAGTATTCCTTCCATCACATCCCCTAATACTTTAGGACGAAGAAGAAGTTTAAATGATATTTTAGTATTATCTAATCCTTCTGCTAATCCTCCTAATCCTGCTAATTCTTCTCCGACAATGGCTTCCTCATCTTCCACCACTCAAAATGTGTATAAAGTTTTAGTAGGGGTTACGAATGCTAGTCAAGAATCTCAGGTTAAATATCTCTATCCCGAAGCCTTCCGAACGGTTTTTAATGGTCAATCTATGCTACAAGTAGGTGTTTTTAGTACGGTTAATAATGCCGATGATGTAGCTCGATCGTTACAAAGTAGAGGTTTTAAGACAGAAATCACGAATTAATGGAGAATGGAAAATGGAGAATGGAGAATGAAGAATGGAGAATGAAGAATAGAGAATGAAGAATGAAGAATGGAGAATGGAGAATGGAGAATGGAGAATGGAGAATGGAGAATGGAGAGAATGGAGAATGGAGAATGGAGAATGGAGAATGGAGAATGGAGAATGGAGAATGGAGAATGGAGAATGGAGAATGGAGAATGGAGAATGGAGAATGAAGAATGAAGAATAAATAGGCGAGATTTTTAATTGTTAATTGTTAATTAGGGTTTGCTGAATAACTCAGAAAGCTATTAAAATCAAGGATTTAGGCATAATACATTAAGAAAAAAGTGCGCAGTTTTAAGGATTTTTATTCAAAAATTCAACACTTTTAACCTTATTTTTAATAATATCTCTATATTTTTTTATTATGCAAAGCCTCAAAACCTTGATTTTTCATTCTTTAACCTAATACCTAACATCCTTTCCGATACCTATCCTCATCAAAAGACTATGAGGCAACCCCTAATTATTAATTTCCTTCAAGGCTTGTTGAATGCACTCTACCTTAATGGGTTTGGAAATATAATCATTCATCCCCGCATCTAAACAAATTTGTCGATCGCCCTCCATGGCATTCGCCGTCATAGCTATAATATAAGGTTGAATGGGGAGATTTTCACGAATCCACTGGGTAGCTTGTAAACCATCCATTTTTGGCATTTGCACATCCATAAAAATAACGTCATAATTCTGAGATTGCACGGCGGAAATAACATCTAACCCATTGGTAACGACATCGGCTTGATAATTTAATTTTTTGAGGGTTAATAATGCTACTTTTTGATTAACTTTGTTGTCTTCTGCTAACAAAATTTTGAGAGAATTATTGACAGAATTGCTAGTTTCTACCATTAAAGTGTTTGTATTTTCTATAATTTGTGCCGCTATTTCCGTCATAATGGTGAAGTAAAAAGTTGAGCCTGTACCCATTTCTGATTTTACCCACATTGTACCCCCCATAATCTCCGCTAAACGCTTACTAATAATCAATCCTAGCCCCGTTCCGCCATATTTACGAGATACGGTAGCATCGACTTGAGAAAAGGCTTTAAACAGGCGATTTTGTCTTTCTAGGGGAATGCCGATACCTGTGTCTTGAATGGAAAATATAATTTTATATCGATTGTCTAAGTAATAATTACAGATGACGTTTAGGGTTACTGAGCCTTTTTCTGTGAATTTGAGGGCATTACCGATAAGATTCACTAAAATTTGTCTAATTCTGGTTACGTCACCGATGAAAAAAAGAGGATTTTCAGGGGCATAATTATAGCTAAGTTGTAGATTTTTTTCTTTTGCCTGAAATTGTAGTAAATCGATAACGCTTTTAATGGATTCTAAGAGATTGAAAGGTAGTTTTTCTAATTCTAATTTTCCTGATTCTATTTTGGAAAAATCGAGAATGTCATTGATAATAACTAAGAGACTTTCTCCACTATGACGAATAGTTTTAATATAGTCTAATTGTTCAGGGTTTAAAGGGGTATCTTGTAAAAGGTTAATCATGCCGATTACTCCATTCATGGGAGTGCGGATTTCATGACTCATCATTGCTAGAAATTCACTTTTTGATTGATTGGCTAAGTCTGCTTCTTTTCTGGCTTGTTGCAATAATTTATTTTTTAAGGCTAGTTGATGTAATCTTTGTTTTTCTCTTTTGAGTAAATCTGCTTGGGCGATGGCAATGCCTAATTGAGAAGCAACGGCTTCTAATAATTCTATTTCTTCGTCACTCCAAAGGTGATATTCATGGCAGTTATATAAAACGATACTACCGTTAACTTTATTTTGATAAAATGTACTGCAAACTAATAGGGATGTGATATTTCTTTCTTTTAATTGTGTTTGAAACTGAAGCAGTAGAGGATGATTGGAGACATCATCAATGGCAATGGCTTTTTCTGTGGATAAAAAGGCTTCGATGTTAGTATTATCAAGGCTTAAACCTAGCAAGGATTCTACGTTGTCTTTGATATATTCAGAAACACAATTAATTTTTTTCTTGTGGTTGATGTCTGAAGATTGGTAAGTAAAAATTAAGGTATGACTGACTTCAAAGGCTTTGCCTATTTCTTGGGCTGCGGTGGCAAATATTTCTTCTGGGTTTAATGTTTGACGGATTTTGTCAATGATGGTGGTTAATAATAAATTTTTGTTGAACTGCTGTTGTAATTTGTTCTCTGCTATTTTTCGATCGCTAATATCAGTACAAGAACCAATATAGCCTAAAAATTCCCCCGATCGATCGTAACGAGGAATTGCAACATTAAAAAACCAACAATACTCTCCATCATAACGACGCATTCGATATTCCATTTGAAAGGGAAAATGATGATTAAAACAAGAGAAATAAATATTTTGACAGGATTCTTTATCATCGGGATGCACATTAATTAACCAATCATTGCCCATTTGTGCCTCGACATTGCATCCGATAAAATCTAACCATGTTTTATTAAAATAGTTACATAAACCATCTTTACCAGATACCCAAATTAACACGGGGGCGTTATCCGCCATCATCTGAAAACGTTTTTCACTTTCTTTTAAAGCCGATTCCGCTTGTTTTCTGGAGGTTATATCATTACCAATGGCAAGAAATACAGATTTGTCATCCTGTTTAACTAACTGTAAATGAATTTCCACGGGGTAACAAGAATTATCCTGTCGTTGATGGATGGTTTGAAAAACAAGAATTTCTTTTTCTTGGGTTAATAAGGGTTGAATCAAATCATGAAATGTCTCTAAAGAATATTCTGGCTGAATATCAAGGGGGGTTAAGTTTTGTAAAGTTTTTAAGTCATAACCAATGTTTTGTAATGCGCCTCGATTGACATAAATGAATTTAAGAGTATCCGCAGAAAAAACATAAATTTCATTGAGAGACACTTCGAGAAAATAAGCCAATTGTTTTCTTTCTTTTTCTAAGGCTACTTTTTCGGTAATATCCCTTAAAATTAGTGTCGAGATAATTTTATTGTCAATGGTTAATTGAGAAAGGGAAGCCTCCGCAGGAAATTCGATGCCATTTCTACGTTTTCCCCAAATTAATCCATTTTGATTTTGGGTTATCGTATCTTGGGCATGATTGACTAATGAAGCAAATGGCGACAATGTTTCACTATGAGGTTGAATATATTTTGAAGGTAACAATACCTCTAAGGGGTTGCCGATAATTTCTTCTGGGGTATAACCAAAGATTTGACTTGCCCCTTGATTAAACATAATAATATTTTGGTCTTCATTGACGGATATAATGGCATCATTAGCAACATCGAGAATCCCCGATAAAGTCTTTTGAGTGCGGATTAATTCTAATTGGGTTTGTTGTGTTTTGATTAATTCTTGTTGATATTTATAGTTTAATATCTGTAATTCTTGGGTACGTTGATTGACTTTAAATTCTAAGTCATTACTGGCTTTTTGTACTTCTTTTAAGAGGGTAGCTTGTTTAATCCCGATGGCTAATTGTACTGATAATTGTTCTAAAAATTCGATTTCTGGTGCTAACCAAGTATGGGGATTGGTGCAGTCATGGGCGATTAATAACCCCCATAAGCTATCACTAACTATAATGGGAATGACTAAATTGGCTTTGACATCAAAGGTTTCTAATAATTCTTTATAGCAAAGATGAATATTTGCTTGGGCGACATTTTCGATAATTTTGACTTGGCGAGAGGTTTGCGATTCTATCCATTGAGGGGTAAAACATTCATCTTTTACAATATAACCTTCTAGGGATAACCTCTTGTGTTTTACTGCTTCTACGGCAATTTCGCCGTCTCCATCAAGAAAACGATAGATAATGACTCTATCTACTTCTAAAATGGGGAGAATTTCATTGACGGCTGTTTGTAAAATGGTGGTTAAATCTAGGGATGAGCGAATGCGTAAGGCTATATCTGAGATTAGTTTACTTCTTTGCTCTACGGATTGTAAATTTTGTTTTTCCTGTGCGATTATTTTTTGCAATAATTTGGTTTTCTCGGTTTGTAACATTTCTACTTGACGTTCTAAAACGTTGATTACGCCTTGTAACTCTCTAGGGTCTATTCCTTCTAATACGCTACTTTGAGTAATGATTCCTGATAAGTCTCCTAAGTCATTGACTACGACTAATCGCCGTAGATAATTATTTTGCATAATTTGATGAGCATTCCAAAGACATTCATTTTCGGAAATGACTATCAGGGGTTTAGTCATGACTTCTTCGGCGATGATATTTTTTAAGTTTAGCCTTTGAGCTTGATAACGCACTATATCTCTTTCGGTAATAATGCCGATGGGTTTTAGGGTTTCTCTGTCGGTATTTTCGACAATTACGACACAACTAATATTTTCTTTTGCCATGAGGTTGACTAAATCTATCACCCTTTGATGGGCAAAGCCATAAATTATATTTCTACGCACTACATCACTAATGTGTCGGTGTTTGAGTAAGTCGAGGGGTTGTAAGCTCGATCGAATGCTATCAGGGGTAACTATTCCAACTACTTCCGTTCGATCGTTCACAATGGGTAAATGTCGGATATTATGTTGTTTAAAAATATCAATTAAATCAATAATATTAACTAATTTATCGGAGGGGAAAGTAATTAAATCCCGTGTCATTACCTCTGCCGCTACCATTTTATCTAAAGGCAATAACTGGGAAGATAGTTTAACGATGTCTCTTTCGGTGATTAACCCTACTAAACGATTATTACTTACGACAAAAACACAACTTACGGAAAAATTTTGACAGTTATTATTATTATTATTATCTCTTTTAAAATGACGTTCACTAATTTTAATAATAACATCTAATAAAGGGGTATCTAAAGCAACAATGATAAAATGATCGCTTATGGGAGGTTTTTTATCGGCTTTAAACATATTTGTTCTTTTCTCATGTAGAGATGCTCAGGATACTGATAACTGATACTCAGTTTTAGGCACAATTAGTATAACTAATTATAACTTTTTTTTGCTTCTCTTATATTAGACTTCGATCGTGTTTGAGGTAGAGACGTAAAATTTTACACCCCTACAAATGAATGGCTAAAGCCATCACTACAAACTTAAAATCCTAATTACTTGCAAAGTTCTTCACCACGACGATATAATTCACGAGCATAATCTGTCCATGTGCCTTGCCCCCAATAACGGAAACAGCTTGTTTGTACCAATAAGTTATATAATAGAGCTTCTTGATAGTCAGGGCGTTGTGTGACTGTAGGGTCTTCTGCTACCAGTCGATCGAACTTTTGATGAAACATAGCGCTTAATTTGTTCATCGGTTCAAGAACATTCTCGTAACCTCTTACCCAACTTAAATCATTAGTCCATGATGCACCATCCATGTGAAATTGATGATCATTTTTGTTAAGATGTTCGATCGAACTTTCTACATTAGCAGGGGTAATCTCATCCCCCACTTTAGCCCAAATTTTATGTTGCCCGACAGGTTGACAGACAGGGAAATCTTCAGGATTAACGCCACTAGCTTCCACTAACTCAAGATATTCAGTACCATTGAAACCAACCACATCACCATTACCCTTGATCTCATGCCAAACAGGGAAAAACCCTCCCGGAAACTCATTCATCATCACCCCACCGTTTTCGCCGTCAGCAATTTGACTAACACAGGAAGGAATAGACACTCCCCCTATGTCTTGTTTGCCTAAAGTTTTGGCTTCATAATAGGGTTGCATTTGTGCCACTAACTTAGTATCCGAGCCTTGAGTTTTAATTAAAGCCGTGATACTAATGGTTTCTCCACGGGAATTTTTCGCTACTAAACGATTAGGCACATATTTTTGTTCATGATGTAACCCCGAACCGTCAGGACGCTCTACAGTATGCTCTTGTACTAACAACCAACGATAACCGCAATCTTTCAACGCTTTCACATATTCAAAAAGGGTGTCAGGGTGATTAGGAAGGTGCATTTCTGGAGGCGAAAAACCTTTAACTCTTGATAAGGCTTCCTCCCCGAAAATAGACGAAAAATGATGTTGCCATGCTTGAATTTGTAATTTTAAGTCAGGAATTGGAGTTGAAGGTGCTACGGCATGAGACCACATTGTACCTAACCATTCTACATAAGGTTGATATTGGGCATCACAGGCAAGTTTTTTGAGATTATCAAGTACATCATTGCGCCCCATTTGTTGTAAACCCCAGAGTAAATTGCCTGAGTAATCTAACATGATGCGAGGATTGCAACCATCGGCGACTAATTGAGGGATAAATTCACCCATGCGACTGTAACACCAAGCAAAAACCCCAGCGTTGTGGTTATCACCATCACCCTGATTATTGAACATATGCTCTAAATTACAGATTAATGAGCCATTATGCCCTGCGGGAATGGTGGGTTGGTGCATATGTAAGGCACAGGCAAATCCCGATTTTATGTTATCTAATTTTAAGTTAGTCTTAGGTAAATATACTCGATTATTATTGTTAACTAAGGCGGAGATTTTTGTTTCTAAACCGCAGATAGGAGGAAGATGGGATGTATTTGTAGCAAAGGTTTTGGATTCTGCTGTAGCAATCATAAATTTTTTTTAAAGTAATTATTTAAGAGATTAACTTTTTTTTTAAGTATTTCTTTTAACCTTTATTTTACCTTACGTTTTCGCAACATTTTTTCTAAGATTTAATAAGTTAATTTCAGAATTTTAATATTTATTCATAAAAATTGATATTTCTTATTATATTGTTATATAAAGTTCGGATAATCAGTTATAAAAAAGTTTGTAGTGATGGCTTTAGCCATTCATGAATAAGGGTTAAAACCTACAAACTTAGAAAATTTTTTAATCAATTTTTTATCTCCTGTCTCCTGTTTTCTATCTCCTACCTTCATCGAAAATTTGATAGCTTATTGACATTAACACCATGCGTGAAAAATTGCTCTATCTTTACGCCATTTTACTAATTCTGCTTTTCTAAATCCTGCGGTGAGTAACCAAGATTTTACTAAAGCGATATTTGCACCAGTCCAATTTGTGACATCTTTACTTAATTCATTGCTAGGATAAAACTGCATTAATGGTTGAGGAAATAAGCTAAAAAATAAGCTAATATGGGTTTCTAAAACTAATAATTCTTTGGTGACACTTCTTACTTTTTCGAGGGCAAAAAGGGGGTATTTCATATGATATAAAACTCCTAAAAATAAGACTATATCAAAAGTTCCTATTTTATCTTTATCTAGTTCTAAAACATCAATATTATAGTCTTCAACTTGAGAATTATAAATTTTTCTAGCTAATTCAAAACCTTGTTTTCCTGCTCCAAAATCACGCCAAAAATTATGATCTAAACCGTATAATTCTTGTTGTTGCCAAATGAAAGAATCTGTGGCTAAAACTCTTTTTGCTCCTCTTTTTTCGGCAGAAAAAGAATAAAATCCATCCCAAGCACCAATATCTAAAACGGTTTTATCGGTTAAATCTTCGGGAATACCGCTTAAAATCCATTGTTGAAATTTACGGCAAAATTTACCTTCTTTTCCTTGTTTTGTTTCTATGCCATCCCCAAAGTCAAAATGATGATGCCAATATTTTATTTTAGCTATTTCTGTAGATATTTCGATCGAATTCATAGTTTTATAAATTGAGAATGGAGAATTAAGAATTAAGAATTAAGAATTAAGAATTAAGAATTAAGAATTAAGAATGGAGAATGGAGAATGGAGAATGGAGAATGGAGAATGAAGAATTAGGAATTAAGAATGGAGAATGGAGAATGAAGAATGGAGAATGGAGAATGAAGAATTAGGAATAAATAGGCGAGACTTTTAATTGTTAATTATTGATTGTTGATTGAGGGTTAACGTCTTTAAGATTACGAATATCCCCTTGATAACCAAAGGTGCTTAAAATTCTTCCTGCTTCGTCTAATGTAACGGGTTTTTGCGGTTGAAACAAGGTAATGTAACCAAATCCCCGTCTAATGTTCGATTCTTCGCCGTTTTGCCAATCTACATATAATTCTTGCCATGCTTTAGGGCTTATTTTTGTCGCATCTTGAAAACCCCATGTTTCTTTGATGGTGTCAAGACTGGCGTTAGGTAATTTTTGGCGGAAATCTAAAGGTATTTTCCATGTAATTAAGTCTTCTCTGGTTAAAGGTGTATCTGGTTTAAATGCGATCGAACTGCTATCTTGAGTTAGAGTAGAAGGAATTAACCCTGCTTCAGCTAAACCTTGAATAATAGCAAAATCGGGATCATTTGTGGGAATATCAGTAAAAACGGGCTTATTATTGGGGGTAGCAAGGCGAATTAACTTACTATTGACATCACTATAGATCAGATTATTCACTTTCACCAGCCAACGGGCATATTCTCTACGGGTAATCGACTCATGAGGGTTGAGTTTTTCAGTCGAGGGAATAATTTGCAGTCTGACTAATTCCTCAAGACTAGATGAGTTTTGATTGTTAAGAGGTGGTTTGTTGTCATTATTATTATTGGGAATAGTGACATTATTAGGGTTAGTTTGTGTGGGAATTATTACCGTAGCTTCTGTTTCATAGGTGATAGTAAATTCCGTTTCATCGTTACTCGGTGTCAAAGATAATTTGAAAGATTCTTGGGTGTCGGGTTTCGTGGCAACAATCAAGTTTTCTTCGGCTTGGGTTATATTCCAATTTTGTGCTGGTAACTGTTGTTGATAAAACTCTGTAATTAAGTTTAACGGATCGATCGAACTCCATACCGTTTGTTTTCCATCCACGGTAATTAATTTAGCTTGATTATAGATAGGAATATCTTTCGGAAAATCATCAGGAAGTTTTACCCCCGTAGGATTTTCTACAGGAGTAGGAAGATTATTCGGAGTAGTATTATTTTCCGTATTAGGGTTAACAGGTGCAAAACGAGATTGTAAACTTTGATTTCCGCTACAAGCAGTAACAGTAATTATTAAACAAGACAATAAAATATAACGCAATAAAAACATATGGAGAATTAAGAATTAAGAATGGAGAATTAAGAATGGAGAATGGATAATTAACACCCGATTATTTGTTACTTATTAATTCTTACTTTTCATTTAGGGTTGAGGTTGTGGAATTATTTGAGTTATGATACCCTGACTTTGCAATTTTTGAGATTGTATTTTCGCTTCCGTTTCTGTTGCAAAAATACCTAATTGAATTTTTATCTCCTTTTCAACATTGAGAATTAAAGCATTAGGAATAATGTTTTTTATCTTATTAAAATTATCCATATTTTCATAGTTAGTTACTAGATAATATTTGGTATTTTTCGATGGTGATGAAGGAGAAGTTACGGAAGAATTGGGAGAATTAATCGTTAAGGGAGGAGGGTTATTCTCAGAAGGAGAAGGCTTGGTAATTTCCTTTAACAAAGCCGTTTTTAAATTAGGATGAGGAGATTGATTTTCTACAGAGTTATTCGTATCGGGTAAGGGAAGGGGTAAAGGAGGAGGATTATTTTCCGTAGGATTTAATGAATTTAATTCTACAATATTATTCTGATTATTTTCTGGAATTGATGGATTAGTTTCGCTAATATTTTGGGGATTTTCATTGTTGTTATTAACAGCTATTTTTGTGTCTTGATTGATAAAAATAAAAAGATTTGCACCACAAAAAATGAGTATCCCCATGATACCCCAAGGGGTTAAAATAAAATCTAGTAAGGATTTTTCCTCTACATTCGGAGCATCTAATAAACGAGAAGCTACAGAAATAGGCTCATCTGATTCGATCGAAAAACCCCGCTGTGCGATCGAATCAGGGTAATATATTAAAGAAGAAGATGATAAATCTTGTTTTGGTGGAATATCAGACACAATGTCAGGAATTAAGATAGAATCTTGATAAAGACTTTGTTCAAACTTAGTTAACTCTGATCCTAAATCTAAATCGAGAGTTTGAATAATTTTTTTGATGTGAGGATGAACTGATATTATTGAACTCATATAATCAATGACATTTTACTCTATAGATAAACTCTTAAATGTTATTCTTGCGCAACCCCAATGGGAGAAACAAAGAAAATACCATGAATTAACTAAATGTTGGTATCAAGTGGTTAATCATAAGATAGCACAACATACCCGTCCCATTTCCCTTAACAATGAAGTTTTATATATTGCTACCGCTAGTTCGTCATGGGCGCAAGATTTAAACTTACAAAGACGTTCTTTAATACTCAAAATTAATCGGCGTATCGATTTTACCGTGAAAGATTTACATTTTGCTACGGTTAAATGGTATCAAAATAATTCTCTTAACCTCGATCGATCGGATAATAGTGACTCACATCCTAGCACAATTATTTCTGATTCTACCTTAAATTTACTTCCTCCAGAAAACCCCCAAGAAGCCTTACAAACATGGTTTAATATCATCAAAAAAAGAGAACAAAAATTTGTCACTTGTCCAGTATGTAACATTAATTGTCCTGAAGGAGAATTAAAAAGATGGGGTTATTGTGCCATTTGTTTTCAAAAAGAAACATCAGATAACAATTAACAATGAACAATTAACAATGTACAATGAAAAATGATGAATTAATAAGTAAAATTAATTTTTTGATCCCTAAAACTATTGTAGAAACCTAAAATTTCACGTCTCTATCGGAAATATAATTACTCCTTACTCCTTACTCCTTACTCCTTACTTCTTACTTGCTAATTGTGTTATGACTTCTCCCACTCTGACGAAACCATCATTAATTTCCTATCCCGTCAACACCATTAAACGAGGTGAAAGAGCATTACGCTGTAGTCCATTTCAGTTAACTTTATTTACTACGATGATTAATGCTAGTGTTGACTTAAAAGAGATAGCAACCACAAGAGGATTAGAAAAAAATTACACTCTTAAATCCGTTACGGAAAATAAAGTAGAAAATGACTTAATGTGGTTAATCAAAGTTGGTATTCTACGGAGGGAAGTGGATGGGCAAGGTATTACAGACAGCTTTAGATTAACGCCGTTGGGTAGAATGATTATTGGTAATTGGCAAAAAGATTTAGGTAAAATTCCTTCCCCGTCATGGAGAGATTATCTTTTCAATTTTCTAAGTTACTACTTCAACAGAAGATAAAAAAGTTCGTAGTAAGGGTTTCAACCCTTATTAATTAACGGCTAAAGCCGTAACTACAAACTTAGTAACTTTTTTCTCATGGCAATGAAATGTTTGAATTTAATAGGCTAGTGCGCCTTTAAATTCTGTCATGTTAGCATTCGCAGACTCACCGCAGGTGCGAGGGGTGGGAAAAATCTTGTCGGGATTTGCCAAGCCTTTGGGGTTAAAACTGCTTCTGACATACTGCATGGTTTCGATAAAAAAGTTCGTAGTAAGGGTTTCAACCCTTATTAATTAACGGCTAAAGCCGTAACTACAAACTTAGTAACTTTTTTCTCATGGCAATGAAATGTTTGAATTTAATAGGCTAGTGCGCCTTTAAATTTTGTCATGTTAGCATTCGCAGACTCACCGCAGGTGCGAGGGGTGGGAAAAATCTTGTCGGGATTTGCCAAGCCTTTGGGGTTAAAACTGCTTCTGACATACTGCATGGTTTCGATAAAAAAGTTCGTAGTAAGGGTGTCAACCCTTATTAATTAACGGCTAAAGCCGTCACTACAAACTTAGTAACTTTTTTCTCATGGCAATGAAATGTTTGAATTTAATAGGCTATTGCGCCTTTAAACTCCGTCTTGTTAGCATTAGCTGACTCACCGCAGGTGCGAGGGGTGGGGAAAATCTTTTCTGGATTTGCCAAGCCTTTGGGGTTAAAACTGCTTCTGACATATTGCATGGTTTCTAAGTCGGTTTCGGTAAACATATCACTCATATAACATTTTTTGTCGCTACCAATACCATGCTCTCCTGAAATACTACCTCCAACTCTCACACATAACTTGAGGATTTCTCCTCCTAATTCTTCTACTTGATGGAATGAACCTTCGATCGAATTATTGTATAATATCAAAGGGTGTAAGTTACCATCTCCTGCGTGGAAAACATTAGCGATGCGATAGCCATATTGTTCACCTAAAGCATTTATTTCCCCTAAGACTTGGGATAATTTCGATCGAGGTACTACTCCATCTTGTACAAAATAATTAGGGCTAATTTTGCCCATCGCCGCAAAAGCTGCCTTTCTTCCTTTCCAGAGTTTGAGACGAGTGGGCGCATCACTAGCAGATGTAACACTTCTTGCACCGTTCGATCGACAAATAGCATCGACTTGTTGCTTATAAGTATCAACTTCTACTTGTAAACCGTCTAATTCTACTAATAAAATAGCCTCAGCATCCCTCGGATAGCAGTCAGTAGCTACCACATCCTCCACCGCATTAATACTAAAATTGTCCATCATTTCCATTCCCGCAGGAATAATACCAGCACGAATAATCTCGGCAACGGCGCTTCCTGCTTCCTCAATGCTATTAAAATCTGCTAACACCACACAGATAGCGTCAGGAGTTTTGAGGATTTTCAAGGTTATCTCCGTAGCGATGCCTAGCGTACCCTCAGAGCCTACAAACAAGCCCGTAAGATCAAATCCGGGGGTTTCTGGCACTTTTCCCCCAATTTTGAGTATATTACCCTCGGCAGTTACGATCGTCAAGCCTAAAACATGATTTGTAGTTGTGCCGTATTTTAGGCAGTGAACACCTCCCGAATTTTCTGCCACATTACCCCCAATAGAGCATATTATCTGACTAGAAGGATCAGGTGCATAGTAAAAACCTGCACCACTTACTGCTTGTGTTACCCAATTATTGATAATACCGGGTTGCACCACAATTCTTTGATTCTCATAGTCAACATCTAAAATTTGACGCATTCTCGCAGTGACAATTAAAAGGCAGTCTTCCACAGGTAACGCGCCTCCAGATAAACCTGTACCTGCTCCCCTTGCAACCCATTTTATTTCATACTTATTGCAGATGTTGACAATTTGAGCGACTTCTTCGGTGGTTTTGGGTAAGGTAACTAAAGCTGGGCGCTGACGATATTCCGTTAAACCATCACATTCGTAGGTTAAAAGTTCATCTTTGCGCTTGACTACGCCATTTTTACCTAATATTTCCTCTAATTCTTTAATGATAGGTTGCCATTTTTTACTCGTAGAATTTGAAAGCATCATACAATTTTGTTTAATAATAATTATGGGGATTTTTCTTGGAGTTGGATTGTGCCTAAAACAAGATATTTACTTTTGTTTGTAAATACTCATGGAAAATAGATTGTGAATTTTAAAATTAATTAAAATAACTTACATCTTTGTTGCCTCTTGCCTCTTGCCTTTTGCCTTTCAGAAAGTAAACATACAATTAATTTATCTGCTGACTTAGTGAGGGTTTTAACCCTTATTTTCTCAAAAATAGTCAATGTCTATTATTGATCATAGAATAGGTTAAGTACCAAAGCAAAAAATAGATTCTGTATTTTTAAATTAATTAAAAATTTATGCAGTTAACCAGTCAAGAAATTAGTTACTATCGAGATCAATTAGCAGAATGTGAACCTGCTATGATGGCATTAGATATAATTGAAGATGCTGAAGGAGATTTAGAAGATGGTGCAACCTCGATAGCACTTTCTATAGGACAAGCCATCGATCGAGTGGATTGGTTAGACGGTTGGGCGAAACGTTGTCGAGTAGCCATTTGTGAGGAAAGTTTGCGTTCAGATTTACAAGATAATTACATTGAAAATGCAGTGAATTATATCATCGAGAGAAAAATTTGTCCTCCGTTATTGGTAACTCCTGTTATTATTTATGTGATTAAACAAGGAATTGATGAATTTTGTATGCCCCTTTCCTATCTTAAATAATGGAAAAAGGAGAATTGATAATTGATAATGAAAAATAAATAAAAAACTCTCATTTATTACTCCTAACTCTTTTTTCAGACTAATACCTAATACCTAATATCTAATATCTCATTCCTGATTATGATGATTTTTCATGAGGAATTAAATCTCACTATTATTGACTATCAACCCATTTTAATTTTACCCAATACTTCTTTTCTGGATGTGGTAAAAAAAATGACTATGGGATATAAATATTTGATAGTAGTGGATAATTTAATCCCTTTGGGAGTTATTTCTGAACAAACTATTCTCAAAACAGTTACTTTTAATCTTAATACTTATTCTCTCCATGCAAAAGATTTTTGTGAGAGTTTCCCCTCTTATCAAGAAAAACAATTACCTGATATATTTTCGATCGCACAAAATATATATCAGCAAAAATCAATAATTTACGGATGTTTAAATGAACGTAATAAGTTAATAGGAATTATATCAGATCAGAGTCTTTGTCGTCACTTTTATACAGAATCTTTTTATCAAAGTATCTGTATCGCTGAAGTTATTGAACCGAATTTGACAGTAATTACCGAAAATATTAGTTTATTTTCTCTGATTAAAAAAATAAATATCCATCAACATCTACAAGGATTTATTTATCAAGAAGAATCCTTAATTAAAATTATTACCCTTAAAAATATTATTAAATATTTTCTTAATCCACATTGGAAAGAGAAAACCATAAAAGAATTAAAAACCGACGATTTACTAAGTAAAAAACAATCGGAAAAAATAACTTTCATAAGCAATCTATTAGAAACGCAAAATAATATCTTAATTAGTCATAATTTTTCTGATTCTATTATCAATTCCTGCTTAATCAATAATTATTCTGAAGAATATCAAAACCATGAAACTAAATGCTATTTAAAAATATACGATCGACTGAATATAGTCAATGCTCGTCATTTAATTAAAGTATTAACTCCTTCTTGGCAACAAGAATATTTAAGGCAACAACAAAAAGAATTAAACAGCATAAAAACCGCATTTAAAGTAGAAAAAAAACAAGTTGAGCAAGAAAAACTACTATCTCAACTTAGTCAACGCATTCGCAAATCTTTACATTTAGAAGAAATTTTAAACAGCACGGTTAATGAAGTAAGACAGTTTTTAGATTGCGATCGAGTTATCGTTTATCAATTATACCCTGACGGTGACGGAGTTATTATTGCGGAGTCTGTAGTTAATGGGGTAATGTCAATACTTGGTAGAGTAGTACAAGATCACTGTTTTGCCAAAGACTTTATTCAACCCTATCTTAACGGCAGAATCCAAGCAGTAGATAATGTTTTCGAGGCGAATCTTTCTCCTTGTCATCTGGATTTATTGTTAGGGATAGAAATACAAGCCAATTTAGTTGTACCTATTATATTCCATGATCGCTTATGGGGGTTACTTGCCGCCCAAAATTGTCGGCAACCCCGTCAGTGGTTAGAAGATGAATTGGAGTTACTGCAAAAGTTAGCCTCTCAAGTTGCGATCGCCATACAACAATCAGAATACGCTCAAAAAGCCTTACAAGTCGCTCAATATCAAACGGCTATCGCTACTTTAGGCAATACCGCTTTAGTGAGTAATGACTTAGAAACCTTAATGAATACTACCGTTGAAATAGTCAGTGAAACTCTAAAAACAGAATATTGCGATTTATTACAATTACAACCAAATCAAGCCTCTTTTGTGTTAAAAGCAGGAGTAGGTTGGACGAAAGAATGGATAGGATTTGCTCAAATTGGCTCGTCACCTCGTTGGATGCCGGGATACACTTTAAAAGCTATGCACCCGGTTGTAACAGAAGATTTAATGGTAGAAACTCGTTTTAGCCCTTCCCCCATTCTACACAATACGGGAATTATTAGCGCCGTTGCCGTTAATATTGGTGGCAAACAAGACTGTTTCGGCATTATGGGTATTTACAGTAAAACTCCCCGCAAATTTACCCCCGAAGAAATTAACTTTCTCCAAACCGTTGCTAACGTTTTAGCTACTGCCATCGATCGAACTCGATCACAGCGACAATTAGACTACTTTTTTAATCTCTCCCTTGATATGTTTTGTATTGCAGGAGTCGATGGTTCATTTAAACGGGTAAACTCAAGTTTTCTCACCACTTTAGGCTACAATTCAGAGGAGATGATCAATCAAAATATGCTATCCTTTGTTCATCCCAACGATGTAGAAATTACCAAACAAGAATTAGAAAAATTAAGTAATGGTTTTCCCTCCGTTAACTTTGAAAATCGCTGGTTAACTAATGATGGGCAATATAGATGGTTAGCATGGAAAAGTCTCCCCTACGAAGAAGGTATTATTTACGCCACCGCTAGAGATATAACCCTAGCCAAACAAGCGGAATCTCAACTGCGCACCCTCAACGAAGAATTAGAAACCAGAGTCAAAGATAGAACAGAAGAACTAGAACAAACTACCACCCAATTAAGAACATTTGTACAAACTGCTGGGACAATTTTAGTAGTACTTAATCAAGAATATCGCATTGTGGAATGGAACGAAGAAGCAGAAAAAGTTTTTGGTTGGCGTAGAGATTCCGTATTGGGAGAAGACTATTTCTTATTATTCATTCCTCCCCATGATAGAGAATCCTTTAAAGATCAACTTAACTTTACCTTACAACAAGGACAAATTCATCGTAACCTAGAGAATAAAATTTTAACCGCCGAAGGAAACGAAAGAACAATATTATGGAATGTTAACCGTTTTACTGATAATCATGGACAAGGAATTGGTATCATAGCTTGTGGACAAGACATCGAAGAAGTAAGACTTGCCCAACTTAGGTTAAAATTAAGTGAGCAACGTTTTCGTAGCATTTTTCATCAAGCCGCCGTCGGTATCCTTCAAGTTAGTCTCCCCGGCAAACTCGCTTTAGTCAATGATAAATTTAGTCAGTTAATGGGTTATTCCCGTGACGAATTAGTGGATATGGATTTTCATTCCCTGATTCATCCTGACGATGTTTCTCCTACCCTCACAGATTTATCGAGTTTATTAGTGGGAAATAATGCTACTTTTGAACGAGAAATTCGCTTGAGATGTTTTAATGGTGAGTTTTTATGGATTAATCTTACTATGTCTGTGGTGTGGGTGTCTGTCGATCCTTCTTACTTTATCGCTGTAATCAATGATATTAGCGATCGAAAACAAGCGGAAGAATCCCTACAGCAAAGCGAAGCTAGGTTAAATAGTGTTCTTAGTTCTTTACAGGATGTAGTTTGGTCAATGTCTTTACCTGACTTAAATTTGCGATATATTAATCCAGCCTGTCAAATCCTATATGGTTATTCTCCTGCCGATATATTAATGAATCGTGGTATTTTATTAGAGATGGTAGTACCAGAATATCGTCAATTAGTAGAAGATACATGGGCAGATATTATGGAAGACTATCATTTAGGAGTTTTGCAAAACGAATACGGCAAAAATTGGGAATTAGAATATAAAATTGAGTTATCCACGGGAGATACTCGTTGGATTCGAGAACGATCGCACATAGTGTATGATCAATATGCTAGAGCAATTAGTATTGATGGTATTTCCACCGATGTCACCGAAAGGCACGAAGCCGAAGAAAAACTGTTTAAATCCTTACAAGAAAAAGAAATTTTATTAAAAGAAGTCCATCATCGAGTCAAAAACAATCTTTATGTTATCTCAGGATTGCTTAACTTGCAATCTAGTTATATTGAAGACGAAACAGTAAAAAATCTTTTTGAAGATAGCCAAAATCGGATTCAAAGCATGGCAGTTATTCACGAATTATTATACCAATCCGATGACCTTTCCGAGATCAACTTTGCCGAATATATTAACCGTCTCGTGTCAAATCTTTTTCTATCCTACAATCACTATCATACAGGAATCCAACCCGTTACTCATCTTCAAGAATGTTATTTAAGCATTGAAACCGCTATTCCTGCGGGATTATTAATTAATGAATTAGTCACCAATGCCTTTAAACACGCTTTTCCCCAAAGAGAAGGAGAAGTTACCATAAATTTAATCACAAATGAAGAAGAATCGATAAAATTGGAAGTAATAGATAACGGTATCGGATTACCCCCTAATTTAGATTGGGAAAAAAATAACTCCCTTGGATTGCGTCTAGTCAGATTATTAAGTCAACAGTTAGACGCAGAAATCGAAGTCAATGCTAATAATGAGGGTACTTGTTTTATTATTACTTTTACACCCTGAAAAACAATTAAGAATTAAGAATTAAGAATTAAGAATTAAGAATTAAGAATGCAGAATCAAAAACTATTTCCTATTCCCTATTCACTATCAACTATTCACTAATAACATGGAAACCAAACAAGTCAAAATCTTAATAGTTGAAGACGAGTTAATCGCCGCCGAGAGTCTTTCCCTTGACTTAGAAAAACTTGGTTATCAGGTTTGTGGTGTGGTTAATTCTGGAGAAAAAGCCATTGAAAAGGTGAGTAAAACTAATCCAGATTTAATCTTAATGGATATTATGTTAAAGGGAAAAATGGATGGTATTACGGCTGCCCAAGTGATTTATAGTCAACATAAAACTCCCATAATTTATCTTAGTGCCTATGGAGATAATGAGACTCTTTCGAGGGCAAAGTCAACTCCTGTTTATGGTTATTTAGTCAAACCTTATAAGATAGTTGATGTTAGCACTACTATTGCAATGGCATGGGCAAAATATCAAGATGATTTACAAAAAGAAGCTGATTTGTGCGCCGAAAAAAAACTTAATCAGATAAAAACTCAAGCCTTAGCTACTGCTTCCCATGATTTACGCACTCCTTTAACTAATATTCTCGGTTATACTGAATTAATTCGAGATTATGGTGATCAAATTTCCCCTGATAAAAAAGAAAGATACTTTAATTTTATTAAATCTGCTGTATTCAAAATGACAGATTCCCTCGAAGATTTACTGTTGATAAGTAAAGCAGAGGAAGGAAAAATAACCCTTTATCCTCAAAATTTTAATCTGGTAGAATATCTCAGCATTATAGTTGATGAATATAATAATTTAACGGACGATCATGAGATAAAATTAAATAGTAATCAAGAAAATTATACAGTTTATTTAGATCAAAAAATACTCAATCATATTTTAAATAATCTCCTATCCAATGCTATTAAATATTCTCCTGAAGGGGGAAAAGTTACCTTAAATTTACTTTGTGAAAAACACCAATTTGTTTTAGAAATAGAAGACGAAGGTATCGGAATACCAGAAGATTATCAAGCAAAATTATTTACTTTATTTGAGAGAGGAAGTAATGTTGGAAGTATAAAAGGTAATGGTTTAGGACTTTCGATCGTCAAAAAAGCAGTAGAATTACATGGTGGAAAAATAGAAGTTAAAAGTCAAGAAAATGAAGGTACAAAATTTATCGTTACCATCCCCATTTCTTTACAATAAATAAGTTTGTAGTGATGGCTTTAGCCATTTATAAGGGTTAAAACCCTCACTACGAACATTGTTAATTATTTAAGATTATTTTCTCGTCTAAAGTTTTCGATCGAAGTTTTTAATTTTGGAGTAGAATCACCAGTAATTAGACTTAATTTATATTCCTGATTTTCGCTTAAAAATTGGGCATAACTAGACTGTAAATAAGGCTGAAATTGCTGATTATTATTCAAATTAACTTCAAAAAAAGCCAGAGTAAAGGGTACAGCTTGTTCAAACATCTTTTTTTTATAGAAAAATTTTTTTCGCATCATTTTGTAGTAATAGTGAAGCTATTAGTCTATTAAATATTGGAGATGTTTATTGTTCAAATCTTAAATCATTCTTTAAAAAATCACCTTTTCCGAATTTATCGGTTAGTTTTGTGTTATCTTTTATTTTCATCTTTTATAATTATTTTCAAACAGTATTCCATCTTTGCTGATGCTCAAATTAAGTTCTTCTGTGATTGTTGCGGTTAGTTTTTTTTTATTCGGTTGTAATTTTCTACCTTCTTCTGTTTCTGGCAGTGATGAAAATATTTCTTCAGAAACTATTCCTGTTAATACCATTAGCCAAGGTCAAAATTTGCCCATTAGTGCTAAATTACTGATTAATCAGGAAATTATTGAGTTAGAAGTTGCTCAAACTCCCCAACAACAACAGATTGGCTTAATGTATCGGGATTTTATTCCCCCTAATCGTGGAATGTTATTTCCTTTTAATCCTCCTCAAACTGTCAGTTTTTGGATGAAAAATGTTTCTATTCCTCTGGATATGATTTTTGTTTCTGAAGGAGTTATTAAACATATTGTTACCGCACCTCCCTGTAATGTTGATCCTTGTCCTTTATATAATTCAAATGTATCGATCGATCAAGTCATCGAATTAGCAGAAAATAGAACAAAGGAACTAGGAATTAAGGTAGGAGATAAAATTACGATCGAGTTTTTGGAGGGGAAAGAAAAATAAGTAAAAAAAATAGCAAAAATAAACCGAATAGTGTATAATACTTTACTTAATTAAAAGTTTATAGTGACTAAAATCACTGATAAAGCTGAATCGAGCAGTTTCGATCGCCAAGGGTGGAACTTCGTGATCGAGTTTAAGAGTCATTGATAATTTGTACCTATCTCAGTGGAAAATCGCAAGTAATCAATAATCTTTACCCTATCATTAACGTTAGTCAAAATAACCTCATCGATAAATAAAATCAACGCATATCTTTAGGGTTATTTGTTCGTAGAAAAACCCAACCTTAAAAAATTAGGTTTATCTGTATTTTATTTCATAAATCCAAGTACAGTATTTCCCTATTTATAGGTATTTTGTTAGCTAAAAAAAGATTTAACTTAATTATTTGTTAATTCTTAAAGTTAGTTAAAATTTAGGAATAATCTATAACAAATTGTGTGAGAAGTATAACTTTTATTTTTAAAGACTAGCTTTTAGCTATTCTAATTTTTTTTAATAATCATTTTTTTAATTCATTTATTCATCAACATATTTTTATATACTTATATGCCTACTATTACTTATCACCGTTTTGTTAAATTTCTCCAAGAAGAAATCAATTTATCCCAAGAATGTATTGCTATTGCTCAACGTAATGTTGATCATAATTTAGGTTTAATTCCCATGGTTTTATGGCAATATGGTTTAGTTACGATCGAACAATTAGATAAAATTTATGATTGGTTAGAAACTTCTTAAATAATGGAGAATGGAGAATGGAGAATGGAGAATTAAGAATTAAAAACTCCTTACTACTCTCCTCAAAGTAATTTTTTGACAACCCCTTAATTAAGGCACAAAAACTTGTAAAGCATGGGGAATAACTTTAAATTTAGCGGGGGTAATAGTAGTTATTTCGCCATCAGTATTAATGTTATAGGATTTTTTGGTATAAACTTCGATGGTTTTTCCCGCCAGACTTTTTACCCAGTCTAATTGATGATGTCTTCCTTGGGGTAAATGCCAAATTAAGGGAAAAATTTGCCACCAATGATTTAATTCTATGCTATATAAATCTAGTCTTTGATCATCAATAGCCGCATCATTGGCTATAGCCATTCCCCCACCATAATATCTACCATTACCGATGGCAATTTGTACAGTTTTGACAGAAAAACTCTCACCATCAACTTTAATCGTAGCTCGAAAAGGACGAGTAGCACCAATAACTTGTAAAGCGGTAATGCCATAGGCAAAAATTCCCCAACGGCGTTTTATCCCTCTTGATAACTTTTCCGTAATATCAACACTTAAACCCAGACTCGCCACATTAAAAAAATATTTTCCATTAACCCATCCTAGATCGATCGACTTCATTTTTCCAACCCCAATCACATCACAGGCTTCTTTCATCGTTAAAGGAAGATTGAGAGTTCGAGCCAAATCATTCGCCGTGCCTAATGGTAAAATACCCAAAGGTAAATTAGTCTCTACTAAACTATCTACCACTGCATTAAGAGTACCATCTCCCCCTCCGACAATGACGAAATCTATCTGATGTTGATATTCTCTTACCACCATTCCTAATTCGTCAGAGTTTTTAACGGGTTTGATGATTAATTCCATGTCATGGGCATAAAAATATTCTACCGCCAGAGGTAACGACTTTTCCCCTTTTCGGGAGTGACGATTAATCAATAATAATGCTCTTTTACCCATAAGTCTAAGATTTTAAGGAATGTACAATTAGAATGGAGAATTGATAGTTATTGCGAGGCACGAAGGAATCTCTGGGGAATTTCGTAAGAAATCAAATAATCTTTATTGCTATAATATTCTGAAATGCTGAAATTATTGTCAAGAATTAAAGACAATATTAAGATTATATACTTTTATCAGCAAATATCTTCTCCCAGAGGATAATAAAAAATAGACTTAAGTTTAAACATTATTATTATTGCTTTTTTAGAGTTCCCATTCTCCGAATATAGTTTAAAGATCGATCGTTACTAAAACTATCATTATTACCGTTAAATTTTTTTAATGATTAAAAGACAAGAAAATAATAGACGGTGTAATAAGTATTGTCAATACCTAATTTTTTTTCATCACAATAGCAGTAATTTTCTGTCCAGAATCAAGCTAAATATTTGTTACAATTTATCAAAGAAATAATTATGAATTTACAACTAAATTATTCCATTAACTCTCTCAAAGAAGAAGTACGTCAGTTGATTAAAAAAGGATTACTCGGTCGTCAGCAACCCATTTATACCATTTGTAATTTTATTCCTGCCAGAGAATGGCATAAAATAGAAATAGAATTAGAGTTGAATGGTTATCTATTAAGAGATCATCTTATTGATTTAATTCAGCCTGAAAGATGGGATAATAATTAAATATTAACGGCAATTAGTCCTAAATCAATATAGTTTTTGATCATTAATTTTTGTCCTTGTAAAACCGTACTAAAGGAATAAAAATGTTTAATCGTATGATCAGGGATTTTACCTGTTAATTCTAGCTTAAAAAAATTGACTCGCCGACTAGATAAACTATTATTTTTACAAATTTTAACAATAACTTTCTGTTCTTTTTTTGAGGAATAAATTACTTCCCCTCGTATAGAAAAATAATTAGGAGGTAACATATTTTCTGTATCATTAGGTACAAAAACACCTAAAACTTGTAAATGTAGTCGATCGAACTCAGGTACAATATGGGGATACACAACCCAATTTTGCACCTCATTCAAATCCACATGATTTTTCACCGCACTAATTGCCTTACCTAAAATTACTGTCTCAAAAGTAGCATTATCTACCGTAGTCATAATACCTTTGGTCAAGGTATTCTCTAAAGGTTCATATATACCTTGAATCACGCCGATGGCTCTATACTGTAAAGGATGTACAGGAATACCAATGGCACTTTTATCTAAACTATAATCATCATCAAACAAAATATTTTGCGTCACACCAAAGAATTATTACTATTTTATATTTTTATATCTTTAAAGTCTGTCAAGGATTCGATCGAGTCAACCATCAAAAGCATTTCCATTAACGGTATCTTGAATCAACCATACTTTTATGATAGATTATACCAAGAAATTCAATAAATAAATCATCTAGGTTTTACAATACTAATTAGTTGCCCAAAAATCATCTTTTGAGAATATATATTGATTCTTTCATCAAAAAACTTAAAAATGATCGATCGAGTAACGATTGGAATACATACTTAACCCTATAAATAAATCAGCTTTATGGCTACAATAGAAACTAGAACAGAACCAATGGTTCTCAATATGGGACCTCATCATCCCTCTATGCACGGGGTTTTGAGACTAATTGTCACCCTTGATGGTGAAGACGTAGTGGACTGCGAACCCGTCATCGGTTACTTACATCGAGGTATGGAAAAAATTGCCGAAAATCGTACCAACGTCATGTATGTACCCTATGTTAGTCGTTGGGATTATGCCGCAGGGATGTTTAATGAGGCAATTACCGTTAACGCGCCCGAAAAATTAGCCGATATTGAAGTACCGAAACGGGCGCAATATATACGGGTAATCATGCTAGAATTAAACCGCATCGCAAACCATTTACTATGGCTTGGTCCTTTTTTGGCGGATGTGGGCGCTCAAACTCCCTTTTTCTATATCTTCCGTGAAAGAGAGATGATTTATGATTTATGGGAATCCGCTTCGGGGATGCGCCTAATCAACAATAACTATTTCCGTATTGGAGGAGTCGCCGTTGATTTACCTTACGGTTGGGTGGACAAATGTGAAGATTTTTGCGATTATTTCTTACCAAAAGTTGATGAATATGAGAAACTCATCACCAATAACCCTATTTTTCGTAAGCGTATTGAAGGGATAGGTACTATCACCAGAGAACAAGCCATTAACTGGGGTTTATCCGGTCCTATGTTGCGCGGTTCGGGAGTAAAATGGGATTTGCGTAAAGTCGATCGTTATGAATGTTACGATGATTTTGATTGGGATGTGCAGTGGGAAACGGAAGGAGATTGTTTCGCCCGTTATATCATCCGAATTAGGGAGATGCGCGAATCGGTTAAAATCATTCGTCAGGCGTTAAAAGGTTTACCCGGTGGCGCTTATGAAAACTTAGAGGCGAAAAGACTTCAAGAGGGCAAAAAATCTGAATGGAATAACTTTGAGTATCAATACATCGCCAAAAAAGTTGCACCCACCTTCAAAATTCCAGAAGGGGAGCATTATGTGCGTCTTGAAAGTGGAAAAGGTGAATTAGGAGTATTTATTGTTGGTAATAATGATGTCTTCCCTTGGCGTTGGAAAATCCGCGCCCCTGATTTCAATAATTTACAAATCCTCCCCCATTTACTCAAAGGAGTAAAAGTTGCTGATATTATGGCAATTCTAGGTAGTATTGATGTCATTATGGGATCGGTCGATCGATAAATCAGTGAATAGTGAATAGTGAGGAGTTTTTAATTGTTAATAATTAATAATTAATTATTAATTCTCCATTCTCCATTCTCCATTCTCCATTCTCCATTCTCCATTCTCCATTCTCCATTCTCCATTCCTCATTCCTCATTATTAAATATGCAAACTATAGATAAACCTTTACCCACTCTCAATCTCTTTGATGGTACAATTCATCGTCGTAAAACTCGCCCTGTTAAAATAGGTAACATCACCATCGGTGGAAATAATCCCGTAGTGGTGCAATCCATGATTAATGAGGATACCCTCGATGTGTCGGCTTCCGTTGCGGGAATTCGCCGTTTACATGAAATTGGTTGCGAAATTGTTCGAGTCACTGTGCCTAGTTTAGCCCATGCTAAAGCTGTAGGGGAAATTAAGGCGCAGTTAATTAAAACCTATCAAGATGTACCGTTAGTGGCAGATGTCCATCATAATGGTATGAAAATTGCCCTTGAAGTGGCGAAACACGTTGATAAGGTGCGTATTAACCCCGGTTTATACGTCTTTGAAAAACCTAAGCTCGATCGAACTGACTATAGTGACAAAGAATTTGCCGAAATTGGTGATAAAATTAGAGAAACCCTCGAACCGTTAGTTATATCCTTAAGAGATCAAGGTAAAGCTATGCGTATCGGCGTTAATCATGGCTCTTTAGCAGAAAGAATGCTCTTTACTTATGGTGACACTCCCGAAGGTATGGTAGAATCGGCGATCGAATTTATCAAAATCTGTGAATCATTGGATTTTCGTAATCTTATTGTTTCTATGAAAGCCTCCAGAGTGCCTGTAATGTTGTCAGCTTATCGCTTAATGGTAAAACGCATGGACGAATTAGGCATGGATTACCCCTTACACTTAGGCGTTACCGAAGCAGGAGACGGCGAATATGGGCGTATCAAATCCACTGCGGGAATTGGCACATTACTAGCAGAAGGTATCGGCGACACTATCAGAGTATCTTTAACGGAAGCCCCCGAAAAAGAAATCCCCGTTTGTTATAGTATCCTTCAATCTCTAGGATTGCGTAAAACCATGGTGGAATATGTAGCTTGTCCTTCCTGTGGACGTACTTTATTTAACCTTGAAGAAGTTTTACACAAAGTCAGAGAAGCCACAAAACACCTCACAGGTTTAGATATAGCTGTAATGGGTTGTATTGTCAATGGACCGGGTGAAATGGCAGACGCTGATTATGGTTATGTTGGGAAGCAACCCGGCTTTATTTCCTTGTATCGTGGTAAGGAAGAAATCAAAAAAGTTCCAGAAACCGAAGGTGTTGAAGAATTAATCAACTTAATCAAAGCTGACGGTAGATGGGTTGAGCCATAAAAATATTTTATTGTAGATTCATAGTTTTTTTGATGGGGTTAGGTTTTAGGTTTTAGGTGTTAGGTTTTAGGTAAAAAAAATAACAAATCAAGGGTTAAAACCCTTACTACGAACAAATCCACAATCTTTTTTACCAGATGCCTAATAGAATAATTGATATATCTGTCGAGAAAAAGTTATTAAGAAAAAAATATATTCAACAACGATTAAGTATTTCTCCTCATCAATGGCGATCGAACAGTGATAAAATTTGTGACAATATCTTAAACAGTGAGATTTTTCGTCAAGCCAAAGTCGTTTTAAGTTATTTTAGCTTTAAACAAGAACCAGATTTAAGTCTTTTACATCAACACAGTAAGGTTATCTGGGGTTTTCCCCGTTGTGAAGGAAATAATTTAGTGTGGCATCAATGGCAATGGGGTGATAAGTTACAAACTGGAAATTACGGTATTCTTGAACCTTTAGCGGATTCTCCTTTAATTGATACTACCCTTGTGGATTTAATTTTAGTACCTTCGGTACTGCTCGATCGAACTGGTTATCGTTTAGGCTATGGTGGAGGATATTACGATCGAATGTTAGCATCTTCTTCATGGTACAATGTGCCAACTATGGGCATTGTTTTCGATTTTGCCTATATACCTCATTTACCTAGAGAATCTTGGGATAAACCTTTAAAATATATTTATACAGAGCATAGATTAGAAAAAATATCACCTATACCTAACTCCTAACCTAACCCTTCATCATTCTTTACATCCTAAACTGTCTCTGGTGGCAACTCCTGTCACAGAATTTACTCCTGTCGCCCTTTCACACATCAAATTTACTTGATAACGATCGAGTACTGCCCCCGAAAAATCTGCACCTTCTATGTTAGTATCATAAAATCGGGTACGAGTGGCTATAGCATCCACAAAAAGAGCATCTCGTAAGTCTGAAAAGTCAAAAGAAACACGATCGATCAAAGCGCCCGTAAAATTAACACCCCGTAAATCCGCATTGAGTAAAACTCCCTCCGTCATGATACTATTGCTCAAATTGGAATCACGGAAAGAGACATTACGCAGATTAGAAGCCGCAAAAATCGAGCCTGTCAAGTCTCGATGGGAAAAATCCTTCCCTTCTAATTCGGCATGGGTAAAATTCAAGATTTCTGCATTGACAGGTTGAGGAGTTAATAAGATTAAAGCAATACTTAAAATTAACAGTAAAAAGACACAAAATATACGCCAGATTATTGTCAAAAATCGAGTAGAAATCATGGTTTTTTTGATACTATTAGGATTGATAAGTGAGACAGAAATATTAACAATAAAACGGTAAAATGGGTTAATTAAATTAGTCATCATCAACTATTAATAATCTTTTAGATAAATGTTAATTGTAACCAGTATCACAGAATTAGAGAAAGAAAGAGCAAAAATTTTAGCTAATCTTAAGGTTGGTTTTGTTCCCACTATGGGAGCATTACATCTAGGGCATAAAAGTTTAATTAAACAGGCGATGAGAGAAAATGATTATGTGATAGTGAGTATTTTTGTTAATCCCCTACAATTTAGCAAAAATGAAGATTTAGATAAATATCCCCGACAATTAGCCGAAGACAAGACAATTTGCGAAAAATTAGGAGTTAATCTTTTATTTACTCCCTCTCCCCAAGAAATTGTTAATCAAGAAACTACCTTAGTTGTGCCTCCTGCTTCCATGATGTCGGTAATGTGTGGAAAATATCGAGAAGGACATTTTCAAGGAGTAGCAACCATTGTAACAAAATTATTTAACTTAGTTAAGCCTAATATCGCCTATTTTGGGCAAAAAGATGCACAACAGGTAGCAATTATTAGAAAAATGGTTAATGATCTGAATATTCCCGTTAAAATTCGCTCTTGTGCTATTATTCGAGAAGCATCAGGCTTGGCTTTAAGTTCTCGTAATCAGTATTTAACTTTAGAAGAAAAGCAAGAAGCGACTTTATTATTTAAGAGTTTAACTTTAGCAAAACAGGCTTTTTTAGATGGTGAAAAAAACACTAAAAATTTAATCAAAATTATCGAACATCAATTTAAAAATCATCCCCTTTTAACTTTACAATATGCCGAAATAGTCCATCGAAAAACTTTACAACCTTTGACAAAGATCACAGAGTCTGCTTTAATGTCGATCGCAGTATTTTGTGGTCAAACTCGCTTAATCGATAATCTAATTTTAACCGTGAAAAAACCAATTATAGCCATAGATGGACCAGCAGGAGCAGGAAAATCCACCGTTAGCCGTCGTGTAGCGCAGGAATTAGGGTTTATTTACCTTGACACGGGGGCAATGTATCGAGCAATTACTTGGCTAGTCATGAAAAATAATCTCAATATCGATGATGAGAAATTAGTTGAACAATTAGTCAACACCGCCTCGATCGAATTATTACCCAGTGATGACTTAAATATTCCCGTAACAGTGAAAGTGAATAACCAAGACGTAACCAAAGAAATTCGCACTTCTGCCGTTACAGCTAACGTATCCAAGGTTGCAGCTCAAAAAGCCGTTAGGGAAAAAATGGTAAGATTGCAACAAGAATACGGTAAACAAGGAGGAATTGTAGCGGAGGGGAGAGATATTGGCACGAATGTTTTTCCCGAAGCGGAATTTAAAATTTTCTTAACCGCTTCTCCTTTAGCAAGGGCAAAAAGGCGGTTAATTGACTTAGAAAATCAAGGAGAAAATAACATTAATTTACAACAATTAATTGCGGATATTGAACAAAGAGATTATCTTGATAGTACTCGTGATATTGCACCTTTAAAAAAAGCAGAAGATTCGATCGAGCTTATCACCGATAACCTCACGATAGAGGAAGTAATTAACAAGATAATAAGTTACTTAGGGTTTGCTGAATAACTCAGAAACCTATTAAAATCAATGGTTTAGATATAATACATTAAGGAAAAGTGCGCAGTTTTAAGGATTTTTATTCAAAAAATGAGCATTTTTTATATTATTTATAATAAAATACTTTTATAATAATATGTCTGTGCAAAACCTTAAAACCTTGATTTTTGTTAGTTATTCCCTTTTTCCTTTTCCCTCTTCCCTTTTCCCTACCCTCAGCAAAATACTATGAGGCAAACCCTACTTATGTTTTTGTTGTTGGAGAGTATATGTAAATGTGTCAGGCAGTCAGCTTATCTCTCATCTCCTCAAAAAATCAGAGGTGACAAAAAAGCGAAGTAACTCTAAGATAGAATGATCTCAGTTCACGAACAAATAGTCAATTATTATTGTTAAATATTTATGGTATTAACCAGAAAAAAAAATCTAAATATTGTTGATAAATTACCTTTTGGAGATGACATTAAACGTTATTGGGAACTTCTTTCTGTTTTAGTTCCTCAAAGTTTAAATGCTCGTTATCGAGGCTCTTTTTTAGGGGTATATTGGTCTTTATTAAATCCTTTAATTATGACTGGTTTATATACTGCTATTTTTGGTACAACATTTGCTACATATTTCGGTGGTTCGATCGTCAATTATATGTTAGCTGCTTTTACTGGTTTATTAATAATTAATTTTTATAATTCTTCCACCACTCAAGCCCTAAGTAGTGTAGTTGTAAATGGTGATTTACTAAACAAAATTAAGTTACCTGTTCCTGTTTTTCCTCTTTCGATGATTGCGGCAAATATTTTTCAATTTATGGTCGGTTCATTTCCGTTATTAGCGATCGTAACTTTAGTAAAAACCCATAATCCTTTAAATATTTTACTATTATTATTCCCTTTTATTGCCTTAGTTTTAGTGTGTACAGGAGTTGGTTTTTTCGTAAGTGCATTATTCGTATTTTTCCGAGATTTAGGCTACTTTTATGAGATAGCAACTTTTGTTGTCTGGATTACTAGCCCCGTATTTTATCCTGCGGAAATTATCCCGGCTAGAGTGCAACCGATTCTCTATCTTAATCCCTTAGTGCCTATTATTGAGAGTTTAAGAGAAATCAGTTTAAATGGTACTTTACCCGAATTAAGTCATTTGATGAGAGGCTTTTTAAGTGGCATAATTATTTTAACCATAGGATGGTTATTTTTTAAAAAAGTAGAATCATCTTTTATGGATTTACTCTAAAATTATTATTATTTTGTTGATTATATTTTACTTATATTTATTATTATAAAAATGACAATGAATCAAGAGGTTATTAGATTAGATAATGTATCTTTATGGCGTAGAACTCAAGAAGAATTTTCCTATGATTTGAAAAGAACGGTTATTTCTTTTTTACAAGGTAAATATACTAAACCAGCAAAAAAACAGATTTTAAAAGAACTTAATTTTGTAGTTTATCAAGGGGAAAAAATCGGAATTATCGGCTCAAATGGTGCTGGAAAATCGACTTTATTAAAGGTTATTTGTGGTATTTTAGAACCAACTAATGGCATGGTGAGAGTAAGGGGAAATATTGCACCATTAATTGAGTTGGGGGCGGGTTTTAACATGGAAATGTCGGTAAAAGATAATATTATTTTGTATGGGGTTTTATTGGGTTATTCCAAGGAAGAAATGAAGACTCGTACCCAAGAAATTCTCGAATTTGCAGAGTTAGAAGATTATGGAGAAATACCTGTTAAAGCACTATCTTCGGGGATGAAAGCGCGGTTAGGTTTTTCTGTAGCGACAGATGTTGAGCCTGATATTTTGATTCTTGATGAGGTTTTATCCGTAGGGGATGCCCGTTTTACGGTGAAATCTCGTCGCCGTATTGAAAATTTATGGGAGAACAGCAGTACTATTTTGTTTGTTTCTCACAGCTTGGAATATGTACAGGATTTGTGCGATCGAACTATTTGGCTAGATGGAGGTAGAATAGCTTATTATGGCGACACTAAAGAAGCGATTAAACTTTATTTAGACTCTGTCGGAGTAAAAGAGTATATTCGTCCTCCCTCAATGTAATTAGGCGTTACTGAAAAAGTATTTTGGTGAAGGTAGGAGATGAGGAGATTAGGAGTTAAAATTTATGAGTTTTTAATTCTCCATTCTCAATTTTCCATTCTCCATTCCCTATCATCGAATTAATTGTTCGATCGAATCTATAATATTAAGAGGATTAAAAGGCTTAGTCATATAACCATTCGCACCCAAATTGAAGGCTTTTTGACGGTGTAAATCATTATCCCGTGAGGTAAGAATGATAATCGGAAGGTGTTGCCAATTTTGCGATGCCCTTATCATTTGTAAGAACTTGTAACCGTCCACTCCCGGCATCTCCAAATCACAGATAGCAATATTAAATGAAAGGCTGGTAGTTTGTAGAGTATTCCATGCCTCTTTCCCATCACGACACTGGGTGACATTATAACCAACCTGACTTAAAACACGGTTTAAACTGCGTCTAACAGTAACAGAATCATCGATTACCATGACAGAGATTTTTTCTTTGGGGGTATTTATATTTATTTTCTGATTTTGTTTAGTTGTCAGGAGGGGAGTAAGATAATCAGGAATAAGAATTGGTACAAAATTACCATTCCCTAACACCGTGCCTCCACCAATATAGGGAGGAATAACAACAGTATCATCAAAACTTTTAGCAACGAGGGGTTTTTCTTCTACAATGGCATCTACTCTCATGATAATTTTTTCCCCTGCTATGTTTAATAATAAACCGATATAACCTTGGGATATATCCATAGAAACATTAACATTATAAGGCAAGATTTGACATAAGTTATAAACAGGAATTTTTTTCCCCTCCCATAGCATTTTATCATTGTCAATATTTTGATTAGATAAAGATATAATTTTTAAGACATTTTCTGAGGGGATAGCAATAATTTGTTGAGAGAATTTTACTAATAAAAGAGAGATAACATTTAATCCTAAAGGAATTTTTAGTTTAAATTTTGTACCCTTACCAAAATTAGTATTAACTTGAATTGTACCCCTTAACTTTTCAATTTCTGCTTTGACAATATCCATGCCCATTCCTCTCCCTGATAAGTCAGTTACTTGAGAATTTGTCGAAAATCCGGGCGAAAAAATTATCTTTAAAATTTCTTCTTGGGTTAAGTCATTTAAAGAGATATTACTAGGGAATAAACCTAAAGAGGAGGCTTTTTTATATATCTTATTTATATCGATACCTCCCCCATCATCTTCGATGGTTAAAATCACACTATTTCCTTCGATTTTAGCAGTTAATTTAATCGTTGCTGGTAATGTTTTACCTTGTTTTTCTCTTGTTTTAGTAGATTCTATACCATGATCAAAAGCATTTCTGATAAGATGATTAAAAGGTGTCCTCAAAATCTCAATAATATTTTGATCTATTAATATATCTTTTCCTTCAATAATTAATTGTACTGATTTTTGATAACTTTGACTAAGTTTTTCTAAGGGTTTAATAAAACTTCCCGCTAAACTAATAAACGGCACAAGACGCACTTTTCTTAATTCTTGATCTAAAATATTTAAAGACTTTTGCATCTCGATTAAGGTTTCCTGAAATTCTCGATTAACTAAGTTAAAATCTTCCCTTACTTCCTGCACTTGAATAATTAATTCTGTGAGATTTTGTAAAGCAATATGAACTTGATTATATTCATCAAATTCGAGAGAATCAAATTCTTTTGAGTTTTTTTTACTCTCTTGTGAGTTAATATTTAAGAGGTTAGTTTGAGTAATGGTTAATTGATCATACATTGATTCAATTTTTTCTTTGACTGGTGCTAAAGATTTTGTTTTTTTCTTGAGGTTTATTCCAGCTTGGGTTAATTGATTTTCATATAGTTTTAAACTCTCATAATTAGTTAAAAGTTGTCCAACTATATTGCTTAAGTTGGTAATTTTGTCAAGGGAAATTCTTATATTACGACTATTAGTAGAAGATGGTTTTATTTCTTGTGTCTCTACCTTAGAGGTATTTATTTTCTTAGCTTCTATTTTCTTCTTATCCCGATTTTCTTCGGGGATTTCTTTTTTAAAATAACTAGAAAAAACTGGTGTTTTATTCCCTTCTAAAAATTGTTTTTGATGACTTTCGATTTCTTCGATCGAGCTTCTGGTAAAATGTTCGATCGAGTCTTGATTATTTTGCTGTAAATTACGAATAACTGTCGTAAGTTGCACTAACCAATCACAGTTTAAAGCCTGACCTAATAACTGACATTCTTCGAGTAAAATATTGAGACTATTAGTAATATTATCATCAGTAGCTAAAGAGGGATTATCAAGAGTTTCTTTCACCCTATCAATACAAGCAGATAAATCTTGAGTTAAAGCCATAGTGATAAAACTATCATCAGCAAAACCAATATCAATGATTTCATCGTGAGGATTTAAGTTAGCTAAAAACTCATCTAAAATTCCCATTAACTCATCACTATTATCATCAGAAATTGAGCCAGTCTTTTCCAGATTAACTAAATTTTCTAAATCATCAATAGCTAAAGTTAATAACTGAAAAGTTGTCTCAAAATCGCTAATTCTATCCTGCTGTAAAGCCTCAAAAATATCCTCTACTTTATGGGCTAACTTACTAACTACGGGCATTTCTGCCATTCCAGCCCCTCCTTTAATAGAGTGGGCAGCCCTACCTAATTCTTTATATAAAAAAGTTATTTTATCAGATTTTTTACTTACTTGAAAAGACTGCTTTAAGTCATCAATACCCTTAGTTAAAGTTTCTAAATATTCGGGGGCATCTTCTTCTAAAAAACAGATTCTGGCTTCTTCAGCAATAGCGGCTAAACTGACGGCATCTAACATAATGAATAGTTGATAGTGAATAGTGAAAGAAAGAGGGGGAGGAGGGGGAAGAGGGGGGAAGAGGGGGGAGGAGGGGGGAGAGGGGGGAGGAGGGGAAGAGGGGGGAAGAGGGGGAGGAGGGGGAGAGGGGGAGGAGGGGAAGAGGGGAAGGAGTTAATTCCTATTGGTGATTTTTTGGTGGAGGGTGGGTTTAATATATTAAATCCCTACATTATTCTTAATTCTTAATTCTTAATTCTTAATTCTTAATTCTTAATTCCTTATTGGCTGACTTGGAAACGGGAGGCGGATTTCTGCATCTCCATGGCAACGGTTACTAATTCCTGCAATGACTGAGAAACAGTGTTAGATTCTTCGGCAATTTCTTTGGTGACAACGGCAACTTCTTCCATTTTTTTATTCACTTTCTGAGAGATTAATTTTTGATTGATAGTACTTTCTGAAATTGACTGTAAAAGTGTGTCTATTTCGTTACTAATTCCTGATAATTTTTGCAGGGTTTCTTTGGTATTTTGCACTAATTTAGTTCCTGCAACTACTTGAGTAGTGCTTTGCTCCATCATTGTCATCATATCTCCTGTTTCTTCTTGAATTGCCTCGACTAATTGCTCAATTTCTTGGGTAGAAAATGTAACTTGTTCTGCTAGTCTTCGTACCTCGTCAGCTACGACTCGGAAGCCTTGCCCGTTTTCTCCTGCGCGCGCGGCTTCGATGGAGGCGTTAAAGGCTAAAAGGTTGGTTTTTTCGGAGATTCCTGAGATAATATGGACGATTTTGGAGATTTCTTGGGAAGAATCGGCTAATCTTTTCGCTTTTTTGGCGGTATCGGCTACGGTATGGCGAATTTGATAAATGTTGTTAACAGTTTCGTTGATAATTCCTTCTCCTTCTTGGGCGGTAAAACGAGATTTACTGGCAATGACGGCAGCATTTTGCGCGGATTCGCTGATTTGTTCGATCGAACTGGTGATGTCTTGGACAGAAGCTGTGATAATCTGAATAGAGTTGTCTTGCTTGTAGGAATTTTGGGCAAGGTGATTAACGGATTCACGGTTACTGACGGCGGTTTGGTTGAGTTGGTTGGTGGAGATAACCACTTGTTTGACTAATCCTTCTAAACTTCTCATGGTAGCATTAAACGCATCGGCGATCGAACCTACCTCCCCAGATACCACTTCCGCTTGAATACTTAAATTCCCCTTACTGGCTTTTTCAATATCTAATAACAGATTAATTACATTTTCTTGGAGATTTTCCCGTTGTTGTCGTTGAATTTGGGCTTCTTTCTCCCTTTCTTGGGCAATTTCTTCCATTTCCTTAGTATAGGTATCAATTTGTATTGCCATTTCATTGAAAGTTTGAGCTAATTTTCCCACTTCATCTTGAGATGTAACTTTAGCTCGTACATTTCGATCGCCCTTACCAATTTTTTCGGCGGATATTTGCAATTTTTCGATAGGTTGAGTAAGAATTTTACTGAAATAACTAGCTAAAATTAAAGCGACAATAAGACTGAAAAAACCGACAATAATTTGATAAGTAAGACTGCGATTAAAAATTTGTTGTAAGGTAATTTCAGGAGTGCCTCGCACCAAAAAAGCAATATTTTCTCCTTCAAAATCTGGCAAAGGTTTAATCGCTATAGTATGCCATTGATTTTCTATCAACATTCTTCCTGTGATGATGTCATTATTACCTTTTTTTATTTCTTCTAAGATAGTGGTATCAGGTAAGGGAATATTAGTGATAAATTCTTCACTATTGACTGGTTGAAAAATAGAAGTAACCAGATGAAAAGTTTTATCTTTAAACATATAAATAGCCGTATAACCGCCTCCCATAGCCGAGAGAATATCTTGGAATAAAAGACTATTATCATTAACTAATTCTCCTGCCATTAATACCCCTATCATTTGTTGTGATTGAAAATCATTAACAGGAGTTAAACTCAAATTCATTAAGACATTTTCTCCCTCAACTTTTTCGGCAAAACTAGGATTTTCAGCAATGATTTCTTTTTGAGGAATAATCACATTAGTTTCTAATACTTCCCTTGACTTAATGACTCTACTAACTAAGTTTTCGAGAATAAAACTTTGTCCAAATCTGTCTTGATTAGCATTAACAATTATGCGTCCATTTAAGCCGACTAAGGTAGCGTATTCAATACCCCTTGCATCAATTTCATTTTTTAAAATTCCCCTAACTATATTTTTCAAATCAGGCTCAATTTTCCCCTCATTTTTATAACTATTTGCCGTTTCAACTATGCCAATATTATCGGCTTTGCCCCTAAATCCTGATGTAATATTTTCTAGGTTAGCATTATAGTCGATCGAGGTAATATTTAACTCAGAAATTGCTCTTTTTTCTAATTGAGTTTTACCTAAATTATTAGTAATAACTCGCCCGGCAATAACCACCCCAACCGTAGAAACTAGACTAGCAATTAACAAAGCAATAAACTGTTTATAAGCAATAGGTAAATCTTTAAATTGTTGCCATAAATTAATAGTTTGAATAAGGTTAAGTTTTACCTCATTTTGGCTTAACTCTTTCTCCTCTACTTCTTCCGATAGTAAATATTTTTTAGTAATTTCTTCAATGGCTTTATTCGCAGTATCGGTAAAAACTTTATCGGTATCTTGAGCAATAATAGATTGATAAACTTCGATGGCTTCATGGTAGAATTTTTCTTGTTCTAATGCCGTAGCTAAACTCAATTTTGCTGTCAAATCTTGAGGGTTAGCAGTGACATTATTTTGCAAAAATTTAATCTCATCGGAGAAATTAGAGTTAAGGATTTTTTGCTGTAATTGATTCATTGTAGTCATGGTTTTAGGTGTATAAATTAGGATATTAAAACAGACAGAAGGAGGGAGGGGAGAGAGGAAAGAGGGGGAAGAGGGGGAGATTGATAACAATAGCAACAGTATTTCTGAGTTCGATTGTGAAGTACCTAGCGAGTCACAACAGTATTTCTGAGTTCGATCGTGAAGTACCCAGCGAGTCACAGCAGTATTTCTGAGTTCGATCGTGAAGTACCTAGCGAGTCACAACAGTATTTCTGAGTTCGATCGTGCAGTACCTAGCGAGTCACAGCAGTATTTCTAATTTCGATTGTGAAGTACCTAGCGAGTCACAGCAGTATTTCTGAGTTCGATCGTGAAGTACCTAGCGAGTCACAGCAGTATTTCTGAGTTCGATTGTGAAGTACCTAGCGAGTCACAACTATAGTTTAAGATATGGTTTATTATATTAAGGAGGCAAATTATGGCAAAATAAAATCATCTTTATCAATCCTTTTTTATATGAGAGAATATAGTTTAGTAGAAGATATAAATAGTGAGGATTTCGATCGAGCTATGGTAATATATCGATCGAGCTTTCCTGAAAATGAGCGTTTACCAGAAGTAAAATTAGCAGAAAAAATCACTAATCAAGAGTTTAAATTATTGGTAAGTTATGAAGAATCGAAAGTAAGTTTTATGGCAATTTTATGCCCTTTAAAAGAAATAAACTTTAGCTTATTAGGATATATAGCAGTAGCAGAAAACTTGAGAGGTAAAGGCATAGGAGAAGACTTTTTAAAATATTTAGGAAAAGAGTTAAAAGAAAAAGATGAATTTTTGTTATTAGAAGTAGAAAATCCAGAGGTTGGAGACAATCGAGAAATTAAACAAAGACGAATCAACTTTTATCAACGATTGGGTGGACAAATTTTAGATAAAGTAAGATTTTTATTACCTAATTTATGGAATGAAATACCTCCTGAAATGGTATTAATGATTTATCCTTCCTATCATCAAAATTATGTAAAAGGAGAGTTAATTAAAAATTTAATTAACAGAGTTTATGAGCAATTTTATGAAGAATATAACCATCCGAATATCAAACTATTATGTCAAAATATTCCTGATATAGTTAACCTTATTTAATACTCCTTAATTACTTTTGCGTCCTTGTTTCTTTGCGTCTTTGCGCCTTTGCGTGATTTTTTCTTCAAGATTAAGCTAAAGGAAAATTAACTATTAAGACTATTTTGGATATTAGTTAAATTAAGAATAGGGATATTTTGACTATCAGGAATAATATCTTGATAATAATTAGAATTAATCGTTTTATCAGTGAGAGATTTATCAAAATCAGAAAAAGCCTTAATTTCTCCTAGTTTTTGTACGACTAAGCCTAAATTATTATGCCTAATTTTTGTCAGCAAAATAGTGAGGGTATTTAGAGACAAATTTGGTAAAGATTGATGAAATAAGAGATTAGATAATTCTAATATCCAAAGAAAATTACCTCGATGATTAGTTACTCCTAATAAACTATAATTAACTCCCGGAATCGGGCAAATATCGCTATAGTTAATATTCATCACCTCCTGCACTTGATTTAAAGGAATTGCGACTTTTTTTCTGTCAATTAACTCAACAATAAAGTAATCCATAATCTTAACTCAGTAAAGGAATATAAAGATAATAATGAAGGTAGATAATAGGGAATAGGGAATAGTCAAACTTTTGCCTTTTGCCTATCCTCATCAATAAATACAGCAATTTGCCTATAAATAACTTTTGACAGTATTGATTAAATCCGTAGGAGAATAAGGTTTAGTTAAATAAGCATTTCCTCCTTGTCTTAATGCCCAAAATTTGTCAAAATCTTCATCTTTAGTGGAGACAAAAATTATCGGCACAATTTTATAATTCATTGCTTTGCGAATATGACGACACACATCTAAACCACTCATATCTGGCATGACAATATCCATTAAGATTAAGTCTGGTTGCCCATTTTCTTCTAGCCACTGTAAGGCGGATTCGCCGTTATCCCTTAAGGTAACTTCTACTCCCATTGTTTGTAATAAGCCATTAACTAGCTTTTGTTGAGATTTTGAATCATCTACTACTAATATTTTTTTCATGGTTATTTTATGCCTCTTTTTGAATGTTGTCGTTGATGCTTTGGATTAATTCTTGGGGATTGAAGGGTTTACAAATATAACCAACGGCGCCAATCATTTTCGCTTTGACTCGATCGAGCACCCCGTCTCTACCTGTTAACATAAGAATAGGAATATCTTTGAGTAGCTCTGACTGACGCATCATATAAGCCAATTTATAACCGTCAATGTCGGGCATATTAATATCCATGAGAATCAAATCTGGTTTTTGACGAACAAACATACTCATTGCTTTGGCAGGTTCAGTAATACCTACAACTTCAAAACCTCCAGCGATTAAAGTCATTTTGACGATGCGTTGTATGGCTTGGCTATCATCGATACAGGCAATCAAGGGTTTTTCAATCGTGTCGGTGTTGTTATCTTCAGGAGGCTTAACGTTTATCAGATTTAAGTTTACTAAAGGTTGAAAAAGCATCCCTAAATCTAAAACGGTTTCTCCTGAATAAGCTCCGATTTCGTATAAGCTACAGTGATCATCTAAATAGGGTTTTAATTTTTCTAACCGTTGCCATTGAGGCAAATCATCGGCAAAATAAGAGGAAAGGGAATGCCAATCGATGTTATGAAAACGCACAAAAGGAGAACTAATGTTTCCCCTAATTTGCGCCCATCCCCGAATCTGACTTTTTTCCGACTCTACTAGGGATTTAGCGCTTTTGTTGAGAATAAGAGGATTTAATCCTACTATTTTCTCATATTTTACCCTCGCTCTTGGTAAAGCTAAACAACAAATTAGTGCCTCTTGAGTCAGATAAAATAAAATTTCTCTTACTTCATGGGAGTCTAAATGTTTATCTTGCCACTGTTTATAAATAAATTGATAATCGTCTTCTAATTCTTGAGGAATATAAAGGTTATATTGTTTAAAATTTTGAGATAAAAGATAGTTAAGTCTTTCTCTTTTTCTCGATATACTGGTGGCGAAATGAATTTTTCCTTTCCCTAAATATATTATCCATTGTATATCTCGATCGAGAGGATCTTGTACAATTAATTTACCTGATATTTTTTTTACTAATAAACCTTGTAAAACCTTATGAGGTATTGCAACTACTTGTTTATCAACATCAAGTACAGTATTTTTTGTCATGGTGATATTCATAATATTTATACATATTTAAAATAATAGTTACGGTAATCAATCAAAGATTAACCTTCTCTCAATGAGTCTCTTTTGCTCCCAGTTAATCTTTCTTTAACCTTGTCTTAATAAAATCTTAAATAACCAAGAATTTATCTATTTTAAACATAGCAAAATTATTATTTTTTAGTTCGATCGATGTATTCTTAAACACCATAAATAATAAAAATATATTTTGTTTTTGTAGTGATAATTAATATAATAATATTTTTATGATGTTCGATCGATCTCACCTGAGTGAACTATAAAATTATTGGTGCTGTAAAGGTTGCGGAAAGGGTATCGGAAAGGGTTAAAGAATTAACAAAAAATATATCCTAATTGATTTTTTTATCTTCAATTCTTTGATCGAATTATATAATCTTCTGAAAATTACACCTGCAACCTACAACCTGAAATCTGCTCTTATCAAACATTCTTGCATCGAACTTATGTAGTGTCGAGTAGTTCACGCTATTAAGTACTCATGCAAAATAGATTGTGAATTTTAAAATTAATTAAAATAACTTACATCTTTGTTGTCTCTTGCCTTTTGCCTTTTGCCTTTCATAAAGTAAACATACAATTAATTTTGCCTACTCACTTAGCTTTGAGATTGCTTGGTGATTAAGTTTACCGTTGAATTTGAAAGCCTTTTGCTTCTAACTGCTTATATAAACTATCAATCATCAATCGATCGAGAGTTACTGTCGTATCACCTTTAGGAGTATTTTTAGCAAGATAATCTAATCTTTTTTGCGCAAGTTCAGCAATTTTTGCCTTAATTTCCTCTCTTTTGAGCGTCATTTGATCTACAAATTTTCGTATTTCAGGAGCGCTTAAAGAACGTAAATTTTCAGGTAAAGTAGTTTTGTCCACCGTGTTTAAGTCCACATTATTTTCTGTAACGCCATCCACTAAATCCCAACTAGAATTACGATAATTACTTGTTGCTTTAGCTTCACTTCTCCTTAATCCAGCAGAAGGATTAGGGCTAGAAAAAGCATTCATATCTTGTGCTTGTTGCCGTTCTAAACTCACAATTCCTTGACTACCATAGGGGATATAAGTATCATTAAGTTCTTGATTTAATCGAGCAATTTCAGCATCATAAGGAGTAGGAATTACTACCACTTTTTCATCTTGATTCAAATTAAAAAAATTACCTTGCCCTTGATTTGCTCCCATTGCCCAAAGATTGCTTTCTATATTTTCCGCTTCTCCACAGTAAATAGTATTAACAATTATGCCTTTTTGACTAGCTAAATTAACGGCTTTTTTCCAATCCACAGTACCTTGATCAAAAGGTTCATTTCCTGCAATAAAAATAACTCGAAAATCTTGAGAATTATCACTCCATTTTAATTCATTAACTGCCGAATTAATTACCCATCCTGCGTATTCTTGCCCTCCATTAGTTTGAATACTAAATAAATTTTCTGATACTTGATCTAAATCTGTAGAAAGGTCATTTAACATTCTATTAAAGCCTTCGGCTGATGGTAAACTGTTATTGCCATAGTGATAAAGAGACACTTCAAAAACTGGAGTTTTACCATTTTTTGTGACTTTAGAAACTGCATTAATTACTGACCAAATTTGAGTACGAGTTTGTTCAATTAAACCATCCATACTATTACTAGAATCTAGTAAAATTGCTACTTGAATTTTTGGTTGATTATCAGTAACATTATTTCTAATTTGTGCAATATTTTCTGATGGTTTATCTATAATAATTTCGCTATTTTTAATATTAGCTTTGGCATAAATATTATTAGCTATTACAAAACTAAAATAAGCCCCTAATGTGATGAATAAAATATTAAATTTTTTCATGATTTCAATTCCTCTTAGAGAATTTTTGATAACTTAAAAATACAGGTATCTTGCCTGTTCTACGGTGATAAAATTATAGTAGGCTGGGTATTGCCCAACATTTATTGCCTAAAAACGATCGAATTTTCTCCTTCTATCACTCGACCGATGGAACTTGTTTCTATATTATAGTTATGAAAATGATCTTTGACTGTGGTAACGTCATCTTCTGACACAATTACCACAAAACCGACTCCCATATTAAAAGTATTCAACATCGCCTCTTGATCAACATTACCCGTTTTCGCTAACCATTGGAAAATCGGCGGAATAGTCCAACTATCTAATTTTAACTCGATCGAGCGGTTTTGAGGTAAACAACGGGGTAAATTTTCGGGAATGCCTCCCCCCGTGATGTGTGCCATTGCCTTAATTTCTAAACCCGATTGCAACGCCGATAACACGGGTTTGACATAAAGACGAGTGGGAGTTAAACAAATCTCCCCTAAAGTTTCTCCCCCCAATTCTTTGGGTTTATCGTGCCAACTAAAACCATTACTTTCAATAATTTTGCGCACCAGAGAAAAGCCATTACTATGAATACCACTACTAGAAAGTGCGATCGCCACATCTCCGATCTTAACTTTACTACCATCGAGAATTTTACTTTTTTCCACAATGCCCACACAAAAACCTGCTAAATCATACTCTCCTACCTGATAAAACCCCGGCATTTCTGCGGTTTCACCCCCTAACAATGCACAACCGCTTTCTTTACATCCTGAAACGATACCATTGATAACTTCTGCTAATTGATTGCTGTCTAATTTGCCTGTCGCTAAATAATCCAGAAAAAATAAAGGCTCGGCGCCACTGGTTAAAATATCATTTACACACATTGCCACTAAATCAACCCCTACAGTATCGTGACGATTTAATTCATGGGCAATCTTTAACTTAGTGCCGACTCCATCCGTACCTGAAATTAATACAGGCTGTTGATAACCTTCAGGAATTTCAAAACAACCACCAAAGCCACCTAATCCACCTAAAACCCCTTTTCTATAAGTACTTGCCACATTATCGGTGATTTTTTTGACAAACTCTCTACCTGCTTCAACGTCAACTCCTGCCTGTTTATAATCCATATTTTGATAAGTCTCTTTGATAATTTTTTACTATCGATCGAATTGTCTTTGATGAACTGATCAAATTTTCTTATAGGATTTTTTCCTGTAAAATTGATAGCTTCGTTACAAATCATATCATCTTTATCTGCTTTTTTCATCTCCTAAAATCCCTAGCTTACCCTTGTTTTGAGGGGAATAGATTTTTAGTCATTAATAGGTTTTTTCATCAATCTCTCCCCTGATAACCCTAGTATATAGTCAAAAATAGCTCGATCTAACCTTCCTTATTTTGTCGCAATTTCTTTTTTGTCAAAGATTTATTTTTTGGGGATTTTAACCCCCTTTAATTTTTCTGATTTTACAATTTATTAATACAAATATTCTATTTATTCATTAGTTTTTCAAAACATAAATAGTCACTTTACAAAATCATAAACTTATAATTATAACTTTAAATTTTAAAAATAACCACAAAAATAAGGAGATTAAATAATACACTTAATTTTCAATAAGAAATAATAATCCCACGATGAAAAATCCTATGTTAATTTAGTTTAAGCAAACAAGCAAAAATACTTATTTTATTAAATTTTACGAGGAGTAAAGACACCGAAACACCTAACATTAAAGGTTTTTTGTATTCAATTACTAGAAAAATTATGCGTAACAACACTTGGAAAAAGGCTGTCATTTCGGCTTTAACAACTATTTTAGGATTAGGAACTACTGGATTTTTCTTCGCCCCTAATGTCAAAGCTGATTCTCACCAAACTCAAGCTCAAACAGCATTATCATCAGTAAATAACGTCGTTGCCAAAAGTTTTACTGGTAACACACAACAATTTCTCACCGTCAAACTCTATCCCCATCAACACAAAAATAAAAGCGCCGTCACCCTACATTTTCAAAACCTTCCCTTACTAACATTTTTAGATAGTCCAGAACACAGTGCGATCGAACAAGCCACAAAATTAGCACAACGTCTTGATCAATTATCAACCCAAAACATTGACGCAAATACTATTAATGTGTCATGGAATTCTGAGACGAAAGACTACTCTCTCAAGTTCCAACAAGAAGAATTAATCCGTATCAATAATAATGTCATCTTACCCGATGCTACTAGAAACAAAACCCATGACGCTTTACAAGCAACTAATCGCCTTCGTCGCCTCATGGGCAATGCCGAACCTTTAACCCAAGTTCAAGGTAAACAAATTGTTCAAGCTGATAGCAGAATGGACAATTTAGCAGGGGCTGGAGTGAAAAGTCTCCGTAAAGCGGCTCGTGGTATCGCTTCTTGGTATGGACCGGGTTTTCATGGACGCAGAACCGCTAGTGGTGAACGATTTAACCAACACGCTTTAACTGCGGCTCACCGTAGTCTTCCCTTTGGTACAAGAGTTAAAGTTACTAATGTAAGAAATGGTCGTTCTGTAGTAGTTCGCATCAACGATCGAGGACCCCATGTGAGAGGACGTATTATCGACTTATCCGCCGGTGCTGCCCGTGCGATCGGTGTAAAAAGTAGTGGCGTTGCTACTATTTCCATGCAAGTACTTAATTAATGGAGAATTGAAAATTGAGAATGGAGAATTAAAAATTACTATTCACCATTCACTATTGATACAGATGCGAGATTCTAGTATAATTTTGCTGATCTACAAAGTCTGTATCTCTAGTTATGAAAAAAATTATTGAGGGGTTGCATCGGTTTCAGGCGGGTTATTTTGAGAGTCATCGAGATTTATTTGAACAACTCTCTCACGGGCAACACCCCCGTATCTTATTTATTACCTGTTCAGATTCTCGTATTGATCCTAATTTGATCACCCAAGCCAATGTCGGGGAATTATTTGTTATCCGTAACGCAGGAAATATTATCCCCCCCTTTGGGGCAACTAATGGCGGTGAAGGAGCTTCGATCGAATATGCCATTACAGCTTTAGATATAGAACAAGTGATCGTATGTGGACATTCCCATTGTGGGGCGATGAAAGGTTTATTAAAAATGTCGAAATTAGCGGATAAAATGCCCTTAGTCTATGAGTGGCTAAAACAAGCCGAGGCAACCCGTCGCTTAATTATCGATAACTATAGTCATCTGGAAGGGGAAGAATTATTACAAATTACCGTAGCGGAAAATGTTTTAACTCAATTAGAGAACTTAAATACTTATCCTATTGTGCGCAGTCGTTTGCATCAAGGAAGATTATCTCTCCATGGTTGGATTTATGGCATTGAAACAGGAGAAGTTTTAACCTACGATCCCAAAGTTCATGATTTTGTTAACTTGGAAAGTAGAACGGATAATTCTGAATATATTTATAATTTACACCCTAGTTGTTCTGTGGCTAAATCTATGTTTTACGGCATTCCTGATGAGAATGATGACAAAGTTCAACCATCTGAGCCTATACCACAAACTATTAATCCTAATTTACCTCGATCACGAAGTGGCGCTGCTCGATCGAACCGCCTTTCTCCAGAACAAGAGCAAAGAATTTATCGAGGTTCAACATAAGGTATAAAATAGGAATAAATAAGAAAAGCTCTAAAAATTATGGATTTAGACCAACAATTAATAAATTTGATCAATGAAGCTCCTGAATATGGAGTACCTGCCATTATTATGGAACAAGGTGTTATTCCCGTAATTAGTGCCTATGCTCATCAACTAGATTATAGTTCTTATTATTTAAGACAAAATTTGGAAGATAATTTAATTTTAACTATTCTCGGTTCAGATAAAAATCCTGACATAGAGAAAAAAGTTATCTATGCTTTTCCTACCGTAGAAGATGCCGCCGAATTTCCTGACAGTAAAGATAACGATGCTAACTTAGTGGCACAAGAAGTTCCTGTTAGTCAAATATTATTCCAAATGTTCACCATGAAAGGAGTTGATAGCGTTATTTTTGTGGAAAAACCAGAAAACTATCAACAAAGTAAAGAAATTTATTGTGAAAAGTTACAAACTGCCATTCAACAAACCTTAACTAATTTTATTAATGCTAATAGCTCTCAAATTGTTTGACACTTTAGAAAAGATTTTTTAGGGGTTTGTCAGGGTTGAATATTTAGTCAACCCTCTAGGGTTTTTTTAGGGATTTTTTAATCTTTCTTCCAATTCAGATTTATCTTCAATCACCTCAAATAAATTGCCCATATTAGTTAAATCAAACAACATTTTTACTTGATCATTTAAAGACATCAAGAAAAGTCTGCCACTAGCATTGCGAATCATTTTCAAAATTAAGACTAATGCACCTAAACCAGAACTATCCATAAAAGTTACTTTTTTTAAATCAATAAGAACAACATTGACACCCTGACTAATTAACTCACTAATTTGTTGACGAAACTGAGTTGATTTTGTGTTGTCAAAAATACCTTCAGGTCTAAGAACTTTTATTTTAGGTAACATAGTTTGATAAATTACTGAATTTGATCGATATTGTTTATTTTAACTCGATCGAGCTAAATCTTCACTAATTTTTAATTCCCGTAGTACTAACTCCTTGAATGAACTGTTTTTGTCCGATAATGAATAGAAGAATCACAGGAATAGTGGCAATCACCACCGCCGCCATGAGTAAAGACCAATTACTGGTAAACTGTTCTTGAAATGAAGCTAAAGATAGTTGTACTGTCGTTAACTGTGGATTATTAGTAAATACAAGGGGTTTAAATAAATCATTCCACTCGCCGATAAAAGTAAACAAAGACAGAGTAATTACCGCAGGTTTAGCTAAGGGAAAGAGGATATACCAAACTACTTGTAAACGATTTGCCCCATCTAACTCCCCTGCTTGTTCTAATTCAACAGGAATACTCATAAAATATTGACGCATTAAAAAGATACCAAATCCACTCGCCCCCGTTGGTAAAATTAACGCCCAATAAGTATTAATTAAATGTCCCCATTTTAAAACTAAAAAAATCGGAATTACTAATATTTGAAAGGGAATAACTAAAGTAGTTATTATTAATAATAAAACTAAATTTTTTCCCTTAAAATCTAATCTTGCTAGGGCATATCCTGCTAAAGTCGAGGTAATTATTTGTAAAATTGTGACGGCGATCGAAACCAAAGCAGAATTAGAAAAAGCCAATAAAAAATTACCTTGTTGCCATGCACTTTGATAATATTTTAAAGTAAAATTATGCTGTAAAGAATTATCAAAAAAAGATGTATAAATAACAATAAATAAAGGGGATAAAACCAGAATTAACCCGAAAAAAAGGATCAAAAAGCTGAATATTTTAAAAACAGAATTAGAATTGTTCATAAGTTAAAATTCGTTGATAATTTCAGGTTCATTTTGATAGTTTATCATGTGTTCTCTAATCAATTCTATTAACAACTGATTACATAATTGAGCTATTTCTGGATATTGATTAGCGATTGATTCTAAAGGAGTTATAATCGAGTTATCGTTAATATCGATTCCATTTTCTAACATTAGTTCAGTCTCTTGTTTAGCCGATTTGACTAAATTCTCTAGGTTAATTTTGGTGATAATAGTTTGATTCATATTATTTTAATAAACTTGATTGTGATTGCCAATATCAATAAAAATTGCCTTATTTTCTTCTGAAAAACTTACTTTTATCATTATTATTCTAAAGAATTTATTAATTAATTTATATCGAAATAAAACTTTAATTTACCTTCTTTTTCTCTTTTTTGACTAAGTAAATAATTTGTGTAAATTTCCTCTCTTTTTTCTTCTATTAAATAATGTTCAACCAATGATTTAATTTCCTCTTTTTCTTCTGTTGATAGTTTTGTCACCGATTCAACAATTTCACAAAAAGTCATCGATATAACTCCTTAATCATAAATCATAATTATTGTTATGATAGCGTAAACTATCTTTTTTCTCCTCTGTTTAAGTACCCGATTTTGAAAACCTATGAAGTTTAATTTAGAAAAAACCTTAAATAATCTCAATGTTTCTGCTGATTGGATAGGATTAAGACAAGTGACGGAATCCACTACTACTAATATGTTTCGAGATGGAAAACCTCAAAGTAATGGAAGAAAATATACTAATGGGGTGATGGTAGAAGTCATGGTGAATGGGCAATTAGGATATTGTGCTACGAATAGATTAGATCAAGAGAGTATTCAATTAGCCACAGAAATCGCTCAAAAACAGGCAAAAAGTGCTTCTGATTGGGGTATTTTTGCTTTTAATAGGGATATTCGCCCTCCTGCTCAGGGTAGCTATCGATCACTTCGTAGCACTGCTCGATCACTTTTCAGTGGCGCTGCGCGATCGAACTCAAAAAGTGATAACATCTTTAGTAGTAAGGAATTGAATGATTTATTAATTCAAACTTGCCATAGTTTAAAAGTCTCAGAAAAAATAGTCAAAGCTACTGCTGTCGCCCAAATTAGCGAGATTCAACATCATTTTGTCAGTAGTAATGGTGCAAATATTCAACAAGAATTTTCCCTCGTTTCCACCGATTACGAAGCTACAGCTCAATTCGGGAATATTGTGCAAAAACGCACAGATAACGGCATGATGGCGAGATGTTATCAAGGGGGTATGGAAATCTTAAACCCTGATTTGACGTTCGATCGAGCTAAACAAATTGGACAGGAAGCCGTAGAATTATTATATGCTCAGGAATGCCCTGATATGACCACTACTTTAGTTTTAGCACCTGATCAGATGATGCTACAAATCCATGAAAGCATCGGGCATCCTTTAGAAATCGATCGAATTTTGGGGGATGAGCGCAATTATGCAGGAAGTAGTTTTGTGAAATTGTCAGACTTCGGCACTTTAGCCTATGGCTCATCTTTAATGAATATCACCTTTGATCCCACTGTGCAAGGGGAATTAGCTAGTTATGGTTTTGATGATGCTGGATTGAAAGCCGAAAAAGAATACCTCATCAAAGACGGGATTTTATTGAGAGGATTAGGGAGTTTAGAAAGTCAAATTAGAGCAAATGTACTAGGAGTTGCTAATTTTCGATCGAGTTCATGGAATCGCCCTTCCATCGATCGCATGGCTAACTTAAACTTAGAATCGGGACATAGTAGCTTTAATGAGATTATAAGTTCGATCGAGCATGGTGTCTATATGCAGTCTAATCGATCGTGGTCGATCGACGACTACCGCAACAAATTTCAATTTGGTTGTGAATATGCTCGATTAATCGAGAATGGCAAACTAACAAAAACCTTACGCAACCCCAATTATCGAGGCGTAACCCAACATTTTTGGCATAATTTAGCCTTTGTGGGAGACGAAGCCACCAGAGAATGTTATGGTACTCCCTATTGTGGTAAAGGTGAACCTAACCAGTCTATCAGAGTTGGTCATGCTTCCCCCGTCTGTGCCTTCACCAATATTCAAGTTTTCGGCGGAGGTTAACCGAAGTCTAACATTATTTTCTCTTTTTCGTGATGATACCTAACTCAGTTCGATCGTGCAATTCAATTATTATACAGATTAGATCATTAAACTTCTTCAAAAAAGATATTTACTCTTGTTTGTCGTAAGGGTTTTAACCCTTATTTCATTTTTGCTTCTAAAGCATTTTTATTATTAATAGCAAGTTGATCATTAGGCTCTAATTCTATTACTTTATTATAATCAATAATCGCTTTTTCATACTGTTTTAAATTCTCATAAGCAACACCACGATTATTATAAGCATTTGCATAATTAGAGTCTAATTCAATAGCTTTGGTATAGTCTATAATAGCTTTTTCATGCTGTTTTAATTCTCCATAAGCAACACCACGATTATAATAAGCATTGGTATAATTGGAGTCTAATTCAATGATTTTTGTATAGTCTATAATAGCTTTTTCATACTCTTTTAATTGATAATAAGCAAAACCACGATGATAATAAGCATTGGTATAATTTGAGTCTAATTGAATAGCTTTATTATAGTCAATAATAGCTTTTTCATACTGTTTTAGTTCTTGATAAGCATTACCACGATTATAATAAGCATTGGTATGATTTGGATTTAATTCAATAGCTTTGGTATAGTCAATAATAGCTTTTTCATATTCTTTTAATTCTTGATAAGCATTACCACGATTATTATAAGCACCGATATAATTAGGATTTAATTCAATAGCCTTAGTATAGTCAATAATAGCTTTTTGATATTGTTTTAATTCCCGATAAGCATTACCACGATTATAATAAGCTATGGTATAATTAGAGTCTAATTTAATGATTTTTGTATAGTCAATAATAGCTTTTTCATACTCTTTTAATTCCCGATAAGCATTACCACGATTATAATAAGCTATGGTATAATTAGAATTTAATTCAATAGTTTTTGTATAGTTAATAATAGCTTTTTCATATTCTTTTAATTTATAGTAAATAACACCAAGACCATTATAAGATAATATATAATTTAAGTCTAATTGAATAGCGTTATTAAAGTCAATAATGGCTTTTTCATACTCTTTTAATTCAGAGTAAACAAGACCACGATTATGATAAGCATTGGTATAATTAGGAGCTACTTCAATAGCTTTATTATAGTCAAGAATGGCTTTTTCATATTGTTTTAATTCTCGATAAGCATTACCACGATTATAATAAGCATAAGTATGATTAGCATCTAATTCAATAGCTTTATCATAGTCAAGAATGGCTTTTTTATACTGTTTTAAATCAAAATAAGCATTACCTCGTCCATTATAAGCATTTGTATAATTAGCATCTAATTCAATAGTTTTTGTATAGTCAATAATGACTTTTTTATATTGTTTTAATTTATCGTAAGCAACTCCTCGATAATAATAAGCATTAGTATAACTAGGTTCTAATTCAATGACTTTTGTAAAATCAATAATAGCTTTTTCATACTCTTTTAATTTTCCATAATTATAACCACGATTATAATAACTAGACGCATCTTCATTGGATTTAATGGCAGTGTTTGACTGTAGATTATTAATTAAATTTTGAGCAATTAATCTTTGTTTTTCGTCTTTTTTGAGACAATTATTTACTATCTCTTGCCAATTTTTGGGAATAATGTTTAAATCAGGCTCGTGATTAATTACTTCCTGCATTAACGCTAAAGGAGTATCATTTTTAAAGGGCAATTCTCCCGTTAACACTTCATAAATGATAATGCCTAATGACCACATATCCCATGCCGAAGATATTTTTCCCTGATAGGCTTCTGGCGGTGCGTATCCCATCGAACCCATCAACGTAGTAGTTTCAGTGGAATTATTTTGCACACTTCTGACTAAACCAAAGTCGGAGATTTTCCATTTATCTCCTACCCTTAAAATATTTCCGGGTTTTAAATCTCGATGCACAATGACAGGTTTTTGACTGTGTAAATAATCTAATCCGTTGCTTATATCTAATACTAATTGTTTAACTTCTTCTTCCGATAATTTATCCTCTGTTAATTTATCTTCGAGACTATAATCTGCTTTTTCCATCAATAAATAAAGGAAATCAAGGTTATTTAATTGGCACTCTCCGCAGGTATAACAATCGAGTAAATTAGCTTGTTTTAAGGTAGTAGAAAAAATCAATTCATCTAACTGTTTATCAGGGTTATCAGTGATAATTAATTTAACTGCTAATTCCCGAATAAATCTATCTCTTACTACTTCATCGGCTAAATAAACTCCGCCAAATCCTCCTGTACCTAAGAGACTTTTTAGGTAATATTTATTGTCGATATTTTGCCCTTCTAAGATTTTGAATAAGAATTTATTATTCATTTTATCTATATAAAAATACTATTTAATGTGATATAAATTATTTTCTAATGGAGAATGTCTAACAATCTGATTCGGGGGCATCAACGTTAGTAAGAAGGGTTAACACGTCTTGCTGTAAAGCGTATATATTTGGTTCAGGTTCAAAACTCATGATAAATTTTCCATTGTGTGATAATTTCCTTTCTATTTAATTATCAGGGTGACTTTAGAAATTTATGCAAGATCGATCGAGCCATTAGATTAAGAATTATTAAGTCAAATTCTATAGTGTCATTGCGAGGCACGAAGCAATCTCAATAACCTTAATTTTTGGTATAAATGCGTAAGTCTTAAATTAGTAATAACTTTATTGACATTTAACCATCATGAAATTAAAAGATATTGTCAGTCAAATTCATATCCCACTAACAAAAATAACAGGTTACGCACTAAAGCTAAACCACCCTAGCGGTAGAGATAAAGCCTATATGTTTAAAAAGCATTTGGGATATACTCAAGATAATTATGCTTTTCTGATCGAGCAAATAGAAGAAATGGCATTAACCGCTAATGCGATCGAATGTCCATCGAATGAACACGGGAGAATCTTTCAAGTTGACTTACAGATATTCGGTAACTATGAAGGGCAAAAGGAAACCGTTAGAACAGGATGGATAGTAAAACCAGAAAGTAACATAGCTCAATTAACAACCTTATATATTATAGAAAGATGAATAAACCTGAATTATTAGACGTTATTGAATTATTAGTTGATATTCCTAAATTTAGTCTCAGAAAAGGTGAGCAAGGCACAATTATCGAAGACTATCAAGACGGTATTTTTGAAGTAGAATTTGCTAATAAAAAAGGTGAAGCTACTGCTATATGTTCTATTTCTCAAGATAAATTTATTGTGGTATGGAGTTCTAAAACTGAACAATGGTTAACTCCTATTCCTGTTTAATAGGGAGGAGGTTTAATTATCACTGTGACTTCAGGAATTTATGCAAGTTCGATCGAGCTATTATATTAAGAATTGTTAAGTATTAAAAAAAATAAGGGTTGAATATTATTCAACTCCTACAAATAAAAAATATTTTCTCCAGAAGTCTATTTAGTGACAATCGCCTCCACTTGAGCTTTCTGTTCACTTTTATAGACATTAGTAATCGCCCAGCGCAAAGGTTTTCCCTCTTGATTTAATCTTTCCTCGATGTCTTTTTTCAAAGTCAAAGGATGTTCTTTCAAATCAATTTCTGCCGTAATAAAATGAGTCGTCATAATAATTTCTTACAATAATTTAACATTCCATTGTACAGCACTTTATTTTTAAAGGAATAGATTATCATGGAAAAATCGTCAAATTTTTGAACTGATATGCCGTACGAAGAATTAAACTTTTCCAATACCAAACCCGTCTTATCATGGGCAAATCATGAGTTAGGTTTTGAAGAAACTCACATGGCAAAAAATGTAGCTTCTTTACCCTTTGTTTATAAACACGTTGCCCTGATGCCCGATGTACATTTAGGAAAAGGGGCGTTAGTTGGCTCAGTTATCGCTACAAAAGATGCTATAATTCCTGCCGCCGTCGGAGTTGATATTGGTTGTTTTACTGGGGATACCTTAATTCCTTTGGTTGATGGAAAATCTTATCCTATCGGAGAGTTAGCGAAAAAAGGTAGCTCTATTTTTGTCTATTCTTGTACACCAAGTGGAAAAATAGTGGCAACAGAAGCATTAGCTCGATTAACTCGTCATAAAGCACCTTTAGTTAAGGTAATTCTTGATAATGGCGAAGAAATTAAGTGTACTCCTGATCACTTATTTATGACTCGCAATGGTGAATATCAAGAAGCTCAAAATTTATTGCCTGAGACTTCTTTAATGCCTTTTTATTCTAAGCTCGATCGAGATGGTTATACTTTAATTCAACAAAATTATTCAGGCAGATGGCAAAAAGCCCATTGGATTATAGCTCGATCGAAGTTATTAGGGGAAGTACCTAAATTTAAAGATCAAAAAACCATTATTCATCATCAAAATTTTAACAAAAGTGATAATATGCCCCATAATTTAGTTTTTATGGGAGATAAAGATCATTCTAAATATCATCGCTCATTAGTCGAACAAAATAGCCATTGGCAATCGCCAGAATTTGAACAAAAAAGAATTGAAGCATTATCTGCTAAAGCGAAAACTCCTGAAGGTTATGAATATTATGCCGAAAGAGGCAAAAAAAATATTCTCAAATATATGACAGAATCTCCTGAGCATTTTAGAGAATCTGTCAAAGATAATGGAAAAAGAGGTAAAGAATATTTAATCAAATATAATCAGAGTGAAAAAGGTAAAGAAAAAAGTAAAGAAATTGCCAATCGACTTTATACCTGTGAAACCTGTGGCGAAGAAGTAAAAAGTCCGATCGGATTACATAATCATCGTAAAAGTAAACATGGTTATAATCATAAAGTCGTTGCCGTTATACCTTTAAATGAAACTCAAGATGTTTATTGTTTAAGTGTTCCCGAATATCATAATTTTGCCCTAAAAGCAGGGGTTTTTGTTCATAATTGCGGTATGTCTGCAATCAAATTGCCATTCAATGCCGATCAATTAGAAGGGAAGTTAAAAAAAATCCGTTTAGATATTGAGGCAAATATTCCCGTTGGTTTTAACGAAAACAAAGACGCAGAAACCAAAGTAACTAACTGGCAAGGTTGGCAAGGTTTCAAAGATTTACATTTAGGAGTGCAAAGGCTAGAAGGTAAAGCAATTAAGCAACTTGGCTCATTAGGAGGAGGTAATCACTTTATCGAATTGTGCTTAGATACGGAAAATCAGGTGTGGCTGATGTTACACTCAGGCTCTCGCCATATCGGAAATCAATTAGCAGACTGTCATATCAAAACAGGAAAACAATTAGCGAAATTAGCTAATATTAGATTACCTGATCCTGATTTAGCCTATTTTATCGCAGGAACGCCAGAATTTGAGGCTTATTGGCGAGATTTACAATGGGCGCAAAACTACGCGCGTTTTAATCGAGATGTGATGATGAGTCGTTTTAAAGCCATTGTGGAAAAACATTTAAACGGCGGTAAGACAACAAAACCCTTACTAACCGTAAATTGTCATCATAATTACGCCGAAAAAGAGCATCATTTTGGGGAGGATGTCTATGTCACCCGTAAAGGCGCGGTAAGGGCAACCCAAGAAGATTATGGTATCATACCCGGTTCAATGGGAGCAAAATCCTTTATTGTCAAGGGTAAGGGTAATCATGATAGTTTTTGTAGTTGTTCTCATGGTGCTGGTCGTACAATGTCTCGTAGTCAAGCTAAAAAACGCTTTGATGTCCATGATTTGGTGATGCAAACGGAGGGTATCGAATGCCGTAAGGATGCAGGTGTTATTGATGAAATCCCTAGTGCATATAAATCGATCGAGGAGGTAATGAATCAACAAACGGATTTAGTAGAAATAGTGGCAACCCTTAAACAGGTGGTTTGTGTCAAAGGTTAATGTAATATGTCTAAATCCTTGATTTTAATAGCTTTCTGAGTTATTCAGCAAACCCTATTTATCGCCCTAGCTTAAGCACTTCTTAACGCTATAATAGGATCTAATTTAGCCGCTTGTTGTGCAGGTACGACACCAAAAAATAAACCAATACCTCCTGAAACTCCCACCGCTAAAGTGATAGTTGTCATAGAAACGGTGGTAGGTAAAGGTGAAATAATGCCGATAGTGGTTAAAACTCCAACTCCTAACAGTGTACCAAATACTCCTCCCGTAGCTGAAATAATTATGGCTTCGATGAGAAATTGAGATAGTATATTGTTTTCTGTAGCACCGATCGCCTTCCTTAAACCAATTTCTTGAGTCCTTTCACTCACAGAGACTAACATAATATTCATAACACCAATACCGCCTACTAACAAAGAAATAGCTGCGATCGCACCCAACATCATAGTAAGTCCACTGGTGACAGTCCCGACAATACTTAAAATATCCTTTTGAGTTTCTACCCGAAAATCATCTTCTCCGACAATTTTGTGTCTTAAACGCAGTAAATTTTCAATCTGAAATCTGGCGGCAAATATATCTTGAGCATTTCTGGCAGAAATAGAGATAAAACTCAACTCTAAGCCATATTGGGAGGTTTTCCCCACAATTTGATTAGCCATTGTGGTTAGGGGGATATATAAAGTTTCGTCCTGATTTGTGCCTAGAAATGAGCCTTTTGACTCCATAATGCCGATTACTTCAAAAGAAACGTTTTTGATTCTTAAACGCTTTCCTATAGGGTTTTCGTTGGGGAAAAAGTCATCGACAATTTGTGAACCTAATACCACTACTTTATTATTACGTCTCAAATCTAAAGGAGTGATAAACCTTCCTTGAGAAACATCAAAACTACGCACCGTTAAAAATTCAGGAGTTGTGCCAATAATTGAGACATTATTATTTTTACTACCATAACTTACCAAAAGACGAGAGTTAATTTGAGGAGCAACTTCTGTTACTGTCGGCACTTGAGATGCGATGGCTTCTGCATCAGCTAACACTAGGGTATTCGGATTCTCAAAGGAAGTACGGCGAGATTCTCGGCTACCCGGTACAACAAATAACACATTCGCACCTAAAGACTCAAATTGCTCCTCTGCTAATTGTTGCGCAGCTTGACCGATTCCGATCATAGAAATAACGGAAGCGTTACCGATAATAATCCCTAACATGGTTAAGCTACTACGCATTTTATTTGCTAGTAGGGTAGTAATCGCCATTTTGATACTATCGGAAAATTTCATAATGAATAATGAATAAGGGAGACTTTTAATTGTTAATGGTTAATTCCTCTAATACTTCTAATACGATGAGTAGAAGAAAAACGACGAGGTTTTACTTTCTTCATTATTCTAGCGTTTGCCACTGCTTCCACTAAGCCAAAGGCAATAAAATTTGTTAGTAAAGATGATCTACCATAGCTAAGAAAAGGTAGAGGTATTCCTGTAATGGGTGCTAATCCCATTGTCATCCCAATATTAATTACCGTTTGAAAGGCAATCATGGCTAATACTCCCATAGCTAATAATGAACCAAAGTTGTCTCTCGATCGAAGTGCAATCATGACTAAACGCCAACAGATTAACCAATAAATGAGGATAATTACTATACCCCCGATAAAACCGAATTGATCAGCGATCGCACTATAGATGAAATCGGTATGTTGTTCTGGGACAAAATTAAGATGGGTTTGGGTAGCCTCAAGGAAACCATTGCCATACATTTTACCCGAACCAATGGCAATTCTCGACTGTATTAAATGATAACCTCCTCCGAGGGGATCTTTTTCAGGAGTAAGAAATAAAGTTAAGCGATCTTTTTGATAAGGTTTTAATAAATCCCATAAAATATCTCCCAATTTTCCCGCCATATAATTGACAAATAAAGTAACTAATGCCCAAATATGCTTAAAGTTATAGGGTAAAGTAAACCATGCAATCAAAATCATGGCAATCACAAAAATAAACCATATCGGCAACACAATATTAAATAAAAATGCTGATACGAGGGGAGATAAAATCAGTAAAATCCAACCTAAGTTTGCATTAGCCCAATATAGCATTGTTAAGGTAATTGCTCCAAAGACTAAACCAGTACCTAAATCGGGTTGAACCATAATCAATACCCAAGGCAAACCAACTGTAGCGACAACAGGTAACAAACGGGATATTTTCGAGGCATCTTGATAATGCAACAAAGCAGATAAGGAAATAATTAAGCCAACTTTGGCAAATTCTGAAGGTTGAAATTGAAACCCTAGTATATTAATCCAACTTTGCGCTCCATTGACGGTTTGTCCAAAAAAAATAACTGCCACTAAAAGCAGATTTGTAACGCCATAGATTAACCAGTGAAACTTTAGTAATAGTTCATAACGCCATTGAGATAACCCTAGTAAAACCAGACTACCAATGACAACCATGATTAATTGATTTTGCCAATCTGTGCCGTTTTTATAAATTTGAGTACTATAAATTATTAAACTACCAAAACTACTGATGCCAATAACTAAGGTAATGAGAAACCAATCGAGATTTTTTGTTTCATTCACTGGTGTTAAAGATTAATTGTGCATGATTGACCAATAATTTTAACATTCTTCTCCAAAATTATGAGTTGAACTATGTTCGATCGATCTATGATGTGAAAGACGTTGCTGAGGTAAAAATTAAGAAAATCGAATTTATATAAAAGTTAACAGGGAATCTCATTGCCGAAAATAAATACAATGATCATCAATTCTACAACAACGTCTAAAAAAGATTAAGCATTTTTGAATAATTGTTTCATTAAGTTATCTTTCACCATCATCTGACGAAATACCTCAATTAAATATTCTTGTGCTTGTTCTTGACTTAACTTTTTAACTTGATCTTTCAGAACTTCCAACTTAAATTGTTGTTCTAAACTGAGTTTAGTAGGTGTTTCCATTAGTTTGACTCCTCAATCAATTGATTAGATAATATTTAACCTAACATATGGATATTAAAACCGCAACTTTGTCAAGTTATCTGTCTAAATTGTTACTTTTTTTAACATTTGTTCTAAATTTTCGGTAAAGAGGAAAAAATGTACCTCTCAACAATAGTTTTAGACATCAAAAATTTAATTTTTCCTAGAAGCCCATAAAAATTAATTTAGCTCGATCGTTCCCATAATATGTAAATTTAAGTTAAGATTAGTGTTTTAATATTAAAATAATAATAAGCATTTATACTCATGACCACTCAAGTTAAAAACAAAAACTATAATTTAGAACAATTACAAAAAGCCTACCAAGCGGATCAACAACTCAAATATATGAGTTTAGAGGCAGAATTAGAGCTTCTCTTACATCAAATTCAAGTCAACAAATCTACGAATAATTAAGAATGGGGAATTAGGAATTAAAAATGATTAGAAAGGAGAAGAAACCATTGTTAACATTAGGCGTTAATATTGACCATGTAGCCACCATTCGTCAAGCAAGACGTACAGTCGAACCTGATCCCGTAGCGGCGGCTGTATTAGCTGAGTTAGGGGGTGCAGACGGCATTACAACTCATTTACGAGAAGATAGACGACATATTTGCGATCGAGATGTGCGTATTTTACGGGAAACTGTCCGTACTCATCTGAATTTAGAAATGGCAGCCACAGAAGAAATGATTTCGATCGCACTAGAGATAAAACCCGATTATGTTACCCTAGTACCAGAGAAAAGGGAAGAAGTGACAACGGAAGGCGGTATCGATATAGTAAAGAATCTCGACAAATTCACCGCCGTAGTGGATAAACTGCAATCGGCAGATATTCCCGTGAGTTGGTTTATTGATGCTGATGAAAGACAAATTGAGGCAGCAGCGAAAACTCAAGCTAAATTCATCGAATTACATACTGGTAAATATGCCGATGCAGTGAAAGAAGAAACTCGACAACAAGAGTTAATCGCTTTACAAAAAGGCACAAAACAGGCTTTAGAATTGGGCTTAAGGGTAAATGCAGGACACGGTTTAACCTATTGGAATGTTTATCCTGTGGCGTGTATTTCGGGTATGGAGGAGTTGAATATAGGTCATAGTATCATTAGTCGAGCCGTTTTAGTTGGTTTAGAACGAGCTGTCAGAGAAATGAAACAAGCCATGACAAATTAATGGAGAATGGAGAATGAGAAATAAAACCATTTTCAAAAATTTTCACTTTAATTAATATTAGGTTCGGTTCAATATTTGTGGTAAAATTTCACGCAAAGGCGCAAAGACGCAAAGATACAAGGACGCAAAGTTTTATCATAAGTGATTATCCGAACTTGATATAAGGTTGAATATTATGAAGGATACATTTCCCTCCGATAAGCTGACTTCAACTATTTGGGTAGCAAGACATGGACATAGATTTGACTTTGCTTACCCTCAATGGTTTAATACTGCTTTAAGACGTTATGATCCCCCTTTATCAGCATTGGGTAAAATTCAAGCTCAAAAGTTGGGTTTAGAATTGAAAAATGAGTCGATCGAACACATCATTGTATCACCTTTTTTGAGAACGATTCAAACTGGTCATATCATTGCAGAAATTTTGAATTTATCCATCAAATTAGAAGAAGGTTTAGGGGAATGGCATAATCCTGATTGGATGACAGAAAAACCTCTTATTCATCCCCCCGAAGAATTAAGATTATTTTACCCTTTGATTGATTGGGAATTTCGATCGAACTTAACCCCAATTTATCCTGAAACCGAAGTAATAGCCTTAGAAAGAATCAAAAAAATTACGAATATTTTAACAGCACAATTTAAAGGAAATTTATTATTAATAGGACATAGTATAACCGTGAAAGGAGTTGCGAAAGCCTTACTAAATTCCACCCTAGAAACGCCTATTAATTTTTGTTCTTACATAAAGATAGTAAAACCAGATTAGTAAAAATTTTAGAACATTATGATAAGATATAATAGTTACTTATTAAAATAAATTTTGTCCATATTTTAATATATAAATAATTAATGAGAATAAAAAATGACTTTAACTCAAATATTACCAGTAATTAACACTCTAAATAAACAAGAAAAAATTTATTTATTACAGACAATAATTAATCAATTAGCTGAAGAAGAAAATAGTTTATTTCGTGGGAATCAAGAATATCCTATTTATTCACCACTAGATACTTTTTCCGCAGGGGATACTTTATTAAAATTATTGGCAGAAAATAAAGATAATGAGTAACAGTCAAAGATTTTTTTATCAACAGGTTAATCAAACTATTGGAGAAGCTAGTTATCTTCCTTTTTTACCGATTACTTTAATTAATAATAATCAGACTTTACTCGCATCTGGTTTACTAGATACAGGCGCGACTGTTAATGTTTTACCCTATCATTTTGGAGAAAATTTAGGACTAGATTGGGACAGTCAAAAAATATCGATTAATTTAACAGGAAACTTGGCTAATTATGAAGCAAAAGCAGTTCTCTTAAAAGGACAAATCAATAATTTTCCCTCTGTTAAATTAGCTTTTGCGTGGACAAAAGCGGATAATATTTCTATTATTTTAGGACAAGTTAATTTTTTCTTAGAGTTTGATATTTGTTTTTATCGTTCTCAATTATTTTTTGATGTAAAAAAAAATTAAATTAACCTCTTTTAACTTGCTAATTTGTAATTCCTAATTTTTTATTCCTTCGATTAAAGCAGAATAATCCCCATCAGCAAAACCTTTTTTAATAGCAGAAAGTACGATCGAACTTATCCCATCTAAACCTTCTGTATTTAAGCCCAGATTTTGAGAGGAAGCCAAGAATAAATTAATATCTTTTTCGAGGTGTTTTGTGGGAAAATTAGGATTATCATAATTACGATCGAGCATCCGTGACAATTTTTTATCAAAAGTAGGAGCATATAAAGCACTACTACGCAAAATATCCATAAAAATATCGATATTCACCTCTTGTTGTTGTAAAAAGCTCAAACTAAGGGCAAAAGTAGCCGTTAACCCTGCTATCATCTGATTTAAAGCTAATTTCAACGCTGAAGCCTTGCCCACTTCCCCAATTAAGAGAGGATTCGGACTATAATTTTTTAACAACCCTTCCCATTTTGCAAACTGCGAGGAAGTCGCCCCCACCATCACTAATAATTCTCCTGTTTTCGCTTCGGGAATGCTTCCCAACACGGGCGCTTCTAAATATTCTCCCCCTCTGGTTTCCACTTCAACTAATAGTTTTTTACTCTCATCGGGTGCAATTGTACCCATTTGAATAATGGTTTTTCCCGTCAAATCTGCGTCAGAGGAGAAAATCACTTCTTGAATAGCACGAAAATCCGCTAACATCAATATCAAACAATCAGCAAACTCTAGGGCTTCTTGTATATTGGTAGTAACGGGAACACTTACCTCTTTTAAAGGTTCTAATTTTGCAGGAGTTCGATTATAGGCGATAACAGGAATATTCGCTTTTGCTAATCTTAAAGTCATGGGGTTTCCCATTAATCCCATACCCAAAACTGCTATTTTATTCATAGTTTTATTTATTGCCAATTTTAGTTAATTTATTATGTTTTTAAATCAAGTTAAAAATAATTATTGTGCCGATTATAAGTCATTAAAACAGATTAAAAAATCTAAACATATTTTTAGTTTATTTCTAGTAAATATGAGCTTAAATTTATTATTCACTAATCCTTTATTAGCTCAATCAATACCTTTAAAACCCATTGATAATTTACCTGTTAAAATAGTAGATGAACAATTATTTACTAAAGATAAACAAGCCTTAATTAGATCGATCGATCATAGTTTAAAATATCTCAATACAGATAAAGCAAAAACTGTTTATGCCAATTATCCCATACCTGAGTTTAGTCGTGAACGGGTAATCGCTTCTTTAAGACGTTTTCGTCAATTATTGGTTAATTCTACCAGTGCGCAACAGTTACAAAATGCCGTAGAAAAGGAATTTCGGTTTTACCGATCGATCGGTTATGATGGAGAAGGTACAGTATCTTTTACAGGTTATTTTCAGCCAATTTATAAAGCAAGTCGTCAAAAAACAGATATTTATCGCTATCCTCTCTATGTAAAGCCTTCTAACTTCGATTCTTGGCAAAATCCTCACCCTACTAGAAAAGAGATTGAAGGAAAAGACGGGTTAGGCAACAATAGTATTTTACGAGGAAATGAGTTAGTTTGGTTGAGCGATCGACTTCAAGCCTATCTCGTGCAGGTGCAAGGTTCGGCGCAATTACAGTTAACGGATGGTAAAATTATGACTATCGGTTATAATGGGGCAACGGATTATCCCTATGTCAGCTTAGGTAAAGAGTTAATCCAAGACGGCAAAATTCCTGCCGATGAAATGAGTCTTCCCCGTTTGATGTCCTATCTGGAAAACAACCCCGACGAGTTAAACATCTATTTACCCCGTAATAATCGCTTTATCTTCTTTAAAGAAACAGGAGGGCAACCCGCAACGGGTAGTTTAAATGTTCCTGTTACCGATGAACGCTCGATCGCTACAGATAAATCCCTCATGCCTCCGGGGGCGTTAGCATTGATTTATACTCGTATTCCCCAAGTTGATAATAACAACCAAATGATTACTCCCATCGTGAGCCGTTATGTGTTAGATCAAGATACAGGTAGTGCTATTAAAGGTGCTGGTAGAGTCGATATATTTTTTGGCACGGGAGACGTTGCTAAAGCCAAAGCAGGATTAGTGGATTGGACAGGAGATTTATACTATTTATTGTTAAAATAGCCTACATTGTATTTTATTAGTTCAATTCATTGAACGAAAACTGTTAGCTTCGTCAATTTATTGCGAAGTGGGTTAATGGCACAATTCCATTAATTTCCATTAATTAAAAGTTGTTTTTCAGGCTAAAATTAACAAAAACGTGTAATAAATTATATGTCTAATAGATACCTTTCAATGAATTGAACTCAATTTTTCTAAAAAATATCATGATTTTTAATAATAATTGATTTTTTGTAAAAAATGCCTATATTTCTTATCAATGTATATTTAGTCTTGTTATATCAAAATAATTATATAAAAAATTAATGAGTTTTAGACCTAGAAAACAGTTTGGACAACATTGGTTAAAAAATCAACAAGTCCTTGATCAAATTATTATATCAGCACAACTCAATAAGCTCGATCGAGTCTTAGAAATAGGACCGGGTTTAGGGGTGTTAACCGAGAGAATTTTTCCCTATGTGGACAAACTTTTAGCGGTAGAAATCGATCGAGATTTATGTAAAAAATTAGTGGCAAAATATGGCAAAATCGATAATTTTTTATTATTAGAAGGGGATTTTTTAGAGTTAAATTTACCAGAAATGTTACAAAGTTTTCCTAACTTTAATAACTTTAATAAAGTGGTTGCTAATATTCCTTATAATATCACAGGACCTATTATCGAAAAATTACTGGGTAGAATCAGTAAACCTGCAGAAAAACCCTTAGATTCGATCGTACTATTAGTTCAAAAAGAAGTGGGCGATCGACTTGTAGCAACTCCGAATAATAAAGTATATGGAGCATTAACCGTCAAAGTCCAGTATTTAGCAGATTGTGAAATCGTTTGCGATGTACCTGCAAGAGACTTTTATCCTAAGCCAAAAGTTGATTCAGTGGTAGTAAAAATAACCCCTAGAAATGTTGAAAATCCTGCCCATAATCCTAAGTTTTTAGACAGTTTAATTAAACAAGGATTTGCTAGTAGAAGAAAAATGTTAAAAAATAACTTAAAACCAGTTATTGAACCTGAAAAATTAACAGAAATTTTAACAGAATTAGGTATCAATGATCAAGCTAGAGCAGAAAATTTAAGCCTCAGAGAATGGATTAATTTAAGTAACCATTTAGATAAAGTTACCTCATAATTTTTGTGTGTAATTAAGATTATCGGGAGAGGGTTTTAACCCTCACTACAAACCAATAAACTCTTAATTCTTAATTCTTAATTCTTTTACAACTTTTCCTTGAGTAGTAAAAGAAATTCCTTGAGTACTAGCCGTACTAAGCATTATCGCTTCTGCGATCGGACTAAATACTTTTTTATCCGCTACCCATTCAATTAACAAATTAGCACCGATTCCCCCTCTAGTGTCGTTATCGGGGATAAAAAAATTAGTGGAGGCAAGGGGTTTTAAACTCACTGGAGAGGTTAAAAAATTTTCGATTAAATTACCTTCAGTATCATAATATTCGATCGACTTAATAATAATAGAATTTTCTAAATCAGTATTATGAAAAGTAACCGTTATGCCTAAATTATGCAAACGGCGTTGATTAGAATGATAAATATTAGAGTAAATTGGTAAGTAAATTAGTTGTCCTGTAACTGCCTTAAAATCTGAAGGTAGCTCGATCGATTCCGTATTAACAGGAATAATACTATTAGGTTCAACAATGGGAGAATTTGTTTGATTTGTCTCACAACCCAATAGAAAAAGACAGATTAAGAAGAAAGGGAAGAAATATTTTACAACCATTGATTTAACCTGAGTGAACCTTATGTAAAAGGACTTAGTTTTTTTATCTCTACCTTAAAACCATGAAAACGCTATAAATTTGAAAAGGTAAGGTATGATTTTAATTTAAACTCAAGTTCCTATAAAAAAATACCATGAAAAACCGTCAAATAAAACTATTTTTAAGTTTATTAATTAGTCTCAACTGGTTCACTGTCGGATGTACCCTTTTTGGCACAACAGAAGATACCACAAACACACCGAGCAATACTGAGAATAATGCCCCGACTGGTAGTGAAGGCTTAAAATTAGGCTCATTATTCCCTATTACTGGCGATTTATCTTCGATCGGACAGAATATGCCCATTGCCGCTCAATTAGCCGTGGATACCATCAACGCCTGTGGTGGAGTAAATGGACAACCCGTAACTTTAGTTAAAGAAGATGATCAAACCGATCCTGTCGCTGGTACTGCCGCCATGACTAAGTTAGCAGAAGTTGACAAAGTTTCTGGAGTAGTGGGTTCTTTCGCCAGTAGTGTTTCCACCGCCGCCTTAGATGTTGCCGTCAGAAATAACGTCATGATGATCTCTCCGGGTAGCACAAGCCCTATATTTACCGATCGAGCCAAAAAAGGAGAATTTAACGGATTTTGGGCGCGCACAGCCCCTCCCGACACCTATCAAGCCCAAGCCTTAGCCGCCTTAGCAGAAAAAGAAGGCTTTAAAAACGTTTCGACAGTAGTGATTAACAACGATTACGGAGTAGCCTTTGAGGAACAATTCGTTAACGCTTTTACCACCGCAGGAGGTACTATCATCAATAAAGATAAACCAGTGCGCCACGATCCCAAAGCTACAACCCTAGACAGTGAAGCTGGATTAGCTTTTGCCAATCAGCCCGATGCCGTGATGGCGGTATTATACGCAGAAACAGGAAGTTTACTCTTACAAGCAGCCTTTAAACAAGGCTTAATGAATAATACTACCGTTTTGTTGACTGATGGAGTATATTCGGAAGACTTTACCAAACAAGTAGGCAAAACCGCCGACGGTAATTCGATTATTGCAGGGGCATTGGGTACAGTACCGGGAGCGGAAGATGGTAAGGCATTAGAAGAATTTACCGCCCTATGGAAAGAAAAAACAGGAGATAAACCTGTTAGCGCCTTCGTACCTCACACATGGGATGCTACAGTATTGTTGATGTTAGCAGCTCAGGCATCAGGAGAGAATACAGGAGAAGGAATTAAAAATAAAGTTAGGGAAGTGGCAGGAGGAGACGGTACAGAAGTTACCGATGCTTGTCAGGCGATGGAGTTATTGCGTAAAGGAGAGAAAATCAATTATCAGGGTGCAAGTGGTAACGTGGACATTGATGAAAATGGTGACGTTGTGGGAGTTTATGATGTTTGGCGCGTCAAACAAGATGGTAGTTTAGAAGTCATTGATCAGGTTATGCCTCTTGTTAGTAATTAGGAATGAGGAGTTAGGGTGTTAATTGTTCATTGTTCATTATTAATTGTTAATTGTTAATTATTATGTTGATTGGCATTGTTTCCTTAAAAGGTGGCGTAGGAAAAACCACCACAGCAGTACATTTATCGACTTATTTACATACAGATAAACCGACTTTATTAATTGATGCCGATCGAAACCGATCTGCTTTATTATGGGCTAGAGAAGATCATCTTCCCTTTGTGGTGTCATCTCAGGCAGGGGCAACAGCATTTATTGCTAAACACCATCATATCGTAACAGATATGAAAGCAGGACCCGAAAATGAGGAGCTTTTGGAGTTAGCCAAGGGCAATGATTTAATTATCATTCCCACTACTCCTAATCATTTGGATTTGAATGCGACTATTCGAGCGGTGGAAATTTTCAGAGAGAATAATATTAATAATTATAAAATTCTCTTGACAAAAGTTGATTCAAGAACCACGAATAGCAAAACTGCAAAATTGTTTTTAGAGAAAGACAATTTGCCTGTATTTAAAACAGAAATTCCCTTATTAATTGCTTTTGAAAAAGCATCTCAAAATGGAAAAACTGTGAAAGATTATAATGATTCTCGTGCTAAACAAGCATGGAAAAAATATCAGGCTGTAGGCAAAGAAATTTTAAAATAATTGTAGGGTGGGCATTGCCCACCAAAATTTATTACTTGGTATGAGTTCAAAAATGCGATTATTATTAATAGTTCATTGTTACCGAGAAAAAGAATCCGAAATCAGGATAATTTCAGCTCGTAAAGCAACTAAAAAGGAAAGTCAACAGTATAGAAAATAAAATTATGAAACTAGAATATGATCTAACTAAAATGAAAAGTTGTCCTAATCCTTATGCAAAAAAACTGAAGCAACAAGTGAATTAACCTTTGGGAATTGAAGTAATAGAATATTTTGATAAAAAAGCAAAAGAAAAAGAAATTTCTTATGAAGAATTAATTAATTTATACCTTCAATATTGTGTAAATAACAAACGTGAATTATCATTTTAAAACAAGTTAAATAATCACAAAAAACAGGTTAAATAATTAGAACTTACCTATTGACAAATAATTCAAAAAGTATATGGCTAATTTTTAGTCTTTATTTATACACTTTATTGAGGTTTAACTGTGCCTTTAATTATCGCTTATACTTATACAGAACCAGTGATTGAAAAAGTCCCTGATGCTTTTTTTTGGGGTTGTGAAGTCGATCGAGTTTATCAGGATATAGGGGAGAAAAAAGAGTTAAAAAAATTATTCAAAGATTGTCATAAAACACCGCCTAATTATCTCTTAATTCGTAGTTTATCAGAGTTAGGAAATAGTTTAGGAGAAGTGACCCAATTAATTGCTAAAATCGAAGGTTTTAATATTGAAATCATCTCGATCGAAGAAAACTATAATAGCAGTAAATTTAGAATAATTAAAGATAGCAAAACAAGAGAATTATTCGTTAATATTTGTCAAGAAATAGAGCAAAAAATTCAACAGAGAAAGTTGAGAAAAGCCCATGGAAATAACCGTTTAAAAATCTTACCGCCCCCCGGAAAAGCACCCTTCGGATATATCAGAGGTAAAGATGGTTATATTGTGAATCGATCGACTATATTTATAGTCAGAGAGTTTTTCGATCGATTTTTATTATACGGTTCATTAGCGGATAGTGTGAGATATATTGAAGAAAAATTTAACAAAAAAATTGCCTTATCTACTGCCCATTATTGGTTAAAAAATCCCATTTATCGAGGAGATTTAGCCTATAAAAATCAAGAGATAATTCCTGATACCCATACCGCTATTATAACCAGAGAAGAATCAGCTCAGATCGATCGAATTTTAAAAAGTCATCGTTTAGTAAAACCTCGTAGTGCTTCCGCTAATTATGCCTTAGCAGGTTTAGTAAAATGTCAACAATGCTCATCATCTTTAAGAATTAGTCATATTAATAAGAAAAAATATCAAGATAAATATTTATACTTAATACCCAGTCAATGCCCTAGAGAAAATACTTGTAAAGCCCTTAAATATGACCTAATTTTTCAAGAAACTATTAACAAAATTTGTGAACAATTACCCTTATTAACACAAAATTTTCAAGCTCCAAATCCTCAAATTATAAAAAGAGAATTAGAAAAACAAATAGAAGAAAAAGAAAAAATATTATTACAAATAAAGCAATTAGTTAAAGAGAATATTTTAGATAAAGAAACAGGAAATATTAGAAACTATAAAATTTATCAAGAAATAGGTAAAATTAAGCAAAAAATAGCACAATTACCTCCCGATAACCTAACAAAAATTTCTACGGCTTTATCTAATCCTCAATTTTGGACAGATTTATCATCTGCTGAATGTCGTTTTTATCTCCGAGAATTTATCAAAACAATTAAAATTATTCCCATTAATGAACACAATAATAATTGGCAAATAATCCTAGACTTTATTTTCTCTTAGAAATGAAAATGATTCTTCTACAATAGTTATGACAAATTAATAATAAATAACGAATAAAACCTTTGATCTATAATAGTTTTAGTATTTTAAAAATGCAATTGTCATAAATTTATAATTGTATTTTACCTAACAACTCTCCTCATCTCAAGACTTTTTCAGCAAACCCTAATTACTTATTCCTGACTTTTCCTCACACCAAGAATGTTTAATTGAATAGATTTTTTGCCATTCCAGTCATTTTCATTGAGTTTATAGGCTATATCCACAGCAGGGGGTAAGGGATAATATTGATGCCAACGCCAAGCAATGCCTTTTAATTCTAAATTATTTTGCATAAATGTTAGTTGTAAATGTTCTCCTGTTTTGGTTAATTTTTGAGAAGATATTTGAACATTTATACTAGAAAAAATAGGCTCATTATTTTCAATGCCCCAAGGGTATAAACTATCTATTTCTTGTAATAATTTAAAGTTAATATCTTGAAAATTAATTTCCGCATCTATCTTAATTAAAGGCTTTAAATATTCGGGGATTAATGTTTGATGAGCAAATTCTCTTAATCGATCGTGAATTAAAGGCAAATTTTTGGTAGGAAAACTAAAACCTCCTGCCGCTTTATGTCCTCCATATTTCCCTAATAAATCATCACAATTTTGTAAAGCTAAAAACACGTTAAATTCTTCGATTCCTCTGGCTGAACCTCTTATTATATCTGGATTTTCTTCTTCATAAGTACCGATAAAAACAGGAACTCCATATCTTTCTACTAAATGAGAGGCGACTATTCCAATTACTCCATGATGCCAATTTTCTTTAATGACTAATAATACTCGATCTTCTTTCCAATTAATAGGAGTTTCTTCAATTAATTTTATTGCTTCTTGTTCAATATTATTCTGAATAAGTTTCCTTTGCTTATTATTTTGATCACACTGCATTGCTCTTGTGATAGCAATACCCTCATCATCAGTAGTTAACAAGTCTATAACAATTTGTGGATCACCAATACGTCCGATCGCATTAATTCTAGGACCAATTTTAAAGCCTATATCTTCAGCATTTAAGAGCTTTTTTTTACTTTCTATTTCTGCTAAATTACTAAGTTTTTTTATCCCTAAAATATCAGATTTTGGTAATAATTTTAAGCCTCTTTTCAACCAACGGCGATTAACTCCCGTTAAGGGTGCAAGATCGGCGATCGTACCTACGGTATATAATTCTAAAAGAGGTTTTGTCAAACCTTGTAATTTGTTCAAACTTTGGGCGAGGGTGACGGCTAAAACATAGGCAACGCCCACCCCTGCCAACCCATAATATGGGGAAGTTTTAGGTAATAATTTCGGGTTTAAAATAGCATCCGCCGGAGGTAAAATGGGCGGTAAATCATGATGATCTGTGATAATTACTTGTAACCCTAATTCCTTAGCGTGGGCAATGGCATCATAGGCAGAAATACCATTGTCAACAGTCAAAATTAGACTAACTCCCTCCTGTTTAAACTCCTCTACGATGCGCTTATTGATACCGTAGCCGTCTTTCATGCGACTAGGGATAGCATAATCAACATTCGCCCCTAAGTGCCGAAATGCTCTTAATAAAAGGGCTGTGCTAGTCATACCGTCAGCGTCATAGTCGCCACAAATAGCGATTTTTTGCTGAAGCTCGATCGAACTTTGAAGAATGGCAATACTTTTAGGTAAATCGGGAAATTCTGTTAGGGGGGAAGGCAAATCAATAATTTCGGGATTAACATAACCTTGTACCTCATCCAGATTAACCATGCCACGATTAATAATAATTTGAGCTACAACGGGAGATAACCCCAATTTTTCCACTAACTCCTTCGTCAAACTAGGATTTTGGGGATAAAATTTCCAACGCTGACTAGGTAATTTGTATTCTATCATATTTTTAAATGATTATTGTTCGATCGAAATGACAGTCAAGAGTTAGAGGTTATATCAATTTCGGACTTTTTAAGACTTATCAATAAATGGCTAAAACCATTACTAAAAACTTATTTTTATCCGTTTGTAGTAGGGGTTTTAACCCTTCTTTGATTAATTGTTAACAGTTAATTGCTTTTGCCCTTCGATAACTTTCATAGAAATAATTTTGTCATCGGCGGTGAGTTTATCTAAAACCTCTGCTCCTTCGGTAACATAACCAAATACAGCAAATCTTCCATCCATGAGGTTATAACCCGGAGGGGTGACTTCGGTATCGAATTTAAAGAAGAAAAATTGCGATGAACCACCGTTAGGATCACTTGTAGGACGAGCCAAAGCTACCGCTCCATAAGCGTTAAAGGGCAATACGGGTTGAGCTAAGTACATCCCTAAATCTTCTGTTGTTAAGCCGTAAATGGGTTCAGATTCTCCCTGTACTAATATTTCTAAAGGAATCCCTCTGTATTCTTTTGTATTTGGATCAATAAAACCCTCTTCCTCGCCAATGGGATCACCTGTTTGAAGTACATAAAAATCTTCAGCACGAGAGAAAGGTAAACCATCATAGAATTTACGATTAACTAAATCAACGAAGTTACCGCCAGTCACGGGGGCGCTATAACCATCCACCACAATCACCAAGTCACCTTGAGTAGTTTTTACTTCTACTTTAGCTCGTCCTAATAATTGAGGTAGGTTAGCATATTCTTCGGGTACAGTAAAAGGAAAACCCGTTACCATATCTTCTTCTAAGACAGTGATATTGTCTAAGATAGCACTTCTGAGAGCATAAATTTGTTCTCTATCTTCTCTTTCAACTAATTCTTGTATTTTAGAGACATCCTCGGCAATGGCTGTTACCAATTCTTTTGCTTTTGTTTGCAATGGTTCGGGTACACTGGCAATGAGATCATCTTGATGTAATTTTAGCACAAATCCAGCATTTTTAACTCTTTTTGTCACTAAAGCCCATCTTTTTGTTCTTAAATCTTTGCCTATTTTCTCAATATCCCCTTGAATTTCACGGATATATTTATTATCAATAGGTAGAGCATAGCGTAAAATGGCTTCAGGATCGGTTATAGCATCACCTTGAGCTAAGAAAGCATAGGCGTTTTGCATACCGTAAGGATTGAATACGATCGAAATGATAAAAATAGAGATGGTGGTAATAGCAAGTTTTACTATAGATTTCCACTTAGTAAGTTTCATGATTATATAATTTTTTTAAGAATCCTTCACATTCAATTATTTCACAAATTAGGCATATATAGCAGTCCTAAATGATTTGTGTAAAAAAATGGTGTTGAAAGGTTTTAGGTATTAGGAGTTTAGGTATTGGGTTTTATAAAGGTTTCATTGTTTTTTTTAACTACTTAATTAATTTACAATGGTTTAGGATTTCTATAGATTCATATTTGATTATTATCTTCCATTATTTGATTAGTTTAAAGTATAGTTTTAAACTTGAGAAACTTTCAGAAGTGAAGTTAAATTAGGTGCAAAAGATTCTAAATTAAAAGTATGAGGATTCACAAATTTTTTATGAACAAAATGACGATAATTTAAACAAAAATAATCCCATTCTGCCATTTGTACATTAAAAACTTTAATAAAAAACTTAGCTAACAAAATTGATAAAGGAATTTGAAAATAAACTTTTTTCTCGAAATAATTACTAATTTCTTTAATCGCTTGATTTACTTTTAAAGAAGGGTTAGCCAACACCAATTTTTTATCGAAACTTTCATCTAAATTAGTACCATTTTCGACTAAGTAACTGATAACCGTAGCAATATCTTTGCCATGAATAAAATGGAAACTACCATCGGCTTGAAACCAACGAATGAGGTTAATTAATTTAGGTAAATCTTTTAATCCTGCGGATAAATGAGAATAGGGTTTATCGTCGTCTCCACCAAAAACAAGGGTAGGATAAACAGTAATAATTCGATCGAACAATTTTAACTCCGATAGTTTATTATAACATTGATATTTTGTCCTAATATAATCAGTACCAATTTCTCCAGCTTGGGGTAAAAGTTGATTATTTTGGTTCAAAATACTAGCGGTAGAAAAGTAGATTATTTGTTGACAATTATCGGGATTTAAACTGTTAATTAAGTTAATATTTGCTTCCACATTTATTTGATAGGATTCTTCTTCTCCCCCCCAACAAGTAGCGGCTAAAATTGCGATATTCATGGTACTTAATAATTCTTGATAATCGAGAATTTTTACCAAATCTCCTTCAATGATATTGATACCCTGACGATAATTATAATCAAATTTTATTTTGCTAGGGTTTCTGACTAAAAAAAACAATTCATGCTCGGTATTTTTAATTAATGAATCAGCAATATAATGACCAATACAACCACCACCACCTGTAATAAAAATACGCATATTTTGAACTTTATTTATAAAAATTTATTTTAGGGTAAATTGTAATTATTTTAACTTATAAAAGTTTAATTTAGTGTATCATTTAATTCTTTGATACAAAGTTGAATTTTCTCTCTTAAATCAGGCAATTTTTCTGGATTATCTATAATATTCCAAACAGTTTCTAAATCGATCGACCAATAATATGGAGAAAAAAAAGGGGAGATTTAGGAGTTTTATTCATAAAGGAATTGCAGAGGATAAAATTGCTTCTTTAATAGTATGATGTAAAGCTGTTTCATGAACAATATCAACATCACAATTAAGCAATTCTTTTAATGATCTTCGTAAACGAATTATATCAAATAAATCCTGTTCAGGAGTAGGCACAATTAAAAAATCTATGTCACTATTTTCATCATTTTCATCTTTGATAATTGAACCGAATACTCTAATATTATGAGCATGATATTGCTGGGCTAATGCTATAATGCTCGATCGATATTCTCTCAGTTTTTCTAAGTTCATATAATTATAATTAATTCTTCCATTGATTTAACCATCTAATTTGATTGATAAATTCCTCTGAATTTTCTGTGGATAAAAACAAATCTAAGGCTTTAATTAAGCTACTTAAATTCCAACTACTTTGAGCCGCTAAAATAATGCCTTTATGGTTAGGATATTGTTGTGCTAAAACTAAAAAAATCACTAATATTAAAAGTAAATATACATCTACCTTTAGCGGAAGCACCTAATAATTGTTGTTTATCAGAGGCATCAAATGGCATCCAGTCAGTAGGGGTTCTAGTTACATCATGTCCTAGATTAACTAAGGCATTTTGTAAGGCTTTGAGAGAAGTATCGGCATCTAAATGAAGTCGTATTTTAGACATAAGCCAATTCTAATCCCCGTTCTGCGGAAATCATTTGATCAATTTCTGTTTTATTCGTGTGATAGAATTTTAAAGCCTCTTTGATTAATTCTTTGTTTAAATCGTATTCTTTCGCTATTTCACTAATTGATAATTCCCATTGATAATGGGCGATAATAATTGTTTGAATTCTTATAGATGTATTTTTTATTACTGGAAAAACTTTTCCACTAGCCCCTTTAAAATAGGCAATATTAGGAAATTTAGTATTGATTAAAGATTGGCTTAAAATTCCTATTTTTTCTGCAATTGCCCATAAAATAAATTGTTCGATCGATACACCTTGATTTATAGCGTATTTTTCTACTTCTTGCAACAAACTTTTAGGTAAAGTTAAAGATTTTTTGTCCATAAGTTTAAATCCACACATATAATGAATCCCCATCTATTATAATCGATAAAATTACTATTTTTTTTAGATATTTTGTGATTCTGAGACACAAGCAATCTCCATTTTCTTTAATTTTTAGAATTTAAGAAGGTTAAAACTCTTTCAGGATTGAATAATATTGGTGTTTTGGGTTGAATAGTATTCAACCCCTAGGAAGTTTTTAAAATATTCTATCAGTTACATTCTTTCTAAAACAGAAATACCTAATAAAGATAAGCCTTGTTTAAGCACTTTTGCGGTTAAATCTGCTAAGACTAAACGAGATAGTTTTACCTTTTCTTCGGCTTGTAAAATAGGACATTGATCATAAAATTGATTAAATTTTTGACTTAATTCAAACAAGTATAAACAAAGGCGATTAGGTAATAAATCTTTTTCTACTTCTTGCAGAATAAAGTCTAATTGTAAAAGATGTTTTGCTAACACTAATTCGCTATCTTCTGTGAGAATAATATTATCATCAGAAATTAAATTATTTAAGTCAATATTACCTTTTCTACTGATACCTTGTACCCGCACATAGGCATATAAAAGATAGGGTGCTGTATTGCCTTGAAGGGCTAACATTTTATCGAAACTAAATTTATAATCAGTAGTGCGATTTTGGCTTAAATCGGCATATTTTACGGCACTTAAACCGACTATTTTACTTACCTGATTAATGAAGTCTTCACTTTCATTTCTTCCCTCCGTTTCTAAACGATTTTCTAAGTCTTTTTTCGATCGAATTATCGCTTCATCTAACAAATCTTTTAAACGGATGGTTTCGCCCGATCGAGTTTTGATTTTTTTTCCATCTTCTGCTAAAACTAAACCAAAAGGTACATGAACTAAATCCACATTATCAGGAATAAAATTAGCTTTTTTTGCTACTTGAAAAACTTGGGTAAAATGATTAGATTGCCCTGCATCAGTCACATAAATTATGCGAGTTGCTTTATCTTGAGTTACTCGATATTTTAAACCCGCTAAGTCAGTAGTGGCATAGTTATAACCGCCGTCAGTTTTTTGGACAATTAAGGGTAAGGGGTTGCCTTCTTTATTCACAAAACCATCAAGAAATACACATTTTGCCCCTTGATCTTCTGTTAAAATATTGGCAGTTTCTAAGTCTTCAATTACTTGAGGTAAAAAGGGATTATAAAAAGATTCTCCTCTTTCCGTTAATTTAATGTCTAATAACCGATAAATAACTTCAAACTCTTTGCGAGATTGCTCACATAATAATGTCCATGCTTTGATACTTTCAGCATCTTTACTTTGCAGTTTAACTACTTCATTTCTAGCTGTTTCTTGAAATTCTACATCTCGATCGAACTTTAATTTTGCCTGTTTATATAAAGTAACTAAATCTCCTATCTCCACTGCATTAGCAGTAGTTAAAACTTCGGGTTTTTCTAACCGTAAATAAGCAATTAACATCCCGAATTGAGTACCCCAATCTCCCACATGATTTAGTCTTAAAACTTCATGTCCTCTAAACTCTAATATTCTGGCGATACTATCTCCTATAATAGTCGATCGAAGATGACCAACGTGCATTTCTTTGGCAATATTTGGGCTAGAAAAATCAACAATAGTAGTTTGAGGTTTATCGGTTTTCACAACTCCTAAACGCTCATCTTGATAAACTAAATTAATTTGTTGACTGATATATTTAGGTTTAATAGTAATGTTAATAAAACCTGCTCCAGCGATTTGTAAAGGTTCACAAAAATCCGCTATATTATCTATATTAATATTATCAATAATTGTTTGAGCGATCGATCTGGGGGGCTGTTTTAAAGTTTTCCCTAAGGATAAAGCAACGTTACATTGATAATCACCAAATTTTGCATTACTTGCAGGTACAATTAAAGGTTCAATAAAAGTGATATTTTTGCCAAAAGCCTGAGTTAAACCCGTAATAAAAATATTTCTAAGTTTTTCAATCATCAAAAAATAAAATTAATATATACAATAAATATAACGAAATATTTTATCATTAATGGGTAAGAAAACCTTAATTAGACCTGAGTAAATCATAAGAAAAACGAATTTATTTTAAAAATTGTTAATTGCTTCGGCAACGGCTTCCACATTTTCCAGGGATAATTCGGGATAAATGGGCAAACTCAATACTTCTTGGGCTAGTTTCATGGATATAGGATTAGGAATATATTGTCCTTGATACACTGGTAATTGATCTTGGGGAATGGGATAATAAATCATACTGCCAATACCTAAGTTTGCTAAGTATTCCTTCAATTCGTCTCTTTTTCCATTGGTAACTCTCAGGGTATATTGATGAAAAACGTGTCCTTTTGTGATCGTGGGTGTAATAATATTAGGATTATTTGCTAATAGTTGATTATAGGTTTGTGCAATATTTCTTCTCCCTTGATTCCATTGATCTATATACTTTAATTTGATGCGTAAAATACAGGCTTGTAAACTGTCTAAACGGGAGTTATAACCTAATAATTCGTTGTGATAATTTTTCTTTGCACCGTGAAGATGCAACATTTTCGCTAATTCGGCGATCGAATCATTATTGGTGACTATCATACCGCCATCCCCATAAGCACCTAAATTTTTGGTAGGATAAAAGGAATAAGCACCCACATCACCAATACCGCCGACATATTTTCCTGTTAAAGTTTCTCTTTGACAGTCATCACAGGCTTTATTACACTCTGCACAATCCCCATAATACACCGCTCCAAAAGCCTGAGCGCAGTCTTCAATTACTTTTAAGCCATATTCCTGTGCGATCGTCATTATCTGCGTCATCGGTGCAGGTAGTCCGTAAAGGTGAACTGGTATAATAGCCTTAGTTTTATCGGTTATCTTGTCTTTAATAGCGTCAGTGTCAATATTAAAGCTACAAGGATTAATATCAACAAAAATAGGTTTTGCACCCACTAAACTCACGGATTCGGCGGTGGCATAAAATGAAAAAGAGGTTGTGATAACTTCGTCTCCAGCCCCGATATTTAAAGCTCGTAAGGCAATAATTAGAGCATCTGTACCAGAATTGACGGCGATCGAATGTTTTACTCCCAAATACTGAGAAATTTCTTGTTCTAAAAGTTGAACTTCAGGACCTAATACAAATTGAGTTGATTCTAAAACACGATCGATAGCGGTGTCAATTTCTCCTTTTAGTTGTTGATATTGACGCTTTAAATCAAGAACAGGAATTTTCATTTCGAGGTTGCGATGAAGAAGTAACAAAGACTAACCTTTGAGTTTACACTATTTCTTCTCATTCTTATCAGGAATATTAGAAGAATCCGAAGGGGGAGGGGTTTGAGTTTTCTCTGCTTCTAAACCTTGTTTAATAATCTTCAAAACGTCTTGATAGCGTTGATTAGTTGGTTGTAATGCCACTAATTTTTCCGTTAAGGGTAGTGCCGTTGCCAAATTACCTAATTGTAGATTAACTTCCACTAATTTTTCTAAAGCAAAAACGTTATTAGGCTCTTTATCCAATACTAATTGATAACCCTGCATTTCTTTTTCTAACCTTGCCTCTGGCGACAATTCTTCTTGATTTTGGGTGTTAGCAGGAGGTGTGGCAGGTTGAGTCATCATTTTGATTACCCCCGCAATGGAAAACCAAACAAAAGCCCCCCCTGAGATAATAATAAAACCTTTCTTAAAAATGTCTTTTGTACTGAGTTTGGGTTTTGGACTTGTGTTTGTCATAAAAAAGAATTAAGAATTAAGAATTAAGAATTAAGAATTAAGAATTAAGAATTAAGAATGAAAAATTAAGAATTAAGAATGAAAAATTATTCACTACTTGTTACTTCTTACTCATTACTTTTTATTTACAAGGTTGTTTGTATTAACTCTATTTTATAGCCGTCGGGGTCTTCCACAAATGCAATTACTGTTGTACCATGTTTCATAGCGCCCGGTTCTCTAGTTACTTTACCACCTAATAATTTAATTCGATCGCAAGTAGCGTAAATATCATCAACTCCTAAAGCAATATGACCATAACCAGTACCAATATCATAACTATCAGTGTCCCAATTATGGGTTAATTCGATGACGGTGTTATCGGCTTCCTCTCCATAACCCACAAAAGCAAGGGTAAATTTTCCTGTAGGATAGTCTTTTTGACGTAAAAGTTTCATCTCTAAAACATTGCAATAAAAATCAAGGGATTTTTCAAGATTTCCCACCCGCACCATGGTGTGTAAGATACGCATAATAATTGATAATTAATAATTAATCGTAAGGTTTATTTATTAGATAAAAATTATGAATCAGGACAAAACACTTATTTTACATTATTTTCAGGCTCACTGTTATATTTCACTAAGGTTAACTCGGATAATTATGAAAATTGTTTAGGTTTTTTCGGTAAAATGTGGACAATAACCACTCAAAAGATTTATTCCTCAATGACTATCCTCGATGTTCAAAATTTACAAGTAGTTTTCACTGATGATGAAGGAAAGAGTTCGACCGCAGTAGATAAAATTTCTTTTTCCTTACAAAAAGGCGAAATTCTGGGCATTGTGGGAGAGTCAGGTTCAGGAAAATCGGTTACATCCCTTGCTATGATGGGTTTACTTCCTGCTACGGGAAAAATTATTCATGGTGAAATTAACTTTCAAGACAAAGAAGACTCACCGCCGATAAACCTTGTTACTCTTACCTCGAAACAAAAAAGAGATTATCGTGGTGGTAAGATTGCGATGATATTTCAAGAACCCATGAGTTCACTTAATCCTGTTTATAATATCGGTTTTCAGATCACCGAAGCAATACGTTTACATCAAAATATCTCTGAATCCGAGGCAAAACGAAAAGCGATCAACTTGTTACAAGAAGTAAGACTTTTACCTAGTGATAAGGATTTAACCCAAGAATTTTTACAACAAAATCAGGATAAAACCTCTACGGATAAAGATATTGCTATTTATCTTAACAACAAAAAACGATCGATCTTAAAACGCTTTCCCCATGAGATGAGTGGAGGACAACTACAAAGAGTAATGATCGCCATCGCTATTTCTTGTCAACCAAGCATCTTAATTGCGGATGAACCAACTACAGCTCTTGATGTAACTGTTCAAGCTACGATTTTGGAATTATTAAAGGAATTGTGTCGCAGTCGGCAAATGTCCTTAATTTTTATTACCCATGACTTAGCCGTAGTTGCGAATATTGCTGATAGTTTGGCGGTGATGTATCAAGGGAAAATTGTGGAATATGGCAACATCAGGGATATTTTATTTAACCCTCAACAAGCCTATACTCAAGGTTTACTTGCCTGTCGTCCTCGTTTAGAGGAAACTAGAACTTATCTTCCCACCGTTGCCGATTTTATGGGTAATAATCAAGAGACTCCTGCTTTTTCTGCCCCTAATCCCAGAGAAATTAAGCTAAATGAACCTTTATTGAGAGTAAATGAGTTAAAAGTCGGATTTGTCAAAAAAGGCGGTTTACCTTGGCAAAAAGAGTATTTTTGGGCAGTAGATGATGTTAGTTTTCAGTTGTTTGCTGGGGAAACTTTAGGCTTGGTGGGAGAGTCTGGTTGTGGTAAATCTACCCTTGCCCGAACTATTTTAAGGCTTATTCCCACCCACTCTGGTAAAATTGAATTTTTAAATCAAGATTTGACGGCTTTACCTCCCCGTAGTCAACGTTTAAGGCAGTTACGCAAAGAGTTACAAATTGTCTTTCAAAATCCCTATAATTCCCTTAATCCTCGTATCAGTATTGGTAATACGATCGCTGAACCAATGGTAATTCATGCCATGGGTGGTAATGGCACTAAACGCCGAGAAAGGGTAAGATACCTTTTAGATAGAGTCGGTTTAAATCCCAATTGGTTCGATCGATTTCCCCATGAATTATCGGGAGGACAACGTCAGAGAGTATGTATTGCAAGAGCTTTGGCTTTAAATCCGCAACTGATTATTTGTGATGAATCCGTATCTGCCTTAGATGTTTCTATTCAAGCCCAAGTGTTAAATCTTCTCAAAGAGTTACAACAAGAGTTTGGTTTAACCTATATTTTCATCTCCCATGATTTAAGTGTCGTTAAGTTTATGAGCGATCGAATTATGGTGATGAATCGAGGTAAAATCGAAGAAATGTCCACCGCTAAACAAATTATCGACAATCCCCAACGGGAATATACTCGCAAACTGATTGCTTCTATTCCCAAATTTCCCACTGCAGTATAAGGGTTAATGAAATTTTACCTCAGTTCGACAGAAGAAAAATGGTGAAGACGAGACAGGTGGACAAGTGGACAAGTGGACAGGAAGAAAAATTTTCAATATTTGTATATTTTTGAGAGAATTTTATTGATTCATAAGAAATATAATCCCTGTCTGCCTGTCTGCCTGTCTTCCAAGTCAGTTATCACCTTTGTGGGTCATCCTACGGATGTTTTTTTGTTGTCAAATTCAACGGGGGCATTCAACCGACATTAAAGGTAAAATATGGATCAATAAATAATCAAGAATCGTTTATTTTAAATTTTTTATGAATCTAACTCGTATTTTTGCCATCGCAACTAATGGTTTTCGGGAAGTAATTAGAGATCGTATTCTATATGTACTTGGTTTTTTTGTTCTCTTACTTGTCCTTGCTTCTCGTATTTTACCTCCCATTGCCGTCAGTGCTGACGAAAAAATTTTTTTAGATTTAGGTATTGGTGCTATAAGTTTATTAGGTGCGATCGTCGCAATTTTTGTTGGTACAGGATTAATTAACAAAGAAATCGAAAAAAGAACAGTCTTAATTTTAGTACCAAAACCCCTTACCAGTGCAGAATTTATCATCGGCAAACACCTAGGCTTATCAGGAGTTTTAATTGTCTTAGTCGCCACCATGACAGGGTTTTATTTTGCCTTGATGAGTCTATTGGGGATGAATTATCCTTTACAAAGTTTATTGATTGCCATTGGGTATATTCTCCTAGAATTAATGCTCTTAACCGCCATCGCTATGACTTTTGGCGTATTTACCAGTTCCATTTTAGCAACACTTCTAAGTTTTGGAGTGTATATTATGGGACATTTAAGTAGAGATTTGTTACAATTAGGTAAAATTACTGAGAATGCGGGGATAGAGAGAATAACAAAAACACTATTTTTAATTTTGCCAGACTTAGAAAGATTAAACTTAAAAAATGAAGCAGTTTATAATATTTTGCCCAATACAGGAGAATTGGTCAATAGCTTAATTTATGGCATTTTATATATAACTCTTTTGTTAACCATTACCATCACTATATTTTCCCGTCGTCAATTCTAAAAGTTTAATCAAAAAACTTTGAATACTATGGAAAACAATCCCATTATAGAAAAATTTAACCCCAGAGAAATTCATCATAATTTCCTAGATTTATTAGAAACTGCTGATAACATTGATAATTTTGCTCAATCATGTTATCAGTTACTTTCTAAATGGATGCGATTACATGGTTTTATCATCGGAATTTTTCAAGAAAATAATGAGACAATTGAAATTGTTTATCAAAATATTAATCAGACAAAAACACCAGAATATTTATCAATTATTGATGATTTAATTACCTCTAATAATGGTATTTTAGATGATAATTTTAATCCTTATGTTGCTCAAAACTTTAATAAATATAGTAATGTTAATCAAAACTTACAAGAAAATAATCTAAATTATTTATACTTACTCCCATTACATTTTAAGGGAAAATATTTAGGAAATTTATTGATAGATATTGATATATTTTTTATTCCAGAAGATGACATGAAAAAAGTTTTAATTATTCTGGGAAAATATCTTGCTATTTATCTTTATCAAAAACAATTAGAATTTCAAGAAAATGAGCTAAAAAAAAAGCAAGAAATATTAAATCAAAATAAGATTAATCAAAGTCAATATTTATCTCACATGAATCATGAATTACGAACCCCTATTTCTGCGGTAATTGGATTTTCTAAAATGTTACAACAACGATTGTACGGTGAATTAAATCCGAAACAAGCTCAATATATTGATGCAATTTATCAATCAGGAAAATATTTATTAGATTTAATTAGTGATTTATTAGACTTATCAAAAATAGAGGCAAAAAAAGAAAATTTATATATAGAAAAAGTATTCGTCAAGGAGTTGTGCGAATCAGCGATAGCCTTAATTAAAACCAAAGCAGAAGAAAGAAAATTAGATTTGATTTGCTCGATCGAACCTAACATAAAATATTGTTATATTGATGAGCGCCGTATCAAACAAGTGTTAGTAAATTTATTATCCAATGCAGTAAAATTTACTGAAAAAGGCTCAATTACCTTAGAAGTAAAACAAGATAAGAGTAATTTATTTTTTAGGGTTATTGATACAGGAATTGGTATCAAAAAAGAATCACAAACAAAATTATTTCAACCGTTTTCTCAATTAAATACCCATTTACATAAACAATGTAAAGGTACAGGATTAGGATTAGTTATTTCTCGTGAATTAGCGAGACTTCACGGCGGAGATATTACCCTAATTTCAGAGGAAAATCAAGGTAGTTGTTTTACCTTAAATATTCCAAAATTACCATAAATATTAGACAGATACTATATTTTAGCTAAAGACGTAAAATTTTACGTCTCTACAATAGTTTTAGGTATAAAAAATTTAATTTTTCCCATAAGTCTAGTAAAATTGAAAACAAATTGGTTTACTTTAATTTAAAAATTACAAAGAATGAATATTATATTAATTTTGTTTCTGATAACCGCTCTTAGTTTAACGGGGTGTCAACAGTTAGAAGCCAACACAGGAGGGGAAAACAACGGTACAACAACTCAAGAAACAGTACAAAATGACACTCCTCCCCCTATTGATCAAACATCAGAAATAGTCGAAAATACTGAGAGTCAAAAAAATAATGAAAATTTAATGAATTTACCACGTTTAGAAGGCAAAGCTACGGTTGTAATGAAAGTCAATGGGCAATCCATCACCATTGAAGTTGATGGCAATAATGCACCCATCACCGCAGGAAACTTTGTCGATTTAGTCAAAAAAGGTGTTTATAATGGCGTAGTTTTTCATCGTGTAGTTAAAGACCCTTCTCCATTTGTAGTACAAGGTGGCGATCCCCAAGGTAAAAATCCTAACTTCCCTGTTTCTGCTTTAGGTACGGGTAGTTACGTTGATCCTACCACCAACACTCCTCGTTATATCCCTTTAGAAATTCGCCCCCAATATGACGACACCAAAGAAAATGCGGTAGCGCCTCCCATCTCCTATAGTAAAACGATCAATGATACACCTCAATTAAAACATGATTATGGTGTAATTGCTATGGCTCGATCGCAAATGCCTGATTCTGCATCTTCTCAATTTTATTTTACCTTAGCTGATCTTCCTTTTCTTGATGGTGATTACGCTGTTTTTGGTAGAGTTATCGAAGGTATGGATATAGTAGAAACAATTAAACAGGGCGATCGCATTGAATCGGCGGAAGTTATTGCTGGTGCAGAAAACTTAAAATAATTTCAGTTTAGTAGGGTGGGCAATACCCACCAACCACCACAAATAGGGTTAAGGTGTTAATCAATAACTCACATTGAAATAAATTTCAATGCTAACAGCACAAGTCTGCTAAAGCGACTATTACACATCTCCAGAAAATATTTCGTAGGGGTTGAATACTACTAAACCCTTATTTTACCAATGTTTCCCAGAAGTTTATTGCAATTGAGAATTGAGAATTAACAAAGTTTAATCTCCCTATCTCCTTATCTCTCTATCTCCCTATCTCCCTATCTCCCTATCTCCCCTGATTGTTAATTGATGGTTAAAGTTGTCGTCACCGGTATTAGTATTGTTTCGAGTTTAGGAGATACAGAAGCTACTTGGCAGGGGGTAATAAATGGTGTCTCTGGCATTCAGTTTAGGCAACCTTTTGATTATTTTCCCCCTTTACCTCTTGCTTTAATTAACTCTCATCCCGCTTTTATGGGGGATGTCACTTCTATATTAATTCGAGATTTGCTCGATCGATCGAACCTTGAGCTACCCTTGACAGATACTGGTGTGGTAATGGGTTCGAGTCGTGGTTGTCAGGGGGATTGGGAAATATTTCTTTCCTCTGATAAACCTCATTTTTCACCTCCTTGGTTAGAGACTTTACCCTGTCAACCATCCTTGATAGTAGCTAATTATATTCAAAGTAGTTCGATCGTGCTTTCTCCTACCAATGCCTGTGCTACGGGGTTAGTTGCCATAGCGCAGGGGTACGAATTAATTAAACAACAACGCTGTGAAAGGGTGATTGTTGGTGCTGTGGAAACTCCCATTACCCCCCTAACCATGACGGGATTTAGGCAAATGAAAGCCTTGAGTCTTATAGGATGTGACCCATTTGGAAAAACAAGGGATGGCTTTGTGTTAGGGGAAGGAGGCGCAATGTTGATGTTAGAAACCGAAGCCTTAGCAAAAAGTCGTCAAGCTAAAATTTATGGAGAAATCTTGGCATGGGGTATGACTTGCGATGCTCAAGGAATGACAGCGCCTGAAAAAGAAGGTTATACTGCCATAAAATCGATCGAACAGTGTTTACAACGTAGCCAAACTAAACCTCAAGACATCGATTATATTCACGCCCACGGTACTGGTACAATCTTAAATGATCAACGGGAAGCTAAAATTATTGATCATTTATTCCCTCATAATCCCAAAGTTAGTTCCACTAAAGGAATTACAGGGCATACTTTAGGTGCTTCAGGTGCGATCGCCACCGCTTTAAGTTTATTTTCCTTAGACAGACAAACTCTGTTACCCAATACAAGGCTTTCTCCTTCAGAATTTGATTTGAATTTTTGTATTAAACCAGAGAAATACCCTGTAAAGAAAATACTTTGTTTTAGCTTCGGTTTCGGCGGACAAAATGCGGTAATTTGTATAGGAGAGAGGAGAAAAAAGTTAGCTTCTGCCGTAAGAAGCCCCACGCTTAGTTTTCGTTGAAAAAAAAAATTAAACAAGCGTGGGATGAATTACGGTCAAGATTTATGATATAATTTCATTAATCGGTGCTAGAGAGATGTAGCCGTAGTCGGCGAACTCCCCGTTGTAGAAAGGCTAGAGACTACCTATCAATCAATTGATAGCCCCAATGCTTCACTGTTCCTCTTGTAAGCATAAGCGTAAATGAACAAAGGCGGGTGAAAAACTAAACAGAATTACAAGACCTTCGGAACGAGGGATAAAGCCTATCGCCAGAGAATAAGACTTGTTACTTCTTGGAGTAACAAGCATTTCTTTGGGTAGGAAGTCAACACTGTAATTTTAATTCAGTGTCGGTAGTTCACCAGACACTAATTACTGACTCTCAAAATAAAAGTTCGATCGATCGAGAGATATAACGAGTTAAACTGACTCCATCAACACCTAATTCTGTCAAATCTTGAGAAGCTAAAATTCCTCCCTGTTGATGTAACCATCCTCCAGAAGCCACCACATCTTCTATAGAGTATTTGCTTAAATCCATTTGTGCCAGTAATCCTCCCAAAAAACCGCTCAATACATCTCCACTGCCTCCTCTAGCTAAAGCAGGAGTGCCTTCTTTGATAATCCAATTATATTTTCCCTGATGGCTTACCATCGTTTTAGCTCCTTTTAGTAAAATAGTACTATTAATTCTTTGGGAGGCTTCCTGTAATCCTTGTAATCGATTTTTATTTAAGTCAATATCAGGGAATAAACGTTTAAATTCTCCCTCATGGGGAGTTAAGATTGTGGGAAATTGACGTTGTGATAAAATTCGGAGGTTATCTTCTGTTAGATAGTTAAAACCATCAGCATCGATAATTAAGATACTAGGAGTAGCCAAAATTTCTTGAAAAGGAAAACAGGGTATTTTTTCTCGACTAATGCCCATTCCAAGCACGATCGAACTATACTTAGAAAAATCTATAGGAGGTAAAGAAGAAAAATCCATCACTCCCGTTGTCGTTTCTGGGGTAGCTATTACCAAAGCCGAAGGAATATTACCATTAATCAAAGGTTGCAAAAATTGAGGTACAATCATGGTTAACATCCCCACCCCACTGATATTAGCACCATAACCAGCTAATAAACCAGCACCGCCATAGGGTTTTGAGCCACATATTAATAAGACATTTCCTTGACGATATTTGTGAGTATTCACTGCACGAGGTAAGGGTAACACTTCTTTAACTTTTTCCCTCGTTATCACCCTTACCGCTGGAGATTGACTAATTACATCAGTAACAATATGATTAGGAATACCTATATCAATTTTTGTTAACTTTCCCGTATATTCCCACGCAGGAGACTGAAATAAACCTAACTTCCATAATCCCAAACATAAAGTCAGAGTAGCTTTGATGGCAACTCCTAAAACTTCCCCTGTATTGGTATGAATCCCAGAGGGAATGTCGATACTAACTATCGGTTTTTGCCATTGATTAACTAAAGTGACATCATCCGCTAAAGAGTGGCTAATGTGACGATTTAAGCCAAAACCAAACAGACAATCGATAATGACATGACAATTTTTTAATTCTTCAATGGTAGTGACAAAAGGCAAATTTAAAAACTTTGCATAGTGTAAATGTTGTTGTGTTAACTCCTTTGACTTGTCAGCTAGGGGAGTATATAACCAAACTTCGTAACCTTGTAGCCACAATTCCCTAGCAATAACTAAACCATCTCCTCCATTATGTCCACAACCGATGATAAATCCTACTTTTTTATATTGATTTTGAGGATATTCTTCAACAATTTTTTGAGTGGAGAATAAACCTGCTTTTTCCATCAAACTAGCTACGGGCATTTCTTGCGCAAACATTCGGTTTTCAATTTCCTGCATTTGTTTGGCAGTGACAACACAACACTCTTTATTTAACATATATTGATTTAGAAACAATTTATCACACTCAAAATAACAGAGTCTTAATCATTTTAATTTAACCTAACACCCTTACTGCTTTTTGTGTTTATTAAGAAAGTCAACAAATTTATTTTTTCTGATCTTTTCTACTCTAAAATAACATAGAAATAAAAATGTTCGATCGAACTAAAATAATAATAATAGACACGAGTGCAAAATAAAAAGTAAAATCTATTTTAGGGTGAAAAACATAAATTTCTTAACTTATTACTCATTACTCATTACTCAACTTCTGCAAGAAGTCTAATCGATAATCTCGATCGTCTGATCAAGAATAACTATACACCTGATCAACATCAATAAATTGTATAGCTAATTGAGATTATTTTAGAGTAACTGAAGAGTAAACTGAAAATCAGCAAAATTTTTTCGTTAAATTGTAGATGATGAAATTCATAGTTGATGACGAAAAGAGGATATACTTAAGTGAGAACATCAAGGGGAAACAATGAGTAGTTCAGGAGTACTAAAACAAAAACTGCAATCCCTCCAAGGAAAAAAGTTTACAGGCAGAATAGACATTAAAAATAGCAAAGGAAAAGAATGGCGATTGTATTTTTGTCTAAGTCGTTTAATTTGGGCGGATGGAGGTTATCATCCTTATAGAGCATGGGAAAGGTTATTAAATAAATATTGTCCTCATTTAGATCATCATTTTATTGATATTAATAAAGCTAAAAAATTTGAGTGTTGGAATTATTATTTAATGGTGTCTTTATTGCAAAGATTTTTAATTACAAAAGAACAGGCTTTATGTTTAATTAATGAGAGAATAAAACAAATATTATTTGATCTTTATCAAGCAGAAAATCAAGAAAAACTTAGTTATGATTTGGTGGTAGTAGAAGATAATTTTTCTGAGGAGTCAGGCTTAAAAGTATCGATTACATTATTAAAAATAGAAACAGTATTAACAGCCGTTGAGCCTCAGTGGCAACAATGGGAAAACTTTGGTTTAACTTCTTTTAGTCCCAATTATGCCCCAGTTATTAAAAATCCTCTTTTATTAAAACAAAAATTTAAAGGAAAAGAAAATACTTATAGCAAATTAGTATCTTTATTAAATGGAAAATTTCCCTTAATAGAATTAGCAGACAAATTAAATTTAACTATTATTAAACTAACTCTTTGGTTAAAACCTTATTTTGAACAGGGGCTAATTTCTTTAGTAGAAATAAAAGATCAATCTGTAGAAATCACTTTAATTGGAGTTACTAATCATGACTATAAAATAACTAAAACAACTCATCAACAATTGATACTTTGTGTGGACGATAGCCTCCAAGTTTGTCAAATTATGGAACATATTGTAACAGAAGCTGGTTATCAATATATCTCTATTCAAAACCCTTTAAAAGCCTTACCAGAAATTCTCAAAAGAAAGCCTGATTTAATTTTTTTAGACTTAATCATGCCTATTGTTAATGGTTATGAAATTTGTTCGCAAATTCGTCGAGTTTCTTCGTTAAAAGATACCCCAATTATTATTTTAACCAGTAATGATGGTATGATCGATCGAGTGAGAAGTAAACTGGTAGGGGCGAGTGGTTTTTTAGGAAAACCCATTGATCAAGAGAAAGTTTTAGCTAAAATAAAATCATGTTTTCGTGGGAAAAAATCCTCTAAATCAGGTGATTCTCCCCTGGAATTAAAAAGCGAAACTTCCTGATGATTATTCCAGATAGCTAATGGCACTAAAACATCGGTTTTTGTTCCTTCTTCGTTAGTCAAATATCTTATTTTATCTTTTAAGATGTTAATATTGTCAGTATCGATCGAATCAGGTTAGAATAGTAAAATTGTCCAATAATCAAAATATTATATAAAAATTCATGGCAGTACCTAAGAAGAAAACATCTAAATCGAAAAGAAATCAACGTCGAGCGCATTGGATTAAAAAAGCGGAATTACAAGCCCAAAGAGCATTAGCATTAGGTAAATCGGTATTAAGTGGTAAATCCAATAGTTTTGTTTACCCTACTGAGGAAGAAGAAACAGAAGAATAGTATTTCTTTGTGCCTTTGCGTCTTTGCGTGAGAAAAAAAGAAAGTAGGGTGTAACAACTCTACTACTATTTAATCTCCATCGAGCAAAGAAGTCAAATTATCCGATAATGAAGGAACAGGATCATAACCACCTTGATGAAAAGGATGACAACGGCAAACTCTGCGCACACTCAAACAACTACCCTTGATTGTACCATGACGCTCGATCGCCTCTAAAGCATATTGAGAACAAGTTGGTATAAACCGACAACTAGGAGGGAATAGAGGAGAAATGAAGCGACGATAAAAAGTAATGAGGAAAATTAGTAATTTTTTCATAGTATTCTTATTACCTAAAACCTAACACCTAAAACCTTGGGATTATTTTTTCAACCAACTAAACATAGCGCGTAAATCCTTACCCACTTCTTCGATAGTTTGTTCAGCTTCACGACGACGCATCGCAGTAAAACCGGGTTTACCAGCTTGATTTTCTAACACAAATTCTCTAGCAAATTGTCCAGATTGAATTTCCGTGAGGATTTTTTTCATTTCCGCACGGGTATCATCGGTAATAACTCTAGGTCCTCTGGTATAATCACCATATTCAGCCGTATTAGAGATACTATTGCGCATCTTAGCTAAACCGCCTTCTACAATTAAATCAACGATTAATTTAACTTCGTGGAGACATTCAAAATAAGCTAACTCAGGTTGATAACCAGCGGAAACTAAAGTATCAAAACCCGCTTTGATTAACTCAGATAAACCACCACATAATACAGCTTGTTCACCAAATAAATCCGTTTCGGTTTCTTCTCTGAAGCTAGTTTCCAGAATACCAGCACGAGTGCCACCAATACCTTTAGCATAAGCCATGGCTAAATTACGAGCATTACCAGTAGCATCTTGATAAACCGCAAATAAAGCAGGTACACCTTGTCCTTGTTCGTAAGTACGTCTAACTAAATGACCGGGTCCTTTTGGTGCTACCATTACCACATCAACATCTGCAGGGGGTACGATTTGCCCAAAATGAATGTTAAAACCATGAGCAAAAGATAATACTTTTCCTTTCGTCAAATAGGGTGCGATTTCTTTTTCGTAAACAGTACGTTGAACTTCGTCTGGTAATAAAATCATGATCCAGTCAGCAAGGGAGGAAGCCTCAGCCACGGTGTGAACTTTTAAACCGGCAGATTCTGCTTGGGGTTTAGATTTGCTACCTTCATAAAGTCCGACAATGACATTAACACCGCTTTCTTTTAAGTTTAAAGCATGGGCATGACCTTGAGAACCATAACCGATAATTGCAACAGTTTTATTAGTAAATAAATCTAAATTGGCATCATTATCATAATACATTTGAGCCATTATAAATTACCTCTGTATAAAATTTTAAATTTAGTGAGCAACCTTGTATTGTATCCTAAAATCAGTCTCAATCTTTAATCAATTTAAGACTTCGTCATTTTACCAAAAATCCAAAGTTGAGATTTTTCCCATTAGGATAAAATAAAAAAAATTAGATTAGAAAAATCGTGCGGTTAAAACAAGTAATTATTGCCTATAAAGCTGGGGATAGGGATAGTAAAGCATGGGCGGAAAGATGTGCTAAAGAGTTGGAAGCCCGTGATTGTAAGGTATTATTAGGTCCTAGTGGTTTTAAAGATAATCCTTATCCTGTATTTTTGGCTTCTGCTACTCAGTCGATCGATCTTGGTATTATATTAGGGGGAGACGGGACAATTTTAGCTGCAGCCCGTCATTTATCCCCAGAAAATATCCCCATTTTAGCGGTTAATGTGGGAGGACATTTAGGATTTTTAACTGAACCTTTTAGTCTTTTTCAGGATACAGAAAACCTGTGGTATCGTCTTGAAAATGATTTATATGCCGTAGAAAGGCGCATGATGTTGGAAGCGCAAATATGGGAGAGAAATAAAAATGATATTGAAGCAGTGAGCGATCGATTTTTTTGCTTAAATGAGATGTGTGTTAAACCTGCTTGTTTGGATAGAATGCCCACAGCTATCCTTGAAATGGAAGTGGATGGAGAAGTAGTAGATCAGTATCATGGTGATGGTTTAATCGTTTCTACTCCTACGGGTTCAACCTGTTATACTGCTTCTGCTAGTGGCCCGATTATACATCCGGGGATGAGTGCGATCGCTGTTACCCCCATATGTCCTTTGAGTTTATCTAGTCGCCCTTTATTATTACCTCCTCGATCGGTTGTAAGTATATGGACACTGGGAGATTACGAATTGAATAATAAACTATGGATGGATGGAGTATTAGCTACCTCTATTTGGCCCGGACAATGGGTAAGTATAAGTATGGCACAATGTCAAGCCCAATTTATTATTTTAAGGGAAGCACATTCATTTTATAAAACTTTACGAGAAAAATTACAATGGGCTGGAGCAAGAATTTATTGTGAAAATAATCACCGTAATTAAACCTCCGAATAGGGCAATTTTAGCTATCAATAAAAAAAGTCAATTTAACTTGAAAATAGATAATGAGATAATTTATTTTATCATCAAAAAATATTATCGATGAAGAAACTAAAGAATCTTTAACAGAACCAAAATTATCTATTGTAATTTCTACCCTTATGAGGTAAAATGTTTCTATATTTTAATTGAAACGAAGGAACAAAGAGCAAAAGGGAAAAAACCACAAAAAAGGTCAAAATATATCTTTGGAGAAGTCTATTTATGACAGGAAAAGAATTAAGAGAATTAATTTTCAATAAATGGGGATATTCCTATGATATTCAAGTGATCAATATTAAGGATAAAATCTATTTTCAGGTAATGTGGAAATATTTAGAACAAGCCTCCTTTCATTGGAATGAATCAGAGTATCTTCTACATTTAGACGAAATCGCCAACTATATCACCTCTTGGGGAGTCATTTCTCAGGTGGAAAATGGTATTCAAGAAGCCAAAAGTCGCCCACGCTTGGGTAAAGCCGTTAGTTTTTCCCTTGATTTGGGCGATCGAACTTCCGAATGGATTATATAAATTAATAAATAGCTAAAAAATTAACCGAGATAATGCACAGAAAAACATCATCCTTCGTTAATATTTAATACTTAACTTATATGAGTTTAGAAATAATTAATATAAAGAATTTAACCAAAAAAGAACTAGATCAAGTCTTAGAATTAGATCATCTTTGTTTTGGCGGTTTATGGAGTTTAGACGGTTATAAAAGAGAAATAGAAAGCCCTAATAGTTGTTTATTAGTTCTAACTATTGATATTAATAATACCGAAAAAGTGATTGGTTTAGGTTGTTTTTGGTCAATTCTTGAGGAGGCACATTTAACTATTTTAGCGATTCATCCAGATTTTCAAGGGCAAGGTTTTGGTAAATTATTATTAACTAAATTATTAAAAGAAGCGCAAAATAAATCTTTAGAAAGAGCGACTTTAGAAGTGGGAGAAAATAATATCAAAGCCTTGAGTTTATATGAAAAATTTGGTTTTAAAGAAGCAGGAAGACGCAAAAAATATTATAAAAGTACTGGAGAAGATGCCTTAATTTTATGGAAACAATTTGAAATTAAATAGTTTAGGTTCGATCGATTTATCTGAGAGTAAACAAACCAATCGTTTGTTTTATCGTCAAAACGAAAGAAAGAATGCTTTTTATAATATTTTAAATAACACTTGAAAGATTCTTAGACGAACTTGTGCCATAATTTTTTGACAAGATTTTTGTGTATTTGTGTTTACATATAACAAAACCTTGATTTTTAAGTATTTTTCCTATCTTCTACAGTAATCAACTATCACATAAGAAAAATTTTATTAACCTAAACGAAAATGAGTAATGTTGTCATTTACAAGATATGAAAGTAACTCTACAACAACTTGTGCGTTGCTTTTATGAGTGTTATTGCTGTCATCGGAAATTTTTTCTTGTATTGTTTCACCATAATCTGATATTGAATTTCGTTTTTTGTCCTCAATTTCTTTATAAAATTCTCCTGATAAAAGTTCACTTAATTCTTTGCCAATAAAATCTTTTTCTATAGTTGACAATGTAATCAAATCACTGAGTTCATCTTTGTCAAGAGAACTATCTGGAGGAAGTTCTCCATTAGTTTCTAATTTAGGGATAGTTGTAGTTGACATAATTTTTTTCATTAATTCTGCTCCAACACTAACTGTTCCAACTGGTTTTAATTTTTTATCATAAAAGTCAAAATCCATATTAATTCTCCTTTTCTATTTCTCTACTTTCAGATTCTAAATCACTGGGTTCAACATTTTCTCGATACCATATATCATGATCATTAAATATTTTTTTTGATTTATCCGATATAGGTCCACCTGAGATAACCCCCGAAACTCCTTTTTCAGCTATTTTTTTAGCTTTGCTTGGAGGTATAGCGGAAGAATATGCTTTAACTTCAATATAATCAGAATTTTCGGACATTACTTATTTCTCCTTGCTTGATTTTTATCAATAGTATCTCCGAGTAAATCCAAATATTTTTTTGAATCTTCCTTTGCTACTTTGATGTCTCCTCTTGAGTCATTCTCAGTAGTAGCTTCCACTTTTAAACCATTTTTTGCGCCTAATTTAACCGCATTATCAACCATATCCTCATGTTTGATGTATGAATCAATAGTTTTCCTTCCCGAACTTCTTGTATCTGTCATAATTCTCCTTTATTGAAGTAAAGAATAAGCCTGTTCTTGTTTTTCAAAAGACACTTTTGATGATTCAGAACTATTTAATTCGTCAATAAACTGTTGAAATTGAATTTCATTTCCAATTAAGCTATTTAAAAATAACTTTTGCATAACTAATATAATATCATAAGGAGTAAATTTTTTTTCTTTAGTAATACTTTCTATTAAATCATAATCAATTTGTAATTGACTACCAATTATTTTTTCAATGGGACTCAACAAATCCTCAAGTTGTATTCTATTTAAAATAGGATCAACTTTAATCTTTAAAGAAAATCTCCTTTTAATAGCTGAATCTAAATTTGAAAACATATTTGTTGTAGCGGCAATCACGGGAGTGTATTCAAAATCTATTTGTAATAATTCATCTAATTGTATCAAGAAGGTATTAACCCCTCGTCTAACCCCTGATGATTCATTACTCATAAAACGAGAAGATAACACAGAATCTATATCATCTAACTGTAAAAATACTTTTTTTCCACATTTTCCCTGTTCAATAATTTGCTCAAATAACTCTTTAATTGCTTTTGATGTTTCCCCTAACTCTTTATCAACCAAAAGGTCTAAACTTTCTCGATAATACTTAATACCATTTATTTCAAAATTATTAGCAACTTCTTTTAACAATGATGTTTTTCCCGTTCCGGGTGGACCATATAATAAAATGGTTGACATAAAATGAAGTGTTTTAGATTGTTCCTGCCAATCTTGTGACCAAACAAAATTACAAAAGGCTTCTAATATTTTTTTTTGCTCGTCTATACCAATGAGTTTATTTGACAAAAAATTGGGATTTTGCTGTTTTGGAGAAAAAATTTTGACCACAACTACCTCCTTGACTTAATTAATATAATACTAACATTTTTAATATCCTCAATAGTTAACGAAATTATAAACAATAATATATTTATTTTTACACAAAAAAAAGGTGGGCATTGCCCACCCATTTATTTATCTTGTAGGTTGGGTTGAAGAATGAAACCCAACACAATTTCAAGGATTAGTAATCGAAGTCACCGCCACCAGCAGGGGCTGCAGCTTTTTCTTTCTCAGGCTTGTCAACAATAATACATTCAGTAGTTAATACCATACCTGCGATCGAGGCTGCATTTTGAATAGCAGAGCGTGTTACTTTAGCAGGATCAACGATACCTGCGGCGAACATATCTACATACTCATTGTTAGAAGCATCATAACCAGTGTTAAAGTCTTTTTCTTTAACTCTTTCAGCTACTACTGCACCATTTTGACCTGCGTTTTCAGCAATACGTTTTAAGGGAGCAGTTAAAGCACGAGCTACGATTAAAGCACCAGTTAACTGTTCAGCAGTAAGGTTAGCAGTTGCCCAAGTTTCCAATTCAGGAGCTAAGTGAGCTAAGGTTGTACCGCCACCGGGTACGATACCTTCTTCTACTGCCGCTTTGGTAGCGTTGATGGCATCTTCTAAACGGAGCTTACGATCTTTCATTTCGGTTTCAGTAGCCGCACCTACTTTGATCACTGCAACACCACCGCTTAATTTAGCTAAACGCTCTTGTAATTTTTCTTTGTCGTAGGAAGAATCAGATTCTTCGATTTGACGGCGAATTTGATCACAACGGGTTTTAACTTCTTTTTCGTTGCCTTCGGCTACGATCGTAGTGGTATCTTTAGTAATAGTTAAACGACGAGCAGTACCTAATTGATCTACGGTAGTAGTATCTAATTTTAATCCTGCATCTTCACTAATTAACTGTCCACCAGTTAAAATAGCCAAGTCTTCTAACATTTGTTTACGACGATCGCCAAAACCGGGAGCTTTAACTGCCGCTACATTTAACACACCACGAAGACGATTAACAACTAAAGTTGCAAGAGCTTCTTTTTCAATGTCTTCAGCGATGATGATTAAAGGTTTACCTTGACGAGCAACTTGTTCTAAAACAGGTACTAAGTCTTGAACTAAGGTAATTTTTTTGTCAGTAATTAAGATGAAAGGATCTTCAAATACTGCCTCCATGCGCTCGGTATCAGTAACGAAGTAAGGAGAGATATAACCTTTATCGAAACGCATCCCTTCGGTGATTTCGAGTTCGGTTTCCATGGATTTACCTTCTTCGAGGGAGATAACGCCTTCTTGCCCTACTTTTTCCATGGCTTTGGCAATCATATCTCCTACTTCGCTATCATTTCCTGCGGAGATTGTACCTACTTGAGCGATGGCTTTACTGTCTTCTACTTTTTTGGAGTGAGCGGCAATTTTTTCGACTAAATGCTCGGTGGCTTTGTCAATACCACGTTTTAAAGCGATGGGATTCGCACCAGCCGCTACGTTGCGTAAACCTTCTTTAACGATCGCATGGGCTAATACCGTTGCGGTGGTTGTACCGTCACCTGCTACGTCATTGGTTTTAGAAGCGGCTTGACGAATTAAGGCTACTCCAGTATTTTCGATGTGATCTTCTAATTCGATCTCTTTAGCGATGGTAACACCGTCATTAACGATTTGAGGAGCTCCAAATTTTTTCTCCAATACAACATTACGTCCTTTTGGTCCTAAGGTAACTGCTACTGCTTCGGCTAATAAGTCTATACCTTTTTCAAGGGCGCGACGGGCTTCTTCGTTGTAAATAATAGATTTTGCCATAATTGATCAATTCTCTTGATTTTTTTGTATAATTTGTAATAATTTTTGGTACGATCGAACGGATTATTTGGGTTTCGTACCTCAACCCAACCTACTATGAAATTTACGGAGTTAGGAAACTACTGCAAGGATGTCTTTTTCGGAGAGTAAAACGTAGTCATCGCCACCTAATTTGATGTCTGTACCTGCATATTTGGAATAAAGTACTTTGTCGCCAACTTTTACTTCAACGGGAGTACGTTCTCCTTTATCGTTTACTTTTCCATCCCCAACGGTGACGACTTCTCCTACTTGGGGTTTCTCTTTGGCGTTGTCAGGTAAGTAGATTCCACCCGCAGTTTTTTCTTCTGCTTCACTTACTTTAACGAAAACTCGATCGCCTAAAGGCTTTACTGTTGATACATTAATGGTAATTGCTGCCATTGATGGTTTACTCCTTTTTTAGTTAACTATGGTTTTTCAGTGAGTCGTTTTATTTTTAGCGCTCTCACCTTACGAGTGCTAATTTAACCGAAAATTTATGACCATAGCAAGTACCTTGATTGTACGGGTTTCCGAACTATTAATGATTAGGGGTTGTCTCATCGTCTTCTGATGAGGAAAGGTGTTAGGTATTAGGTATTAGGTTAAAGAATTTATAAAAAACTTATGTTTATTGCTTTTCTTCTTTTTCTTTTACTCGATGCTAATTCCTTTCTCCCTTAAGAGTCTTTCCAACTTTTCAGCACGTTGACGTTCTTGTTCTAGTTGTAATTCTAATTGTTTACGTTCCACCTGTTGTGCTTTGATTAAATCCTCTACAACTAGAGGTGCAAGTAATTCATCAACGGATAAACTTAAATCAGGAAACTCCAAAGAGTTAATTGTTTCTCCCGATACAAAATCATTATATTCGTAACCATCTTCCCCTTCGGGATGGGTTAAAATTCTGATTCGTTGTTTATTCGCATCTATAATCCAATATTCTGGTATTTCAATCAAAGCATATTCGGCTCTTGTTAAAATATAGTCTTCTCGCCAATTTTCGCTAGATACTTCTACCACTAATCTCGGTGTCTCTTGTAAATCAAACACTCCCGAACCTTTGCGATCGCACACTTTTTCCCATAATTCCCTTGTGCTGATGATAACATCTGGGATACGAGAACTATCAATTCCTGTTCTCACTCCCACATCATTAATCGCCACTACATTAAGTTCCACAGAGGCAAAAAACACTTGAAATTGATATACTAAATAATTACAAATTCTCGTATGTAAACCTGTTGGTGTCGCCATTGGTATTAATTTCCCCCGATAAAGTTCATATTTAGTATCTGTGTTGTCTTCGTACTTTAAGTATTCTTCAAAAGTTAATCTTTTTATGGGGGAATCAAGGGGGAAAGAGTATCTTTGTTTGAAGCTCGATTGTGTCATAATTTTTAACCAGATTACTTTCTCTATATTCTATCTCAGGTAGCTATAAAATTAGCGGTGAAGACGATCGATAACTACAGCAAAAAATAATAAGAATTAATTGAAAATTTACTTAGTTTTCTCATAATTTTGATGGAATATTTTAATATTCAAAAAATAAATCTATAATTACTTTAAACGAAAAAATAACCGTTCGATCGAACAAAAAATCCAGTTATGATATTAGTAAACCCTTCACAAGTCAATAATGATGCTTACCAAAAAGAGAGCCGATCGAGTCTTACTTTATAATATAGATTGGCAACAATTTGAAAATATCCTCATAGATTTGGGACAAATCCGTTCTGCTAGGATTGCTTATGATTATGGAACTTTAGAAATTATGAGTCCTTTACCCGAACACGAGTACTTTAAAGAAAATATTGGTACAGCAATTCAAGACATTGCTGAAGTTTTAGAGAGAGATTATGAAAGTTTAGGCTCTACAACTTGGCGTAAACAGGCAAAAATGGCTGGGGTTGAACCTGACAACTGTTTTTATTTTCAGAATGAGCCTAAAATAAGAGGTAAATTAGATTATGATTTAAACCAAGACCCTCCTCCTGATCTTGCCTTAGAAATTGATCTTACCAGTAAATCTTTAAATCGTTTTCCTATTTATGCGCGTTTAGGGATACCTGAATTGTGGTGTTATGATGAAGAACAGTTGAATATTTATTTATTACAAGCCGATGAAACCTATGAAACATCAGGATCAAGTTTAGTTTTTCCAGATTTACCCGTGCAAGAAATACCAGATGTTATTAATCAATATCGTTTACAAGGAAGAAGAACAATTCGTCAAAAAATTAGGGAATGGGCAATGTCACACCGTCTATAAATCTATTATCGGGTTTGATGAGTCCTAGTTTATCGAGATAAATTATTCAAAATAAAAATAGTGAACTACTCATACTGAATTAAAATTACAGTGTTGGCTTCCTACCCAAAGAAACGCTTTTTAATCTTTGTAGATTATTGAGTCTTACTCTCTGGCGATAGGCTTTATCCCTCGTTCCGAAGGTAGTAATTCTATTTAGTTTTTCACCCGCCTTTGTTCATTTACGCTTATAGCTTATAAGAGGAACAGTGAAGCATTGGGGCTATCAATTTATTGATAGGTAGTCTCTAGCCTTTCTACAACGGGGAGTTCGCCGACTACGGCTACATCTCTCTAGCACCGATTAATCAAATTATATCATAAATCTTGACCGTAATTTATCCTACGCCGATTTTAATGTGTGTTCTTTTACCGAAAAATACGGACGTGGGGCTTCTTACTGCAGAAGCTAAAGATTGCCAACTCTGTTTATTTCTTGGGTTTTTTTGACGTAAGGGATTAACGGTTGTTTGAAATACTACTTTCATTTCGACACCGTTTTTATCTCGAATACCGTCACCTTTACTGTCTTTCTATCCTGCATTATCTAATAATTCCTTTGCTTTTTCCATGTTATATTCCATCAAAGGAGTATCGGAAACGTAGTTCGGCGGTGCAAGTAAAAAATTATTGGTGGGTTTCCCCGTTGTACAATAAAGTTGGGATACGATCGTATTTTTATCGATCGAGTTCATATTTGGTGTCTGTATTGTTTTATGCTGTTTAACTAGATTCGGTATTTCTCCTGTACCTGATTTTTATTAACAATTTTATGATTTACTCAGGTTTTAACATTTCTTAATGTTAAAATGGATTATTGTAAAAGTAAATCAGGACGATAACAACAATTGTGTTTGGTAATTTACCTTTTTCGGGACAAAGTGGAGATCAAATCGCCAGTAAGGCTATCACAACGGCGATCGCAGCCTTGTTTAAAAAAACAGGCAAATTACAAGCAAATCTCAGGGTTGAACCAGTGGCTAAACTTTTACAAGGAAGTGTGGATGGTTTCGACTTCATCGGTAATGGAATGTTAATGTATAATGGTTTGAGAATCGAAGCCATGGAATTATATCTCCAAGCTATTTCTATCGATTTTAGCTCCATTTTTAGTGGTAAAGTTAAATTAAGACAACCTACTCAAGCAACTTTGAGAATTGTGTTGACGGAGGAAGATTTAACTACTTCTTTTAATACTCCTTTTATTGTTGATAAATTACAAAAGTTACAATATCAAGAGCAATCACTACATTTTCAAAATACTCAAATTACTGTTAATGAAGATAAATCTTTGGGTATTAAAGCCGATATAAAAATTGGTATTAATTCAGAAATAGTTAGTATTAATATTATTGCTAATTTAGAAGTAGAAGGTAGAACCAAAATTCAATTTACGAATCCTCAATATCAAGGTAATAATGACAGTCAATTATTAGGGAAAGCGTTAATTGATCATGTTAATAACCTCTTAGATTTAGATAAATTTGTTTTAGATGGAACTCGTTTAAGGGTCGATCGAGCTAGAATTAAAGATAAAGAATTTGTCTTTTATGGCACGGCAGAAATTAGCCATTTTCCAGACAAAAAAGCCTAAAGAAAGTCGAATTGAAAATTTAACAATTTATGATATTATAGAATAGAAAAGAGAGTAAGAGCGGTAGTTGCAAATTAAACTTTTCCTGTGAAGTTTAGTTTGAGGAAAGTCCGGGCTCCCAAAAGATCAAACTTGCTGGGTAACGCCCAGTGCGCGTGAGCGTGAGGATAGTGCCACAGAAAAATACCGCCCGTTTTCGGGTAAGGGTGCAAAGGTGTCGGTAAGAGCGCACCAGCAGTATCGAGAGGTACTGGCTCGGTAAACCCCGGTGGGGAGCAAGGTCGGAGGAATTACGGTTGATCTTTTCCCGATTTCGTCTTCGGTGTACCGCTTGAGGTGATCAGTAATGTTCATCCTAGATAGATAACTACCCCTTTAGTTTACTAATAGTTTACCAAAGGAACAGAACCCGGCTTACTCCTTACTCTCTTTTTTTATCTTATCCTCTTAGTAGTGAGGGAGATAGAAAGAGTTAATCTAAAAAATCTGTAAGAATTTCGTCGGGTTCGTCTTCAATTTCTTCATGGGTCATGATAGAATGTCCTATACGATCGAGAGGACGAGGGATAACTTGAGTTTGCAGACTGGCAATGAGTTTCTCCATAATTTCAAAACGATGTTTGAGATTTTCAATATCATAGTCTTTACTTTCTAAGATGGTTAGTCGGGTAATTAAATCTTGATCTTGTTTTTCCAGTCGATCGAGCCTATTATTCTGTAGATTATCCCCTAAATATTGACCAATAATATCAGTAATTAAGTCTGTTAAAGGCTGTTTTTTGTCTTGGGCTAAACTTTCAATTTTTTCTAGCCATGGAGAAGGTAAATTTAAGGTGATATTTAAAGGTTTATTCATAACTATTGTTGTTTTAATTTTGGGATAATTGATGATTTCATGATAATAATTGATTGAAACTATAGAAAAAATTATTTTAATGCTTTTAAAATTAAGTATTTGTTCTATATAAAATCTTTACTTTTAAAAAGTAAATTCTAAAATTAATTGCTAATTAAACTTATATTTTTGCTGGTAAAACTACGATTTAATAAATTAAATTGTGATTGTAAATAATCTAAATTAGCAGGAATATTGCCATAACGCCATTGTACATAACTATTGGTAATTAAAATAATAATTTCTAGTTGTTCGATCGATAAAAACTCTCTTAAACTATGGGCATATTCAAGAGGAGTTTGAGCCGAATTTTTTGGATAATTTTTTTCTGCTAATAAGTCTAACATTTCTCGATATAATTTTTCGAGGGGATTGAGTTTAGCTAATTTTAAACGATACAATAATTTTTGAGCAAAATTCAACCCTAACCAACTAAGAAAAGCAAGGATAATTAAGCCTAAAAATCCCATTAAAATTCCGACAAAACTACCTGTTAAAAATTGCCATAATTTTCCTAACCAACTGGAGGCAAATAGGTTAGTAATGGTATTAAATATTTTGGTGAATAAAGCTGTGATAAAAGCGGTAATAGGAGAAGGCAACCAACTGGCAACCCACTTCCATAATTGCCCTAAAACTCCGAAGGTGTTGTCATCTTCAAAGGATGGTGGTATGATCTCATGACTGGGTAAAGGATCAAAATAATGCCATCCATAGTCAGGAAAATAGACTTCGCTTAAGGCGTGGGCATCGGTGTTATGTACAACATAGTAACCTGTAAAGGGGTTAAATTGTCCTGTGCCAAAACCGACAACTAAACGGGAGGGAATATCGATCGATCTTAACATCATGGTGTACACTGTAGCAAAATGATCAGGATAACCCCCGCCATTTTCTAAGAATGCTAAAGTTAAATCGTCATTATTATTGAGTAAAGGAAAATCGGTTTTAATCTCATAATTTTGTTTAATAGCTTGGGCTAAATATAAGGCTTTTTCATAGTTAGATTCTAATTTGTTAGGAGATTTTGCTAATAATTCTTCGGCTTTTTGTTTTAATGTGGCTTTAATTTTATCGGGGATAGTTAAATGATATTTTGTGATTAATTCGGGATAAGAATTTCCTGCTTGTTTTAAATCTGTTTGACTGCGATAGGGAACTCGTGATACTGTGGTGTAAGTTAAACCTTCAATTAACCCTGCAGGCGATCGTAAACTACCCTCAGCATCTAAAGCAAGTTGTTCTGTGGGAAAATAGATATATTGAGGATATTTGAGTACTGGGATAATATTAGGTAAATCAGAAACTACAGTATAAGTCTGAATAATTTTTCTCGTGTCACTTTTAAGAAAAGGTACATCTAAGTTAAATTGATAATTCCAAGGATTGCGTTTAATATCGATGGTTTGATTTTCCCTAGAAATTTCCCACCCTTGTCCAGTATAATGATCAAACGCTAAAACTCGCCAAAATCCGGGGGCTTGAGAGCGTATTCTCAAAACTATTTTTTTCTGTAAAATATTTGCACCGTGTAAATTTTGGTTAATGATAGTATTAAAACCATAGTAAGAATTATCACTACCACTACCTTGTCCGTTACCTTCTCCCATTAAGTTATCATTTACAGTACCATCTCGGTTATAACCGGGGTTAACAATACCTCTATCTTTCTCGCCCGGTGTAAAGTTTTGTTGTAATCCTTCAGGTGCTCTGACGGGGAAACTTTGTAATTTGTAACCCGGATAACGGGGCATAATGGCAAATAAAGATAAGCCCAATAAAAGAATAATTAAGACAAAACTAAAGAGTTTTTTGGGGGATAAAGGAGAGTTTTGCCACCGTAGTTGTTTTTTCTGAACATTTTTCTCTCTTTGAATTTGTTTATATTCTGTCTCCCATGTTTTTAAGCCCATTCTCGATCGATAATCAAGTACCATAGTAGGAATGGCAATGAGTAAAAATAGTAATAACCAAGGTGCAAAAGCTAAAGTTTGAGATAAAGTGGCGGCTACCCCAATTAAGATTACTCCGATAATCATAGAATAGCCTAAGTCTTTTCTTCTGGGTAAATCAAAGCTATGCAAAACCTGCAATTGTACTAAAAATTCTGCTAAGACTAAGCGATTATCAAAAATATTTTCCACTAGATTGCCTAAAAAAAACACTAAGGTTATGATCATGGCAATAGCTAAACCAAATTTAAGGCTAATATTGCGTAACTTTCTGCGTCTCCAACTAATAAACCCTCCAAGAATACTTAAAGGAATTGCCCAAACACTCATAGGAAATTCGCTTCTAGCGGCGACATCCGTGGCGATAATACCAACAATAACCATAGTTTGCACTAAGATGCGCAGGAGGATAGATTCTTCGGTTTTGGGGAGAGGGAAAGATTCTATGTGCTGGATAATGGCTTTAAAACTAGGGATTTGTGGTGAGTTTTCCATGAGTAATAACTAAGTTGCTATAGCTATTAATTATACATCAGTGATTTTTAATAAGTTAGTATTTTAAGGAAAATTTCGATCGAAAATCCATATTTGTGTCTTAAAAGTTCGATCGCCAAAGGCGGCGCTGCTTGATCGAACTCTATGATGTTTTAATCATCTTCTGGTTTTCAACTCTTGTATTTTACTTAATTTATTTTAAACTACTTCTACTTCTCGTCGTGATAAATCATTTGTTGAGATAAGGCTGATGATCGAACTATTGTAAAAGATAATTATATACCAATAAGTTATAATCAAAATTATTAACAAAACTCTATAATATGGACAATGCCCAAAAAAGTTAGAGAATTGAAAAAAATGTTAATCCAAGCAGGTTTTAAACAAGTGCCGGGCAAAGGTAGTCATACTAACTGGATACACGAAAATTATCTGGGCAAAATTACTGTATCAGGAAATGATGGTGCTGATGCCAAAATATATCAAGAAAAATTAATTAAACAAGCTATTTTAGAAGTTAAAAAAGAGACAAATAATGAGTAAATATAAATATAAAATGGTGATTGAATGGAGTAATGAAGATAACTGTTTTTTAGTCGGATTTCCTGATTTTATCGGGCAAAAATGGCGCACTCACGGTGATACTTATGCCGAAGCGGTAGCTAATGGTGAGGAAGCATTAGAGTCTTTAATTTTGGCTTATGAAGCTACTGGAGAATCATTACCTAATCCTAGTAGTATTAATTTAATTGAGGTTTAGAATTTTTTAATTAGCAGATTAATTCCCCTAAAACCTCATTAAAAAAGGGTAAGTTTCGCCCTACTAAATTAAACAATTTTTAATATTAAAGAATGATTTTGATAAGGATTAATTTTTAATATGCCTATCAGTTTTTTACTTGATTTTTTAAGCCATAATTAGGGTTTGCTGAATAAATCAGAAAGCTATTAAAATCAACAGTTTAGGCATAATACATTAATCAAAAAGTGTGCAGTTTTAAGGATTTTTATTCAAAAATTCAACACTTTTAACCTTATTTTTTTAAATACAACTATACTCATTCTATCTATTAACAGCATCAAAACCTTGATGTTTCAGTATTTCTCCTATCTCCTGTCTCCTAACTCCTATCTCCTACCTTCATCAAAAGACTTTTTCAGCAGACCCTAATTATTAATTTTTTTCCCATCTTTTAAAGCCCTTTTTGTTAAAGTTATATTTCTATTAGATACTTTCATCAATATAAGATTATGGCTCTTCTACATCCGATGGTGAGTATATCTAGTGCAGTTAATACATATTATACACCATATATTGTGAATTATTCCTTGAGATCGATCGAATAGGACAAAAATCAGGTTAAGATTTTATTATAGTTTCATATTGAAAAAAATTATTGTTAATTTACAATTAAGTTATGACTGTAAACTTGATAGAAAAAGAAAAATTAAATAAATCTCCTTTGGAAATGCACTATTTAGGAGATAAAGTATTGCGTCAACCTGCCAAAAGAGTGGCAAAAGTAGATGATAGTATTCGACAATTAGCGAAGGAAATGTTGCAAACCATGTATAGCGAAAACGGTATCGGTTTAGCCGCGCCTCAAATTGGTATTCATAAACAGATAATTGTCATTGATTGTCAACCAGATAATCCAGATACACCGCCGATGATTTTGATTAATCCTGAAATCAAAAAAATGAGTAGAGATTTATGTGTGATGGAAGAAGGATGTTTAAGTATTCCTAGTGTTTTTTTAGAGGTGACTCGTCCAAGATCGATCGAAGTGGTGTATAAAGATGAGTATGGGAAACAGCAAAAAATGAAAGCCATGGGGTTATTATCGAGAGTGATTCAACACGAAATGGATCATCTTAATGGAGTATTATTTGTCGATAGAGTAAAAAATAATTTTGCCTTAACCGAAGAATTAAACAAAAAAGGATTTTCTCTTTCTGCGGTGCAACCCATAAGCTAAGATAAAGGATTGCTACTCAACGTAAAATTTTTTGCGTCTTTCTTTGCGTCTTTGCGCCTTTGCGCCTTTGCGTGAGATAAAAAGATACTTTGTTTAAGCAGTATCAACATTTATTGTTAATCTATAATATTGAAAATATCAACTAAAAAAATATGAATAATCAAGGAAAAGGATTTGGTTTCGGCTTAGGCAAAATGAAAGAATTAGCTTCCGCCTTTCAAAAAGCTCAACAAATACAAGAAGATGCCAAAAAACTTCAAGAAGAATTAGAGGCGATGGAAATTGAAGCGCAAAGCGAAGACGGTTTTATCATCGTGAAGGTTACTGGAGATCAAAAACCCATTAGTATAGATATTAAACCAGAAGCCTTAGTGGGCAAAAGTGCGGAAGAATTATCAACTTTAGTTACCGCTGTTGTTAAAGATGCCTATCAACAATCTACGGATATTATGAGAGAAAGAATGGAATCTTTAACTGGTAATTTAGGCTTACCCGGAATGTAAAATTAGGAATCAGGAATGAGGAATTTTTGAGATATTGCTAAATTTGATTATGGAAAAAACTAAGTTACTTTTTGTTTGTCTAGGTAATATATGTCGATCGCCTTCAGCAGAAAACATCATGAATTATTTGATTGAAAAAGAAGGCTTAACAGAAAAATTTGAGTGTGATTCTGCTGGTACATCAAGATACCATATTGGAGCTTCTCCTGATCAAAGAATGCAGTTAGCCGCTAAAAAAAGAGGCATTGAATTAAAGGGAAAAGCTAGACAAATTGAAGATTTTGATCTGGAATACTATGATTTAATTTTGGCAATGGATAAATCTAATTATGCAGATATTTTAAGGCTCGATCGTGAAACGGCGCTGCGCGATCGCACTAGAAAATATAAAGACAAAATTAAATTAATGTGTGATTTTACCACAAAATTTAAAGATCAAGAAGTTCCTGATCCTTATTACGGTGGAGAATCAGGATTTGATTATGTCATTGACTTACTCTTAGATTCCTGTCAAGGATTATTAGAATACTGTGAAAAAAAGTAATAAACATAAAAGACTAGATTACTAGAAATCAATTTCTAGCTGATTAGCTTAAATTCTAGGAGACAGAAGATAGTAGTAAAAATTGATTTAAAATTAGCTAAATTGATTTAGTTAATAAACAGATACATAAATCATTGATTTTGTCAAGTTTTATGTTAGGATATATCTCGTCAACAGCTTCACTCATTTCAAGGCGTATTATGATATACCATCTATTATCGCAAAACCATGCAAAGAATTGACATTCATCCCACTCATACCCACGAAAAATTTAAACTCAGACGGGGAAATCCTTACCCTTTTGGAACAAGTTTTGTACCCGGAGGCGTTAACTTCTCCATTTTTTCCAGTCATGCCACCTCTTGCACCCTCGTGTTATTTGAAAAACACGCACCCCAACCTTTCGCAGAAATTCCCTTCCCTGGGGATTATCGATAAAATACCCTATCTTAAAGAGTTGGGGGTGACATCGATCGAACTCATGCCCGTGTTTGAATTTGACGAATTTGAAAATAGTCGCCCCAACCCCGAAACAGGAGAAACCCTTTATAACTATTGGGGATATAGCACCGTAGGCTTTTTTGCCCCCAAAGCAGGATACGCCGCCACAGGTAAATTCGGGATGCAGGTTGACGAATTGAAAAATCTTGTCAAAGAATTACATAAAAACGGCATTGAGATTATTTTAGACGTAGTTTTCAATCATACCGCCGAAGGTAATGAAAAAGGCCCTACGATTTCTTTTCGAGGTATCGACAACAAAACCTATTATATGCTCACTCCCGAAGGCTATTATTTCAACTTTAGTGGTTGCGGTAATACCCTTAATTGTAACAATCCCATCGTACGAGGTATCGTCTTAGATTGCCTTCGTTATTGGGCTTCAGAATACCACATAGACGGCTTTAGATTCGACTTAGCGTCCATCTTAGGGCGCGATCCTTGGGGGGCTCCCCTTGCCAATCCTCCCCTGTTAGAAACCCTTGCATTTGACCCTATTTTAGCCAAATGTAAGCTCATTGCTGAAGCGTGGGATGCTGGTGGCTTATACCAAGTTGGCTCATTTCCAGCCTATGGACGTTGGGGAGAATGGAATGGTAAATATAGAGATAGTGTGCGCAAATTCATCAAAGGAGACGGCACAATTGGAGATTTAGCCCAACGGTTACAAGGTTCGCCCGATTTGTATGCTGGTGCAGGTAGAGCGCCTGCCACTTCTATTAACTTTATTACCGCCCATGATGGTTTTACTTTAATGGATATGGTTTCTTATAACTATAAACATAACGATGCCAACGGGGAAAATAATAACGATGGTAGTAATGATAATGATAGTTGGAATTGTGGTTGGGAAGGGGCAACCGAGGACATTGGCATTAATGTCTTACGCCGTAAACAAATTAAGAATGCGATCGCCATCCTCATGGTATCTCAGGGTGTACCGATGATGCTCATGGGGGATGAAATGGGACGCACGAAACACGGCAATAATAACACCTATTGCCACGATAACGAGCTAAACTGGCTTAATTGGGATTTATTGAAGCAAAATAACGATTTATTCCAATTTACCAAAAATTGCATTAATTTTCGCAAAGCTCACCCCGTGTTAAGAAATACAGGGCATTTCCAAAACCTTGATTATGTCGGTAGTAACTACCCTGATATTAGTTGGCATGGAGTCAAGGCTTGGTATGCAGATTGGTCGCCTTTGAGTAAGACGAGCGCCTTTATGCTGTGTGGTAAACACGCTAAGGGTGGCACAGTTCAAGATAACTATATTTATGTTGCTATTAATGCCCATTGGGAAACCCTTTGGTTTGAGTTACCTCAACCTCCAGCACCCAGCAAATGGTACTTATCTGTGAATACTGGTATGCCTTCCCCTAATGATAGTTATACTGTGGGAGGTGAGCCTTTGTTAGATAATCAGCAAGGGATTTTAGTGGGCGATCGATCGACTATCATTCTAGTAGCAAAATAATGAGGAATTAAGAATTAAGAATGAAGAATGAAGAATTAAGAATTAAGAATTAAGAATTAAGAATTAGGAATATTGCAAATATTGAATTTAAACAATAATAACAGGAGTAAAAACAATGGCATTAGATATTAATTTAGTCATCGAAAATGACGTAGCAAAAATCATTTTAGCAGGAGAATTAGACGGTAGTAATGCGGGTGATTTTAAAACTAAAATTGAAGAAGCCGCCGCTTCCGAGCCTACAAAATTAGTATTGGTGATGAATGATTTAGAATTTATGTCTAGTGCTGGTTTAAGGGTATTAGTCTTTTCTAAACAAAAAATGGGCGCAGGGGTTGATGTTTATGTCGTTGGCGCCGATGAAATGATTATAGATACAATCAAAAAAACGGGACTTCATCACAGTTTAATTATTCAAGAAACCTACGAATAAGTGAATAGTTTATAGTGAATAGTGAATAATTAGGGTTAGAGGAGGGCAAATTCTTTCAAATTCTATGGAAATGCTATATTTGCTAATAATGCTTGATCTTAATAATGAGGTAAAAATATGGCAACAATAATTATCGAAAATGTTCCCGATGAATTAATCGCGCAGATTCAAGTACTTGCTGAACAAAACACTCAATCTATTAATGATAAATTGCTCTCTATTTTAAAACAAGCAATCGAAAAACCTCGAATTTCCATAAAATTTTTGAGTTCTCCTGAAATCGATCGTACTTGGGAAAACAAGTGCAAAAGCGTACCGCAATTACAAGATCAAATTGATAGTATTTCCCGTATTAATCCTCAAGATTATGGACTTCCTGACAGTACCGCATTAATCAGAGAGGATCGAGAAAGATGAGTAATTTTTTACGGTGTGTTATAGATGCTAATATTGGAATTAAACGATTTATTGATGATCCCCTTACCCCAAAAGTTAGACAACTTTTTGATACTCTGTACAACCCTCAAACAGAAATTTATATCCCTGATTTATTTTACATTGAAATAACTAATATATTTTGGAAGTACATTCGTGCTGGAATTTATTCAAACACTCAATTTCAATCCGATTTAGCGATCGTAAAAGCTTTTCCCTTAATCAATGTTTCTACATCAGAGTTAATGTCAGATGCTTTTCAAATTGCTTGTAATTACCAAATTTCAGCCTATGATGGAGCTTATGTAGCTCTTTCTGAAAAAGTTAAAGCTCCACTATTAACTTTAGATCGAAAGTTAGTTAATTCTTTAACCAATTCTACTTATCAAGTGTGTTTTTTTGCAGATTTTTCTCTGTTGCCTTTTTCCTAAATTAATAACAATAATTATTTATTATGCTTGAAAAAATGACGGTTTCGGCTACGTTAGATTCTCTCAAAACTATCACCGAATTTGTGGTAAATTCGGCAAAATCAGCTAATTTAGAAAAAAAAAAGATATATAAATTACGTCTTGCCATTGATGAATTAGCGACTAATATTATTAGTTATGGCTATGCAGAATCTAATGCTACTGGTGATATTATTTTAGAGTGTCAAATCACGGAAAATTCGATCGAATTTAAAATTATTGATTGTGGTATAGCATTTGATCCTAGAACTAAACTAGAATCAGAAGAAGAAACCATCGAGATTCCTTTAGAAGAAAGACAAATTGGCGGTTTAGGAATATTTTTGGCTTTTGATGGAGTCGATGAATTTGCTTACGAAAGACAAGGCGATCGAAATATTAATACTTTAACTATTTATCGGTAATGACTAATATTATTTATGTTCAAAACTTTTTTGAAAATATTAACAAAAACTATCTAAAAAACTATGCTGTTTTAACGGAGAATGAAGCTCTTACCTATGAAGAATTAGATCAAAAATCTAATCAATTAGCTCATTATTTACATAGTTTAAATATAGATAAAAATCAAGAAGTTATTGTCGGAGTTTGTTTAGAAAGAAAAGCTAATTTAATCATTTCTTTACTAGGTATTTTAAAGGCAGGATTTGCTTATGTGCCCCTTGATCCTAGCTATCCTAAAAATAGGTTAGAATTTATGATTAATGACTCTCAATTATCTGTAATTATTACCCAAGAATCTCTACAAAATAATTTACCTGATTATACAGGTATCATGGTTAATTTAGATAAAAATAAAGATACTATTAATCAAGGTTCGATCGAAAAAATAGAATTATTACTAGATGATAATAAACTAGCTTATATTATTTATACTTCTGGATCAACAGGCATCCCTAAAGGTGTGGAAATTCTCCATAAAAACACCGTTGCTTTTATTAATTGGGCAATAAATTTTTACTCTTTTTCACAACTAAAAGGGGTTTTAGCTTCCACTTCTATCTGTTTTGATTTATCGATATTTGAAATTTTTGCACCCTTGAGTGTTGGCGGTACAGTCATTTTAGTCGATAATATTTTACATCTTCCCGAATCTCCCCACGCCAAGCAAGTCACCCTCATTGATACTGTACCCAGTGCGATCGCATCTATATGTAAAATTAATGGTATTCCAAACTCCGTAACCACCGTAAACCTTGCAGGAGAAGCCTTATCGAATAATATTGTTCAACAAGTTTACTTGTTTAAACATATCCAACAGGTATTTAACTTATATGGACCTTCTGAGGATACCACTTTTTCCACCGTTGCGCTCATTCCCAGAGGCTATGACGATATTCCCCCCATTGGTAAGCCCATTTCTCAAACGGAAGTTTTTTTGTTAGATGATAAGTTGCAAATTGTCGGGGAAGGGCAATTGGGAGAAATATACTTAACAGGGGCAGGTATTGCGAGGGGTTATCGCAACCGTCAAGACTTAACCGCCGAAAGATTTTTAGTTAATCCTTTCAGTGATAACCTCAACTCAAAAATGTACAAAACGGGAGATATTGGGGTATATTTGCCTGATGGACAATTAAAATTTGTCGGTAGAAATGATCAATTAGTTAAAATTAGGGGTTTTCGTGTCGAATTAGGGGAAATTGAAGCTACTTTAGAGAAGCATCCTAATATTAATAAAGCCGTTGTTATTTTACATAAATTTAGTACAGAAGATCAACGATTAATTGCTTATATTACTTTAAAAATTCCTACGGAAAATGAACAAATCATTCCTGCTATTTTAGGATATTTAAAAACAAAATTACCTGTCCATGAAATTCCTTCTAAATTCATAATTTTAACCGAATTTCCTCAAACTTTAAATGGTAAGATCGATCGAAAATCTTTACCTTTACCTCCTCAAGAAAATCCCCGTAAAACCGCTTATATAGAGCCGACAAATCCCATAGAAATTAAGTTAGTTGATATTTGGCAAAATGTTTTTAGCGTTGATTATATAGGCATTAATGATGACTTTTTTGATTTAGGAGGAGATTCTTTAAAGGCAATTATAGTCATAGATGAAATTAATACTTATTTTAACTCAAATATTTCCATTGATCAATTTTTACAAAATACTACTATTCACTCTTTAGTTAAACATATTCCCTTTAAGAAATCCATTAACTTATCTAAAGATGAATTAAATTTAATTAAGTATGATTCGATTTTACCTTCAAATATTTTTCCTGAAAATAAATTGATTCATAATCAAAAGAATTGTAATGCTTTTTTGACGGGGGCAACAGGAGTATTAGGGGTATATTTATTATCGGAACTTTTAATTAATACTGATTATCAAATATATTGTTTAGTAAGAGGAAAAAATGAAAAAGATGGTTTAGATAGAATCAAAAATAAATTGATTAATAATAATCTTTGGCAGGAAAAATATCTCGATCGAATTATTCCTATTATCGGAGATTTAGCTGAAAGAAATTTAAGTTTATCTTCAGAAAAAATAGAGCAATTAGCCCAAGAAATAGACTTAATTTTTCATTGTGGTGCTTGGGTAAATATCGTTTATCCTTACGCTTCTTTAAGAAATGCCAATGTAAACGGCACAAAAGAAATAATTAAATTAGCCTGTAAAAATAAAACCAAACCTATTTTTTATATCTCCACAACGGATGTTTTTTCTTCAGAAAAAATTACCTTTATTAAAACCGATGAAATCCCCGATGGACATTTTTTATGTGGAGGTTATGCTAAAAGTAAATATGTAGCTGAAAGATTATTGTTACAAGCTCGATCGAGGGGAATTCCTGTTACAATTTTTCGCCCTAGTAATATCATTAATTTTAATCAACCTGCCTCATCTTTTAATGCTGAATTTATTCCCAGAATGTTAAAAGGTTGTCAGCAATTATCCGCTTTTCCTGACATGAAAGCCCTTGTTAATCTTATCCCAGTGGATTATATTAGTAAAACGATCGTCTATTTATCTCAACAAGAATTATCCTTAAATAATAGTTTTAATTTAGTTAATCCTTACCCCATAAAATGGGCTACTTTGTTACAATGGATTAAAAATAATCATCCAAATATCAAAATTATTTCTTATGAGAAATGGTATGAACAATTACAGTACACAGTTCGATCGAAAGTCGATAATGAATTGACACCCTTTTTAACATTACTTAAATCTGAAAATTTCTTACAACGATCGTTAGGTTCATTTGATTTTGAACAAGATAAAACCTTAGAAAATCTCTTTAATATCATTGCTTGTCCTTGCATAGAAAACCAACTATTAAAAACCTATTTTGAAGATTATTTTACCTAAATTTTATCTGATGACACATACAAATTTGATAAACAATTTTTTATATTGTCATTGCGAGGTAACGAAGCAATCTCATTCAAGAGTTTAGAGGTTTATGATAATTTGTTTCAAAAAGTCTAAAATCAAGGTTCGATCGAGCTGATGGTGAAACAGTTGATTTGTATAAGTTCGTAAACAGTCATAACAACTACTGCTACAATCACAGGATCTCATTAGTTCATAAGTTCTTGTTAGAATTTCGGGGAAATATTGGGCGATACGTTTACTATATCCTGCTCCTCCGGGTACATTATCATAGATGACAATTTCTGTTTCACCGTTTTCTAAAGGGCGAAATAAACCATCTAATTCGCTTCTCGGTACATCAATTATTTGAGCTGACCCTGCTAATAAAGCATAGGTGATCGATCGCCAGAAGTCAAGTCCAGTATGATTGTTTTCTGTTGTACCATCAGAGGTAATTTCCCCACCACTATTAAGGTGAATAACTTTGGTATATAGACTGGGAGGTTTTACTTTAGATGTAAAACGGATTTTGATTAAATCGCTTCTAAATTCATGCCCTAAATGGGTTTCTTCGTATCTTCCTTTACATTCATTTCCTGTAATGGGGTGAGTATGACTAATATCTTTTGATGTTTTTCTGCGACTTTTCGTGTCTTTTTCGGTGTTGGAAATTTGATCACTTAAATCTCTACCACAGAATTTACAGAGGGGAAAACCTTTATTTTTAATGCCTTTACCCTTATCTAAATGCCCTTGATTGGATAAAAAGAATTTTCCTCCTTGCACTATACTTAATTCAAACACGGGATATTTTTTCTCTGTATTATTTTCCGTTTCTTCGGGTATCAGGAAAACTTGAGAAGTGGGTTGTCGAGTCGGTTTACTGTAGGGAGTAACTTTCGGTGTCTCATTCCAATCCGTCACAAAGGCTTTTGGTATCTTATAAGGGCGCGATTGTTTCTCATTGGCACTTTTCGGTAATGCTTCACAGATAGGGCATCGATCATAATTTTCCTTAGTGGTATTCGTGACAAAATAGTTACAAGCAGAACAAACCCAATAGTAACGAATGGGTAATTTATCGGGGTTTAATACTCCTACACTAACATGAACTCGATCGTCCACCACAATTTCTTGTCCGGGCGCGTATTCTCCTAACGCTAAACGTCTATCCCTTTGCAGTCGGTGTTTTCCTTGTTTTTGCCAATATTCTCCACTATCAATAGTCATTAACTGTACAACATCAATAGGGAAACCATAAATCGGTAAAATACTAGCTTTGGCTAACTCCTCATGGAGAGAAGTTTTTTGGATTTTTTCTAATTCCTGTTCGATGCGATCGCGCTTTATTTCTAATGATTTTCTTTCTTTTCTATCTCTAGTCTGGGAAATAGATTCTTTTAGTTCTTCAAGAATGGATGTTAAACTATTCCAGTCGTTGAGCTTTTCCTGTTGAAATGTCTCTAAATCCTGTTTAAATCCTTCTCTAAATTGGTTTAATGATTTTTTACTACCTAGTAAATCTAACCATTTTTCGATCACAATTTCTGCTGACTTGGTAGATAACCATTCCATCAATTGAGACAGAATACAATCTTCAGTTATATCACTCATGGAATAAAAATCATCCGATAAACCGAAAAAGTTTCCTAGAGTAATCTTTTCTGCACCCTTATTTAATCTCATCCGCAAATATTCCGCTAACAATTCCGCTCGAATGTGGCGTTTTTGAATCTCATAGTTATCCGTGTCTAATTTGGGTACTAGATTTTTACCGTTAATTAATTTTATCGGTTTTTCAAAATAATATCGATCGTGGGGACGACGTTGCCCATACATTAAGGTTATGGCTACACCATCAGTGCGTCTTCCCGCCCTTCCTGCCCGTTGTTGATAGTTACTGACATGGGGAGGAAAATTGCGCATTACCACTGCTTGTAATTCCCCTATATCCACCCCCATTTCTAGGGTAGTCGAACAACTCAACAGATTGATTTTTCCTTGACGGAAACGGTTTTCTCGGTTAGCTAGTTCTTCTGTACCTAGTTGGGCGGTGTGTTCTTGCGATCGCAGTGGAAAGATTTGCCGTTGAGTGATGATATAGCGATAATGATCATCAGGCAAAGTTTGAGGATTTAATGATTTTAGTTTACCATCACATTTAGGGGCATGACAACGATCGATATTCACATTGGATTTATTAATTATCTTAGCTAATTGAGGAATAGAGAAAATTTGTTGACAGGAATTGCATTGATGCCAGTCTTGATTCGTTTTGTGGAGATTAAATAAATTCCAGTTAAGTTGTCTGCCGTCTTCGTATTTAACAAATATACCAACATTCAAGAGTCGATCGAATAACCATGTTAAATTTTCCCGTGAGGGATATTTTTCATTAAAAAAGTTATAGTAAAAAGATACTAATTGATTTTGTCGCTTCGTTGGTTCATTATCTTTATTCATTGTAGGTAAAAAAGACACGACATTTTTATCTTTTGTTTCTCTTTGTAACTTCACATAGAATTGAGATCGCCCCTTACCATCAAGACGAGAAGGCATACCTCCTTGAATGCCTCCTGTTTCGGGGAAGTAATTAGATGAACCTTGCAGATCGATCGCCCCGTATAGTCTTAAAATATTGGTTAAACCCGTGATAAAAATTTTGGCTTCGGCGTAATTATCATCACTATTTAAGTTAAATCTAGCGGTTAAATCCTCTAAAAACTCTCTATAATCATCAAAATCAAGATGGCAACTGAGTAAACCTAACGCCTCAAGGGAAAATCGTCTAGCGGATGGTAAAGCAAATTCTCGCAATAACAACTCTTTTGCTCTTTTCTCCGCTTTATCTTTACAATCTTTCGGATTAACAGGGGTTTCCTCATTGCTATCATTGGCAACATAGCTACGGTGATGATTTTCTGAAATTCTGTCAGGATGAGGGATAGAAATTTCTAAAAAATACTTTACTAGCTTATCCTTGACTTGGTTAACGGAAGCAATTCCATTGTTTTCCACTTCTTCAAAAGCCTTCCACACCAGTTGACGATAAAGAGTTTCGGTATGGGTGCGTTGAAAATCGGAGGCAAAAAAGGCGGCATCCTGTCTGCCATCGGAAAAAGTCAGTAATTTGCGTCGGGTATATTTTTCGGTGGTGTTTTCTTCGGCTAATAACTCAAACAAACTATCAATCATTACCTCTAAAGGTGCATCGGTATAGGAAATAAAGCGACTCAGGGGAGATTTTTCCCTTGGTTGGGCGTTACAAGCAGGGCATTTTTTGAGAAAACCTCCTTGACAATTCTTTGATTTAGGGGGAATATGCCAATGCAAAACCCATTCATTAGAAGATGATTGAGGAGGATTAGGAAAATTTTTCCCTAGCCAATTATTATCGCTTTTCTCTTTAGCAATAGTAAAACTACCGATGGAAATTTCCTCTTTTTCGGTGTCGGAGTCGTTTAAATCGTCTCCCTCATCGTTGGTGATACTATCTAATTCTCCTGATGTCAAAACATAAACGGAATTATTGTCTTCTATTGCCTCTAAAGAACGAGGTAAAATACTTAATTGATCTTTTTTGTCTAAATAGGTTAATCCGTAGGCTTGTCCACATTTACGACAACTGGATAATTCTATCACGGGTGAACCACATCGATCGCACTCTGTTTTACTATTCAAGTATAGTTTTCCGTAACCCTTGGGTTTATCGGGGTATTGAGGATGAAGGGAGGCTTCTGGGCATTCTGGATTAATACAGGCGTATAATCCTTCCATACTGCGAAAGAGTAAATGAAGTTTAATAGGTATGAGAGGTAATTCTTGGCTATCTTTTCGGGCTAAAGTGCCTAATTGCAGTAATTTAGATAAGGATGTTTATGGGTTGAAGGATTTTTCTGGGTTGAACACTGTTCAACCCCTACAGTTTGTTTTAAGATATGGGAAGGTACGATCGAACTTAATGCTTCTTGCCATGTATCAAGGGAATCGTTAAGAGAGGGTAATTCTAAGGAGGCTAAATGTTGATAAATTTCTGCTTCTGGTAATGGGTAAGGCTTTCCTAAACGCTCATCAATAGAGGTACGATCGCCATAAATAATATTGTCCTCAAATGACTCACTGAATAAGGAGTTGGCAAATTCTTTTATTTGTTGTTTGGATTCGGGTTTATTTTTATCTCCCAAAGTGGCGCTAGTGGCAATACCCCTCATTTTCCCTTCTTCTTGAATACCAACGGCAGATTTTAAACGTTTAATCAGCATTGATACTTCTGTACCTGTTGAACCCGTATAGCTGTGGGCTTCATCCACTACCAACAAAGAAAAATGGGGAGATGATTCAAAAATTTCCTGTCTTTCTTTAGGACGAATCAGCATATGTTCTAACATAGAATAGTTAGTCACGAGAATTTGAGGCGGTTTATCCCAAATTTCTTCCCGTGAAATGGCTTGAATACGGGTAACTTTTTCGATCGCACTTTTTACTAAATCTTCTTTTCTAGTGATTTTATGGGCATTGTCTTCGTCTCTAAACAAAGCTAATAACTCATCTCTGGGAGTGGCTTCTAACTCAATTTTAAGGGCTTCTAGTGCCTGTTTCTCTGATGTTTCTGTGCGACTGGTATAAAAACCAAAGCGGATAAGGTGATTTTCTGTGCTTTGTTGACAAAGTATTTGCCGTAATCTTTTCACTTGATCATTAACAAGGGCATTCATGGGATAAAGTATTAATGCTTGTACTCCTCCATGGGGATTTTTGAGGAGATAATCCATCATGGGAATTAAAAAACATTCGGTTTTTCCCGAACCTGTACCCGTTGCTACAACTATATTCTTATTGTCTTTAACAACGGTTTTAATAGCTAATTCTTGATGTTGGTAGAGGGTTCGATCGACGTTAAATAAATCTAGTATAGTAGGATGGAGGATATTTTCTGCGACTAATTCTCTTAGATTACTGCCTGTTTTATAGGGTTGTGAACCTTCAACGTAAGGATGTTGACTAATATTACCCCATTTTTCTAATAACTGTTGAAAACCATATCGTAAATGAACATCTCTTAAAGGATAAGCGGTGAGAAGATAACGAATTAAGTTTTCACGGGGTTGGGTAACGGCGGAAATGGGATCAAGATAGTGAGACATATACTCTATAAGGGAATATAAAGATACTGGTGAAGGTAGGCAAGAGGCAAGAGGCAAAAGAAAATGTAAGTTAAATACTTCTTTACTGATTTCCGAAATTCCTAAATGGCTAAAGCCATCACTACAAACTAATATTCAATATTTTCTCTCATATCTGTACTATGTTTTGTTAAGTTATGTGTCTAATTTATTATTAATTAAATTCCAAAAATCACGGGGATTAAAAATAGAAATATCTTGAATAGGATGCAAAATTAATAAATCACTATCCCCCGTAATAAGATGTGAAGCATTACCATTTAACGCTAATTCAATAAATTTATCATCTTTTTTATCTCGACAAAGATTAACTCTTTGTATAATCGAGACATGATGCCACGTTGTCTTAATGCGCTCAGAGAATCCTTCTATCTCTTCTGATTTAATATATTTGGCAAACTTTTTCCTATTTAAGACTGAGAATAATTCTGTTAAAGTATCTGTAGAATATAAAATAATTCCATTATCTTCTGCCCAATTTAACACTTGTGCAGGAATAGACTTACGGGCAAGAATTGAACTAATTAAAATATTGGTGTCTAAAACTAGACGCATTGAAGAATTAATCATCTTCTAATAATTCTTGTAATTTTTCTTCCGTTAAACCTCTATCTTCTGCTTTACGTCCAATATTTGCTCTAAATTCTTGAAATTCCCGAATATTGCTTCGAGTTATTCTTTGATAGTCTTCTATAGACAGAATAACTGCAACGTCACGATTTTTTTTCTGAATTACAATAGGTTCACGCTGTGCTTGATTTATGATTGTGCCAAAAGTTTGTTTGGCTTCTGTGGCAGAGACAAATTGCATAATTTAGTTTGAGTGTCAAATTTTGATAATTCTATTATAGACAAAATAGACAAATTAATTATCTAATTGGGAATATTTAAACAAAATTACATCCTAATCGCTTAAATATCTGTTCAATTAACGATCGATAAATATGATCAAAAATTCTGATATATTTACTGTTATCGGCAGGTTTGGATAGTCCATATACCAGTTTATAGTAAGAGTAGGGAATAAATACTTTTTGCAAGTTTAATTGAAATCCCTCTTTGGTTTCATCTAGGGGTATTTGTAATGGACAATTTGCCTGTTTATCTAAATAAAACATGGTTAAGGGGGCTTGTTCTTTGTCCGTTAAGTGGTAAAATTGGTTATCTTCATACCAATAATATTGATAGTCTTTTGCTTGTGTTAATTTTATTAGATTACTATTGGTTAACCGTTCAATAACCGTTATTTTCCATCTTTCTTCTTGGTATTTATATAGATGTCTCTGGCGTGACGGGTTATAAATCTTGATTTCCCCTTGAAGGGTATTATCTAATTTTTCTAGGGTATAAAGTTTCGGTTTTTGGGGGATTGGTAACTCATAAAGGGTATCTTGATAGGTTAAGAGTCTGATTCCGCAACTATTTAGTTTCTCTTTGATTTCTGTAAAATTTTTTCCTCTCGAATTAATCTCTGGAGTGGGGATAATTTCTCTTGTTTCTAACACTTGATGAACTAATTTTAAATAAGCTCGATCGCCCCTAAAATAAAGTATATCACAGTTGTTTTGATCTTCCACTAATACGCTGGGAGGCGCAACACAAAATTTTTTTCCTTTTGCTTTTAACACCTCTCCTTGTAATTGCAATTGGTTTAAATAATCTTCTATTTCTCCTCTGTTAATATTTTCATTAGGGGGTAAACTATGCTCTATTAAAGATACGATCGATCTTAATGTCAATACTCTTGGTAACTCTCGATTATTTAGTTGACGATGATTAGTTAAAATAGTTAAAATTTTCTCATTATTCATCTTCTTTTATGCCCCCATAATGTCAAATTTAATTTAATTCTTAAACGAGGATTTGTTTCTAATTCCGCTAAGATTTCCTGTAATATTGGTAAATATTTGTTATCTTCTAAGGTAATTAAAATTAATTCTTTAATGGTAGAATCATTATCTAATTTAAAAGAGTTTTGACTAAGATTTTTTGCCTTTATTTGTTGATTAAATTCTTGAAATAATATATCTCTTTTATTTTTATTAGCTATAGAAATAGAATAAGTTATAGGAGAAGATTCTTGTTTATTATTTCTTGACTTATCTCCCTTAAATTCATCGGCTATTGTATTTTCTTTATTAATTTCAATAAGTTTATGTAAAGTATCTCCTTGTCGTTTATAGCTTAAAAAATAATAATTATACTCAGGTAAAACATCCCTTAAAGTAGCTAGAGAAAAAGATACTTTTCCCGATGAATCTGCTTGTAAAATTTTTTCAATATTATCTATTCCATTATCTAAACAGAAAGTTATGATTTCTAACGTCCATAAATTATTAAGAGTAATTTGTTTAGTCCAAAATTCCTCAGCAGAGTCAACTTTTAAAGGCAATTCTGGAATAAATTTATTATCTATTTCTATGTCTAAGTATGAGGTGAATTTATCAGAAATTTCGATGGAAGATGATAACTTAAATTTAGGACTCCAAGAGTAATTATTTCCCTCAGTTTGGATATTAAGAGAATATTCTCCTTTACTATTTATCCATTCTCTTAAAGGTATTTCCTGCCATTGACTATTACTATTTAATTCGATTTTTTTGCTATAAAATTGATGATTTTTTAAGTTATTAACGGAAATGTCAACGGTTTCAGCATGAGAAAGAGGAGGATACCACAAAGAAGGAATCTCTAAGTAAATATCCTCTTTTTCTTTAAGTTTTATTCCCCTTAGTTGCGGTTTTGCGATGGTTTCCGTTTCTTCAGGGTTTGTCTGATACCAATGAATAGTTCGAGTTTCTTGTATCGTCTTAATTATAAGTTGACCTTTTTTACCCGTCAATGCCAACTGAATACCCTCCCAACCGCTAATACTCGAAGGGATACCATCTTCTATTAATTCTATTTCCTCAGAGTAGGACAAATCAACATCACTGGGGATAAAACAAATTATTTCTTCTTTGTTGAGGAGATTATCTAATAATGGTATTCTGTCTGCTGTCCAATAGTCAAACATCAGGAAAGGAAAATTCTTTTCGATACCGACACAACGCCAATGGCTTAAAATTTCTCCGTCATTAGTTATTAATTGCCAACACCATTCTTCTGCTATTTCCCTAATGGGAGTGGATAATTCGGGTATGGTTAAATTTCCTGTTTCTGGTATCACTCCTCGCCATCCCTGTTGTGGAATCGAAACTTCACTCCCTCTTAATTCTTCCCATGATGGTTGCCATAATTCCTGTGAGGGTAGCATTAACAGAATATCTCCTGAGTCTTCTATGTCGAGAAAAAGTTTAATCTCGTCGGTGACAACTTCTTTAACAGCTGGTTTGACGGTAATTAAGGGCGGATTTTCTCTAAATCGATGTTGTAGCTTGAGGGTAGAAACATATTCATAACCCTCCTCAGCTTCAATTAAACCTAATTGTTGTATCCCGTCTCTCACAATTTCTCTAAGGGTGTTTTCCACTGTCAGAGAGTGATTGATGGAAATGCGATGGCAAAATCCTTGCCAAAATCGATCACGAAGTGGCGCTGCGCGATCGTTGCGGTAATAATAAGCGTATTCGGATAAAGCAAAGGTAAAGGTATTAATCCAATTATTGTTAGTCCAATCTTTCCCTTTAAAATAGTTATCTAATGCTTCTCTGTTAATAGATTCAAAACCTTTCAAGTGAAATTCGATCGAATCTAACAGCATTTCAGAGAACTCTCTTGAAATGTTTATATTACCCAAATATCGTTCACCTTCGGGTTTATTTTTATCTAACCAACAAGGAAAAATATCCCTTAACCATAAAATAGAAAGATAGTCTCTGCGTTGTTTATAATCATCATCAGTAGAAGGTTTAATGACAGTTTCAACTTCAAAATCTTGCTCTTTTTTTTCTGTAATCTGTTTATCTAATTTCTGAATTAAAAACTCTAATGCTTGTTTTTTTGCCTCCAAACTAGATATTTCTTGATGCAAATTTTGTTTATTTTCTATATAAGTATCTATCTCTTTTTTGAGTTGTTCTTTATTTTCGTTAGAATCATTTATATCCCTTTTTATTTGTTCTCTATCTTCCAAATAAATATCGATTTCTCTGATTAGTTTTTCTTTATTTTCAATATCACTATTTATATCTGTTTCCAGTTGTTTTTTATTAGTGAAATCAATATCAATTTCTCTAATTAGTTGTTCTTTATTTTTAGTATAACTATCTATTTCTATTTCTAGTTGTTGTAAAATGACTTTTTTTTCTCGTATTTTTAGCAATAACTGCTCACTTTTTTCCTGATTATTATCAACAATTTTTGTTAATTCTTCTCCTTGTTTTGTCCTCTCATTAATATCTTGATTTATGTTTTCTAATTCTCTTATCTTTAATTCTATAGAACTATTAATTGCATCAATTTCTCTATGTTTAACGTCTAAAATAGCATTTTGATTAATAATCTCTGCTTCTAATATCTCTCTTTTTTTCTGCTCTTCATTGATGGCTAAGATAATTAATTTTAATTGATTTTTTAATTCATTTGCTTCGTTATTTAAGCTATTATTTTGAACCTTTAAAGAGTTATAAATATTTTCTAATTCACTAATCTTTTCATTTAATTTGGCAACTAAAATTTCTTGAGTATCTTTTGTTTGGGTTGTTTCTTGTATCTGTTGTTGTAAATTTAATAATATTCCTTCTTCTTCTTTAACTTTTGTTTGTAAATCATCTTTATTTTTCTCTAAGCTATAAATATCATTTTGCAAGTTTTTCCTCATAGCATCTAACTCGGCAAAATTATCACTTAAAACCTTGATTTCTGAATCAAGAATTTCTTTTTCTCTCGTTAAATCCTCAACTTGCCGTTTTAGGGTTTTGACTTCTTGTACGATCGAACTTCTTCCTAATATAAGATAGATTAAACGTGCCAAGACTGCACGAATAAAGGTAAGAATTTTTTTGGCGATTTTTTTCATATCAATAACTTAGACACCATAGAAGTTTTTTAGGGGCTATACTTTATTTTAATATGAAAGTAGTCCAGTCAATATTTTTCACTAAAGTTATGGCAAAATTTATTATAACCAATCCGAATATTGATAAATTGACCTAGTGTCCTATGAAACTCCGAGATTTTCTAAACTTCTAATATTTTAAGAGAATCAAGACACTGAAAGAGAAAAATTTGATAGAATTATATTTTCATCATTTTTAATAAATTTATTCAATAATCATAACTTTTTCATTATATTATTTACTGATTATATAGACATATTATGACTAGAGTTTTTACTGCTTATATTGAATTCGATCGAGAAACAAGTTTATAGCAATTATAATAATTACGAGGTACAAAACGCTCCCCCTAAATCCCCCAAGGGAGACTTGAGAATAATAAAATATTAGAACAATTTATAAAAATATGAACAAAAAAAACTTGAAGAATCCTAACTCTCAAAAATCAAAATCTAAACCGATTTTTTATGAGTCTTTAACCAGAAAAACTCTGATAAAAACTTTTATTTGGGTAGGAATAATTACTCTAATTTTTAATGGTTTAGGATTTCTATATTTAATAAGAAAAGTCAAAGAAAATACAATAAAAAATGTTCAAACTTATACTAATGTGGTGGTAAAAAAAGAAAGCGAAATCTTTTTACAAGCTGAAATTAATAACAATGCAATGAAAAAGATTTTAATAAGAGAATTAAATAATCCTACCTTTCAATATCGTGATAAATTTGATGATATTGTGGAAAAAAGAAATGATGGCACAATTCGCAATATTCTTCCTTTTAATTATGAATATGTACCCGGAGTTTTTCTAGGAAAAAATGTCATTATCAATGAAGAGATAAAAGAAAGAATTGTTGATTTTTTTGATATAGTCAAATCCTATGGTTTATCGTGGCAATTAAACTTCGTCAATACCTATATTCAAATTCCTGAAAATGGCATTGTAATTTATATGCCTAGTTATCCTTGGACGGAAAAAGCCGAGTCTGATAAAATTGTTACTACCGATGAGTCTTTTCAAATCACTACAAAGAAAAATAATCCTCAAAGAAAAACTGTTTGGACTAGCATTTATTATGATGCTACTCAAGATAATTGGATGGTTTCTAGTGTCACTCCCATTGATAATCCTCAAGGAGAACATATTGGTACTATTGGTCATGATATTCTCATTCAGGAATTACAAACCAGTACTTTACAAGAAAAAATTAATGGCACTGAAAATATTATATTCGATCGAAAGGGGAGATTTATTGTCCATCCTGATTTGATGAAAGAAATTAAGGAAAGTGACGGGAATATCAGCATCAATGATATGATCGACAAGAACATTCCCAGAGGTTACGATTGGGAAGTGTATTTGAAACTGATGAAATCCATTGATATTGACGGTCCTATTACGCCTTCTGTGGTAGTTCATAGTAAAAAAAATCAAGAGTATTACGTTGTCAGTCACATAGACGGACCCGATTGGTATTGGGTGACGATCGTACCTCAATCATGGCTAAATTCTCAAGTATTTATGATTGCTAGAAGCATGGTTGTAGTGGGGCTTTTATCTTTAACCGCCATTATTTTTATCATCTACTCCTTAATAAAAAAAGACATTGAAAAACCCCTCAAAGAATTAATGTCAGCCACAGAAATTGTGGCGGATGGAAACTTAGATTTTCAGATTGAAGTTAATCGCAAAGATGAGTTAGGGCATTTAGCATTTTTATTCAACTACATGGCTCAAAAATTACAAATGTCCTTTAATTCTTTAGCAAAAAATAATGAAGAATTAGAAAGTAGAGTCAAAAAACGCACTCAAGAATTAGAAAAAGCGAAGGAAATTGCCGAAGAAGCAAATCAGGCAAAAAGCTCTTTTTTGGCGAATATGAGTCACGAATTACGCACTCCTTTAAATGCCATTATTGGTTATGGAGAGTTATTGCAGGAAGAAGCCGAAGACATGGGGGAAGAAGAATTTGTGGAAGATTTGAAAAAAATACAGGGCGCTGGAAAACATTTATTAGGCTTAATCAATGACATTTTAGATATTTCTAAAATTGAAGCAGGAAAAATGGAACTGTACTTGGAACATTTTGAATTAAATAAAATAATTCAAGAAATTGTGATTACGATTCAACCCTTAATTGAGAAAAATAATAATACCCTTGAAGTTCATTATCCCGATGATTTAGGATTTATGACGGCGGATGTAACTAAAATTCGTCAAAATACCTTTAATTTGTTGAGTAATGCCAGTAAATTTACTCAAAATGGTACTATTACTATGACGATCGATCGATACCTTAAAGAAACTCAAGAATGGATTAGATTTGAGATCAAAGATACTGGTATTGGTATGAATCCGCAACAACAGGCTAAATTATTCAATGCCTTTTCTCAGGCAGATGCTTCTACTACCAGAAAATATGGTGGCACTGGTTTAGGCTTAACCATCACCAAAAAATTTACCGAAATGATGGGAGGTTACATTCTCCTTGACAGCGAAGAAGGAAAAGGAACTACATTTACGATTCATCTTCCCTCCGAAGTTAAAGACATCAAATCAGAAGTAACACAAGTTATGACCGAAAAGACTCAAGATAATTCCAACCTACAACAAACGAAAAAAATCCTCGTCATAGACGATGATATAAGTACCCATGATGTCATCTCTCGCTATTTAGCCAACGGCAATTTTGAGATTACTTCTACTACAGACCCTTCCGAAGCTCTACAGTTAGCTCGAAAAATTCAACCTAACGTCATTATTTTAGACGTGGTGATGCCTAAAATTGATGGTTGGTCTGTTTTGAGTGAACTAAAAGCAGACTCCGAATTATCCTCTATTCCAGTGATTATGGCAACTTTCTTGAGCGATCGAACGATGGGTTATACACTAGGTGCTACAGATTATTTGACCAAACCCTTAAATCAAAATCAACTCAAAACTATTTTAGATAAATATAACACCTTTTCTGAAAAAACCATCATGATCATCGACGATGATGAAACCACCCGTAAAATGATGAGACGATTATTAGAAAAAGAAGATTGGGAAGTAGTGGAAGCGCAAGACGGCGAAGACGGATTAAACAAAGTTAAAATCCATGCGCCTCAATTAATTCTCCTTGATTTAATGATGCCTAAAATAGATGGTTTTCAATTTGTCAATCTTTTAAGACAAAATCTTGAATGGGCAAAAATTCCCGTGATTATTATTACAGCAAAAGACTTGAGTGAACAAGAACGACAAAACTTAAATCATTATGCCCAAGATATTATCAAAAAAGGTGCGTACGATCGACAACGGCTACTCCAAGAAATCCATTCCTTAATCGAAAAAGCCACATCTTAACAATAAACAATTAAAGGTAAGTACTAATCCTAAATCAAAGGCTAGTTGATTTTTATTAGTAACATGATGCGAGAGACGACGATACTTAGGGATTGCCTCATAGTCTTTATCGATTAGGGAGATAGGAGTTAGGAGACAGGAGATAGGAGAAATACTGAAACATCAAGGTTTTGATGCTGTTAATAGATAGAATGAGTATAGTTGTATTTAAAAAAATAAGGTTAAAAGTGTTGAATTTTTGAATAAAAATCCTTAAAACTGCACACTTTTTGGTTAATGTATTATGCCTAAACTGTTGATTTTAATAGCTTTCTGAGTTATTCAGCAAACCCTACTCAATGAACCACAATCGTACTCAAATAAATGTATCAGTTTTTACTAAATATAAAGCCAAATCTTTCCATAATATGAAAGTCAAATTGCACATCAAACTTATTTAGACGGTAACAAAAAATGGTAAGTAGTACCTTATCTCAAATCAAGCAAAATAAAAAACAAAAACTATGGATAGAAATAGGAGTAACTATCGGGGTTGTTATTCTCTTGTCAATAATTTTACCCCTTATCCTCAGTCAATTTCGATTACAGTTACTGGGAAGAATTTTAGCTTTAGCCATCGTTGCGTTAGGAATTGATTTGATTTGGGGTTATACAGGATTACTCAGTTTAGGGCATGGCATTTTCTTCGCCTTGGGGGGTTATGCCTTTGCTATGCACCTCAAGTTACAATTACCAGAAGGGCAATTACCAGAGTTTTTCAACCTTTATGGGGTGACGGAATTACCTTTTTTTTGGAAACCTTTTTACTCTTTTCCCTTTACGGTTATCGCTGTCTTCGTTATTCCTGCTATCGTGGCAGGATTATTAGGTTACTTGGTTTTTCGTAACCGCATCAAAGGGGTATATTTTTCCATTCTGACTCAGGCAGCGTTGATTGTTTTTTATAACTTTTTTAATGGGCAACAAAAGTTAATTAATGGTACTAATGGACTCAAAACCGATACCGAGGAAATTTTTGGAGTTTTAGCGAGTTCACAAACAGCACAATCAGCATTTTATCAATTTACCATTGTTTTTCTTGTTTTGTCTTATCTTCTCTGTCGTTGGCTGACTAGCGGTAGATTTGGGCGTTTGTTAGTGGCGATTCGAGATGATGAAAATAGAGTAAGATTTTCCGGATATGATCCCACATGGTTTAAAGTTGTAGTTTTTGCTATCTCTGGAGCTATTGCAGGAGTGGCAGGGGCGTTATACACTATGCAAACGGCTATTATTACTCCTAGTATAATGGAAGTGGCATTTTCGATCGAGATGGTGATATGGGTAGCAGTAGGGGGGAGAGGAACACTTTTAGGAGCAATTATTGGTACGATATTAGTAAGATTTGGACAGAGTTTTCTCAGTGAAAAATTCCCTGATATATGGTTATTCTTTCAAGGGGCGCTATTTTTAATCGTGGTGACAATTTTGCCCAACGGGATTGTTGGTTGGTGGCAAAATTGGGCATGGCTAAAACTAAAATCTATCTTGGGGTTACAACCAGCTTTAATAACTTATCCCGCCGTTGAAGAAATAAAAGAAGAAAGCGAAATAGGTAGGTAATGGGTAATGGGTAATGAGTAATGGGTAATGGGTAATGAGTAAAAAAGATTTTAGGTGTTAATTCTCAATTCTCAATTCTCAATTTTCCATTAGTTAAACGTTGTGTTTAAGTAAATATTTAATGGTTTTAAGCAACTCCATAGTTTTGAAAGGCTTGATAATATAAGCGTCAGCACCTTGTTTTGTTGCCCAATGAATATCAAAATCTTCCCCTTTTGTCGAACAAATAATTACAGGCACTTTCTCTGTATTGGGGTTTGTTTTTATCCAGCGACACAATTCATAGCCATTCATTTCGGGCATAACTACGTCTGTAATGACGAGGTTAAACTTCTCTTTTTCCATAATTTTGATTGCTTCTACCCCATTAATGGCTTCTGTTACCTGAATATTAAACTGCTTTAGTGCTTCGCAGATCACTTCTCTGGGAGTATGATTATCATCAACAACTAAAATTCTAATCATGATTTGATTAACACTTGAAAGATTATAGGGAGTAGATAGACTGAATAATTATAGGGTAAATTAGTTATGGAATATTTGTCTAGCTTGTAATAGCCACACTGCCCATGCTAAATTGATTCAATTATAACATAAACCTGTACCATGCTGATTTATCGATTTTCCAAAAAGGTTTCCCAAAAAAAATAAGGGGTTTTTGTCATAAAAGCTAAAAATGTTGATATGTTTTCTTTTGATTTAACAAAAGTCTTGGGTAAACATTTTCTTCATCTACCAATTGTATCTTACAGGGGGTTGTTATTTCTCCAATAATTTGACATTCTTGGGGACATTTTTCGATTAACTGTTTCGCTATATCTGAATTGACACATAAGACTAATTCAAAATCTTCTCCGCCGTATAATAACCAATCTAAAGCGGTATCAAAGTTCGTTATTTCTAAGATAGCTGAGTCTAGGGGGATTTTTCTTAAATTGACGATCGCACCCACTTTACTTTTTTCACATATCTGTATAATAGCATCTGCTAAACCATCACTGCTATCCATACCCGTAATTGTTTTGTTAGACTTCATTTCAGAAAGGCTTTTAATGATGTCTAAACGAGGTTTAGGGTACTGGTGGGCAAAAATGACCTTTTCTCTGGTTTGTTGCCTGACATGACTATATTTTTCGGGATAGAGCAAGATTTCTAACCCCGCCCTTGATAATCCATGATTGCCTGTAATTACGATCGAGTCTCCCGGTTGGGCAGTATGACGATAGATAGCTTCACTTTCGGTTACTTCCCCTAATGCTGTAATGGCGATGGTGTTGACGATCGAACTTGTGACATCTCCTCCTATAATAGTACAGTTAAAGGAATTTAAACATTGTTGCATACCTTGATAAACGGCTTCTACCCAACTAACTTCGGTATCTTTTCTCAGGGATAAACCCACGGTGATGGCTTTGGGTGTGCCTCCCATAGCGGCTATATCGGAAAGATTTGCTGTTACTGCCCGATAACCGATGGCATGGGGAGGAGTTGTTTGATGACTAAAATGCACATTCTCCACTAAAATATCGGTGGTGACAACTAATTTTTTATCTTTGTTAATGTCTAAAATTGCACCATCATCACCATTTTTGGCTCGATCGCAATATTGGTATATGATAGTTAATAATTGATGCTCTCCTATATCTTTTATTTGCATATTGAGGAAAATTGAGAATTGAAAATTGAGAATTGAAAATTAATAAGCCATTCAAAATTATTCAGCTACTCTTAAATAGAATTAAATGACAGAAATTCCATCGAATCATCACATTATAAAGGAAAATAGTGTTGATATTTGGTTACTCAATATAGAAGATTTTATCTTGACAAACGATCGAGATTATTTAAGTATCTTATCGGAAGATGAACAAGAAAAGTATCATAATTTTAAGATTACTTTACAGCGCGATCGATTTTTAATTAACAGAGCAAATTTAAGACTTATTTTAGCTAAATATTTAAACATTAATCCTCAAGAAATTGTTTTTAACTATAGTGATAAAGGAAAACCTAGTCTTAATTTTAACATTCATCCTGACAAAATCTACTTTAATCTATCCCATAAAAATAATTATACTGTTTATGGTATTGGGCAATATAATTTAGGCATTGACTTAGAAAAAATTGATGATAAAGTCAAGATAGAAAACATCGCTAAACGTTTTTTTTGTCCTCAAGAATATGAACATTTAACCCTATTAAAAGAGGAAGATAAACCTGCTTATTTTTTTACATTGTGGACGATAAAAGAAGCCTATTTAAAATCGATCGGGCTAGGATTATCAGGGGGTTTAGATAGTATTTATATTGAAGATATAGGAGATAATCATAACTATCAAATCCTCAATAATCAAGGTAAAAAATTAGAGCATTGGATGAGCAAAACATGGAATATCCTAGATAATTATATTCTTAGTATTGCGGTGAATAAGTTAGAATATCAATCAAATCAATCTTTGGTTTTTAATTTTTTTACTATGGATAAATGAGATGATTAAACAAAATTTTAATAGCTTAATTTGGATAGTGATAACTTTGTTCTGGGGATGCACTTCTACCCCAATATTAAGTCAAGATAATAGTACTTTAACTAGAGGAATTGTTAAGGAATTAGTTAATGGCGATTTGATGTGTTATGTTACTTTAATCGATGAAAATGGAGATGAAAATATTATTGGTGCTAGTTTTGAAATTTGTGAACAACCTGAAAAATATTTGGATAAAAAAGTCAATTTAACCTATGAATTAGCTAATATTAATGATTGTGAAAGTAACGAACCTTGTGGTAAAACTCGTCAAGAATTAATTATTATCAAAATGGATTCGATCGAATAAGAGTTAATATGGCAGTATTGTTAACAAATCAAAAAATATCCTAATAGACATCTCCAAAAAATATTTTTTACCAGTTTGTAGTAAGGGTTTTAACCCTAATTTTAATAATTATTAGAGAAGTCTAATGCCCTAATTCTTATTAATATTTACTCCTAACTCCTTTCTCCTCTTAAATAACCCTTATATTAACGATATTGTGGTGGACAATAGGGATAGTTTTCACAAGAAAAAGTATTAATTAAATTAATCATTTGATAGAGACGACTAAATTTTCTCGGTTGTAAATATAAGCCTATTTGGGGTAAAGAAATATTTTCTTGTTTGAGTTTTTTTGGCGCAGGTATTAATTCAATTTTGCCCTTAATTAAGATGTCTTGAAATTCCAAATTTAATTGTTCAATTTGGTTAGTAGTTAAATCATAATTTAATTTTATGACAAATAAATCTTTCACATAACGACAAGAATGATATACTCGATAAAATTGTTGAATAATCTCACAAGCAGTGGCAATATTATCAGTAATAGTATAAATTTGGGTATCTTCGGGTTGAATATAACCACCTTCTAAAAGATGTTCACAAATATAGTTATGCCAACTATGCCAATAGTTTCCTTGGGGTTTATCCATTAAGACTAAGGGAATGGGAGGTTGTCGCCCTGTTTGACAGAGGGTAATCGTTTCAAAAGCCTCGTCTTGTGTACCAAACCCTCCGGGGAATAATACGATCGCATCACTCTCTTTTAAAAAGAATAATTTACGGGTAAAAAAGTACTTAAATCTAATCAATTTAGGATCATTTTTGATAAAAGAATTAGGACTTTGTTCAAAGGGTAATTTAACATTTAAACCAAAGGAATTATCAGGAGTTGCCCCTTCATTTCCTGCCGCCATAATTCCTCCTCCAGCGCCAGTTAAAACCATAAATCCAAAGGTAGTTATTTCATGGGCAAATGCCTTCGCTAATTCATATTCAGGGGATTCGATGGGCGTTCGAGCAGAGCCAAAAATAGTAACTTTACGAGAGTTTCGATAAGCATAAAAAACTCGAAATCCTTTTTCTAAATCCTTTAAAGTAGCACTTAAAATCTTCCACTCTAAGGAGTCTATTTCATCTTTTTTGACAATTTTTGCTAAAGTTTTTAAACTTCTTTTTAACCATTTATTACCACTATAATCAGGCAAACTTGATAATATATTTTCGAGATTCATAGCAGAATCTATAATGTTTTTCTGTTTCAATAAAGACATTTTTTCCCCATAAAAAAATCCCACGTCATCAAAATAATTAACGTGGGTAATGTGATTTTGTTAAGATTTCTTAAAGATGCTTTTCCAATGTATTAGAAAGAGTAGTTTTAGGTACTGCACCTACTACCATTTCTAATTTTTGTCCACCTTTAAAAACCATCAGGGTAGGAATACTACGAATTCCATACTGACTGGCAATTTGAGGATTTTCGTCAGTGTTTAGTTTGACAACTTTGACTTTACCTTCATATTGTTGAGCGATTTCTTCGACAACGGGTGCTACCATGCGACAAGGACCACACCAAGGAGCCCAAAAATCGACTAATACGGGTAATTCACTATCTAAAACTACTTCTTTAAAATCCGCTTCTTTTACTTCTGTCACTTCCGACATTTTGCTTTATTCCTTAACTAGATTATTTGCATTTAAAATACTATCAGATTTTACCATAGCAAATAATGGTGGTCTTGCTTTCGATTATTTCTATAAGTTTACAATTACAGTAAAAATATGGGTGTTAAATGCCATAATCCTTAATGTAGTTAAAATTAAACAAAAGAAATCCGTCTCTACCTTATCAGCAAAGACGGTTTATGGTGTGAGGAGTGAACGGAAACTATGTCTCCGCCATCTTTATTGTAACGTACTTTTGGCTATGACTAGCTTTCAATTTAGTTCTTTATTTATCCCCCTGAAACGCTCGATCGTTGTTAAGATAAATATTAAGTTTTGTAAAGTGTAAGAAAATGAGAACTCGATCGAACACAACCCTTAAAACATGGCACAAATTAACCCCTATTTGGCAAGGGGGGGAGGAATTAGTCAAAATAGGTTTACCCCATAGTCAACTTTCGCCCCCATGGCAGATACTATTATTAGGAGATGGTTCACCCACTAGACACCTGAGATTACTTACAAGTGAAACCATCGAAGTTGATGTAATTGATATGTCTTTGATCGGTGATGATTTAGATAACGCTCCCATGGGTATAGAAAAAATACCATCACCTCGATTAAGAAGACAGGTATGGTTAAAAACCGCCAGTGGACAAATTTTAGCCTATGCCACTTCTTGGTGGGAAGCGAGTCATGTTGACGAATATTTACAAAATCGTAGTTTGCCCATTTGGGAAAGTTTATCTCGATTACATACAGAATTATATAGAGATATTCAAGGAATTTATTATGGAGAGTCGGAGGCATTAGAGGAAGGATTTAAGGAAAAAGGCGCTTTTTGGGGGCGACATTACTTATTTTGGCACTCTGGGAAGCCTTTAACTCTGATTTATGAGGTTTTTTCTCCTTATCTATCGAAATATTTGGGATAAAGGGAGGTGTTAGGTAGGGGTTGTCTCATAGTCTTGATTCGGCAGTTAGGAGACAGAAGACAGGAGATAGGTTAAAGAATGAAAAATCAAGGTTTTGAGGCTTCGCATAATACCTCAAAAATATAGATATGTTACTAAAATAAGGTCAAAAGTGTCGAATTTTTGAATAAAAATCCTTAAAACTGAGCACTTTTTGGTTAATGTATTATGCCTAACCCCTTGATTTTAATAGCTTTCTGAGTTATTCAGCAAACCTTAATTAGAAGAGTAGGTAATGATTAATTGTTAATTGTTAATTATTAATTATTAATTAACCTAAAATTTCTAAGGTTTCTTTTAAGGAGGCTAAGGCGCTTAAAACATCTCTTTCCGATACAAAGCCTAAATGTCCCATACGGAAAATTTTACCAGTTAAATGATCTTGTCCACCTGCTAAAATAATGTCATATTTTTTGCGCATAGTCGATCGAATGGCTTCCGCATCATGTTTATCAGGGATAACCGCCGTAATCGCTAAAGCAGCGGCTTCGTCACTAGCGTATAAAGGTAAACCTAAAGCCTTAACTCCCTCACGACAGATTTTTGTTAAGCGTTTGTGTCTGTCAAAAATATTTTCTAAGCCTTCCTCTTTCATCATTTGCAAAGATGCTTGTAACGCATACATCAAATTAATGGCAGGGGTGAAAGGTGAGCTATTTTTACCGTTTGCTTTCTTGTAAGGTAATAAATCTAAGTAAAATTTAGGTAAATCAGAAGTTTTATGAGCTTCCCATGCCTTATCACTTACCGCAACAAAACCTAAGCCGGGGGGAATCATATAACCTTTTTGTGATCCAGAAGCTACCACATCTAAGCCCCATTCGTCAATAGGTACATTTACTGCCCCTAAACTGGTGACGGCATCCACAATAATGAGGGCTTCACCGTGGGCTTTAACGTGTTTGTTGATGGTTTCTAAGTCGTTTAAAACCCCTGTGGAAGTTTCAGAATGGGTAATAATGACGGCTTTGATTTTTTTCTCGGTATCGGCTTCTAATTTTTCCCTAAAATCTTCAGGGTTGAGTTGTTTACCCCATTCGGCGGTAATTTCTTCTACATCTAAACCGAAGGCACGACTTAAAATCCCCCATCTTTCCCCAAATTTACCATTGTTTCCGACTAAAACTCGATCGCCCTTACTCAAGAAGTTAATAATACCAGCTTCCATCGCTCCTGTACCCGAAGAGCATAAAGTGAGTACTTCATTTTTAGTTTGATGTAACCACTTCAAATTCTCATTTAATTCCCCAATAATATTGCTAAAATCACCGCTACGATGCCCGATGGGGTGTTTCGCCATCGCTAACAATACTCTTTCAGGTACAGGTGTAGGACCTGGAATCATCAACATTAATTTATCTTGCATATTTTTTTTATCCTTTTGATACAGTAAATAATTATCAGTTAATAGTGTATAGTTTTTTATTCCTCATTCCTAATTCCTCATTCCTCATTAACTGGCGATATATTCCTCAACGACTTCTTTGCGTTTGCGTAATTTAGTTAAGGCTTCTCTTTCGATTTGTCTAACTCTTTCACGGGAAATACTAAGAATTTCACCTATTTTTGAGAGGGTTAAGGGTTTACCATCATCTAAGCCATAGCGTAATCTAATTACATCTTGTTGTTGTTGAGTTAATTCTGACATCATGCGATTTAAGTCAAATTGAAGACATGAATAGTCAGTGTAATCATCGGGGGATTGTCCGGGGTCTTCTAATAATTCTCCTAATTCTGTATCGTTATTATCCCCTACTTTGAGGTCTAAGGAAAGAGGTTGACGAGCTTTACCTAAATATTCTCTTACTTGATCTGGTGTTAATTCTAGCGCTTCTGATAACTCGACGATCGTAGCGGGGCGCCCTTTTTCTTCGGAGAGTTTTCTTTGGGTTTGACGAATTTTATTTAATTTTTCTGTAATATGTAAGGGCAAACGAATAGCTCTACTTTTCTCAGCAATGGCTCTAGTAATGGCTTGACGTATCCACCAATAGGCATAGGTAGAGAAACGATAACCTTTGGTGGGATCAAATTTTTCGACACCTCTTTGCATTCCGATCGTACCTTCTTGAATTAAGTCTAACAGATCAAGGTTGCGCTTGAGATATTTTTTGGCGATCGAAACTACAAGACGTAAATTCGCCTCTACCATTTTGCGCTTAGCTTTTTCACCTTGACTGATTTTTATATCTAAATTTTTTTCGCTAATTTTTGCTGTGTCAGCCCATTCACTTTTAGAAGGCTCTCGATCGAGTTTTTTTTTCAAGGCTTCCCGTTTTTTTTCTAGGGCAACTAACTCTTGAATATGTTTAGCTAAAATAATTTCTTCCTCTTGAGAGAGCAGGGGAATCCTACCAATTTCTTTGAGGTAAACACGAATCGTATCAATATTTTTAGGTAAGGGTTGCATAATTGAATATAAATTTATCGCAGATTAGTTAATAATATATAGGGAACTAAAATTATACAGAATAATGTGTAAAGGTCAACAAATTTTTGCACTTTTATTCATAAAAATACTTTTGTTGCTGAAAATCAACCTTGTCTAACTCGGATTAGTTACGGCATAATAGGAAAGTTGACCTTTTATCATCATAGAGCATAGATTTAAGTTTTGTAAAACTTTTTTTTGACTCTGATGTCCATACCTGATTTAATGGAACTTCTGAGAAAAAGAATAAATGTCTTCTGTTATACCATTTTTTGGTTCGATCGTATCCTATCCAATCAACAATTCTCAGATATAATCGTAAAAAAGAGATTAAAATAATTTGAATGACTAAATCACATTTACAATTTGATAACTATTCCCCTGAACAAGAAATTAATTCATCTATCAATTACACCAGTAAAGAGTTAGCTTTAGTTATTGCTGATGCCGGAGACGATCGAAAAGCTGATAACATCATCCTCTTAAATGTCGAAAAAATGTCCTATTTAGCAGACTATTTTGTGATTATGACAGGTTTTTCCCAACCTCAATTACGAGCTATTTCTGTTTCGATCGAAGATAAAGTATATGAAAAGTTTAATCGTATTCCTGTAAGAATAGAAGGAAAAAACGAAGGAAATTGGGTTTTGCACGACTACGGTGATGTTATCGCTCATATTTTCTTACCCGAAGCCCGACAATTTTATGACTTAGAGGCTTTTTGGGGAGGAGCAGAAAAAACAGTTTTTAAGAATTAAGAATTAAGAATTAAGAATTAAAAATTAAGAATTAACAATTAAGAATTAACAATTAACACCCTAATATCCTATTACTCACCCTCACCATTTTGCTTAGATGTTTCCTAGCTTATGACTGAATCTACCACATTTTGTCCGGTTCCGATCGAACAACAACCCATTAACGAATATCAAGAGTTAGCACAATCATGGTTTTTTTCTTGGGTAAAACTACCAAAATGGCAATTTGCTCGTAAATTAACATGGGTAGCTAGTGCCAGTTTATTTGTTTGTGCTCCTATTTCCGCAGCGAGTTTTCCCCCCGAAGAAACTTTTTTGACTTTTTTTATCTGTAGTCTTTTAGGTGCATCTTTATTTGTGGGATTTATCTTGATTCGTTTATATTTGGGTTGGAAATATATCGCCGATCGACTCAAAAAAACTAAGATAGTATATGAGGAATCTAGTTGGTATGATGGACAAGTGTGGGAAAAACCCCTTGAATTTTATCGCCGTGATCAATTAATCTTTCAATATCAGGTACAACCATTACTGCAAAAATTAAAAAAGAGTCTTATTTCACTACTTATCATCATGGTTATCGGTATTTTAATTGTCTGGTTAATCAGTTAATAATTTCCATCGTCTTCTAACTAATGATAACTGCCATGTAATCCGTAGGGGATATGTTGTTTTAAATGCAAAGTTGCCACAGGTTGACTAATATCCTTACCATCGAATATAACTAAATCTGAACGATGATGACGAGAATCATAAATTAAATTTAATACCCAACCATCATCCTCAGAAACCCCATTCTCTTTAGGTATAAATACTGGCTCACCGACAAAACCTTTTGGAGCAAAAGAATATAATTGTTCTTCTTTGGTCACTAAATCTAGTTTCAATAGGGCTTGTAAAGGAGCGTTATTTGTGGGATGATCCGTTGCACCGATGAAGATATAACGGTAATCTCTGCCTACATTGTCAGGATGAATATAGGGAAATTCCACACAACGCTGATTAATTAATTCTTTAGTAACTTTTTTCGTGGCTAAATTTAGTTTAAATCGCCATAGTTGCCCCGGTGCAAGTTTATTAAAGTCAACTTCTTTATAACTGTTATCAGGATCAATTTGACTTAACTGAGCATAACACACAGAATCCACCACTATTTCTTGATTATTGATTTCAAAGGCATTGCTATGGTGAAAAATAAATCCTGCTTCGGTTTCGAGGGTAATTACTTTCTCATGGGGTGCATGACGAGGAATTAAAATAATTTTGGTGGGTTTACTGTTATCGAAATCAAGGCATTCTCCAGCGCCTTTAAAACCAAAAACGAAGGGTAAAGGATTATAGCTAGTAGGATTCTGAAAAAAGATGCAATAGTTAGGAGTAATCACAAAATCATGGATAAAGCAAAATCCGGGGGTTTTATGGCTATACTGTTGGATGATTTTCCCTAATTCGTCAAATTCATAGAGATTAATCGTACTGGAAACTCCTTCTTGTTTGATGCCAAAATTGACTAAAGATGGTTTACCATGATTAAATTGAGAGTGTCGATCGATCCTAGGGTGGGCGCTAAATACATCACCTTTTTGTAGAATGCCGTCTAAGTTATCTAAACCGATGGTTTCCAAATTATCTGGATTAAGACGATAAGGGTGTGCCGCTTCCCATAATGCCAACAACTTATCTCCCCAATAAATAACATTAGTATTAGCAATATTTTTAACTCTGATGTCAAATAAGTTAGCTAACCACCCCCCCGGTTTTTGACTACCAAAAACACCTCGATAGAGCATTTTACCCGCTTTTTGCTCTTCTAAATATTCTTTAGTTTTCACAAAACGATTACGGAAAAAGCAACTCCCATTATTGAAGCTGAAAGAGCAAATCATACCATCACCATCGAAAGGATGTTGTAAAGGTGTACCGTGAACGTCTAATAATCCGGGTCCATTGCGGTATAATGTGCCTGATAAGTCTGAAGGTATCTCCCCTTCGATGTCATCAATAACATAGTCTAATTCTTGATACTGGGATTCATAACCTTGTCGCCAGTCGGTTAAGGAGTATGATTGAGATGATTTTTCCAACTGTTGCATGGTAAATAATTAATTAAGAGTTCGTAGTAAGGGTTTTAACCCTTATGATGTTCATTATGGTCGATGTCTAATGTTCATTTAATTATCATAGCAGTTATATCAAATTTCTTTAAATACTCAGTGATCAGTATTCGTTAAATTATAGTTAGTAGTAAAGTTTTTAAGGCTTATTAATCAATGGCTAATTAGGGTTTGCTGAATAACTCAGAAAACTATTAAAATCAAAGGTTTAGACATAATACATTAGTGAAAAAGTGCGCCGTTTTGAGGATTTTTATTCAAAAATTCGACACTTTTGACCTATTTTTTTATACAACTATACTCATTCTATCTATCAACAGCATCAAAATCTTGATGTTTCAGTATTTCTCCTATCTCCTGTCTCCTGACTCCTTTCTCCTATCCTCATCAAAAGACTTTTTCAGCAACCCCTAATTAAATTACGCCATCTTGGGAGACAAAAGTTCGATCGAGCGGTAAGGGGGCAACGGGTTCAGATATGGTAAAATTACGATCTAAAATCCATTGTTTGAGGGTTTGGGCGACTTTATTACTCAAATACATACTAGCCACGGAAGCCACTCGCACAGTTTGACCTTCTATTTTAATCTTACCATGTTTCAACTGAGCATAGTTAACTAAACCAAAACTAGGGCGCACCCGTCGAGGAATGGAAAAATCGACTACAGGGGCGACAATATCTTCATCCTGTACGGCACAACGCTCGATGATTTTCTCGTTTAACACGGGGAAAGGAATGCCTACTCCTAACATTAAGGATGGTCCATAATTTTTGAAATAACAACCCCTTACCCATTCCTGAGACATTTTTTTTGCATCCCCAACTAAGGCTAAAGTTGATGCTGGTCCTATGGGTGTATCGTTCGGCAATCTTTTTTGTAATGGGAAATGTTGCGTTCCTTCCCAGACAATCATCCCCTGCGCTCCCCCCAAAAATATTTTACTACCAATGCCCACTACTTCTAAGTTGGGATCATTTAACAAGGGTGACATAGCACCAATACTACTGTAAACGGCGTTACCTAAACGGGGTAATAGTGGTCCTAAATAAGTATATAACTGTCGATCGCCCCCATTCACTCCCACGATGAAATTTTGGTATAAATTACGAGGATTATATAAGTAAAACTGATTTATTGTGTCGATGGAGATGGAGGATTCAAAGGAAGCACGAGGATAACAGTCCGTAACTTGTCCGATGGCTTTTACGGTGACAGATTTACCAGCAATGAGATTTTCAATGACATGAGAACCACCTTTTTCTGGTAAGGGTGAATTGTCGTGATCATGAATAGGATTATAGCTAGTATGGGCAGTCGCTCCTAGATAAAGATCAACCGCTCCAAATCCTGCGTAGGCGGGAACTCCATCTAGCCAACATTCCCTAATTTTCATGGGGGGATCAGTATGTCCTAAGTTCAAAATTGCCCCTGATGACTCCATCGGTTCAAATGTGCCAGTACAAATTACATCATATTTTTCATAAGTTTTTTTAATACCCAATTTTTTGACTTGGGTTTTTAATTCCTCGATCGTGCATACATTGGCTTTTCCGTCAAGAATTTTCTCGTTAATTTGTTCGATCGTGCGCATAAAATTAGGTAAATTTATAGAATTGTCGGAAAATATTGAATAGAGAAAGAACCTAAATATCTAATAATAATCAATTACCTTGTATTGAACTTACTCCAGAGATTTTCATTATACCATTAACAAAAACCTGAAAACTTCGAGATTTATTTTCCTTTAAAGATAAATAACAACCTATTTATGACTATATGTGCTGATTTTTTTCAAAAAATTGATTAATTGTTAATTGCTAATTATTAATTATTATAAAATACCGATAAAGTGTAAAGGACCATGTCCACTAATGATTTCCACCATCAAGCCTAAAAAGCCTAACATAGCCAGTCTTCCATTCCAAACTTCAGCGGCACTGGTTAAGCCCCATTCCCATTTTTCTTGGGGATACATCTTCATATTTTTCTTAGGATGGGTAACTTCATCAAAGCGTAAAGGATTTTTCTCTAAGGCTTGGGTAGTAAGATTGCTCAAAGCGTCGATAAACATGGGATGAGTATTCAAGGCAGGTACACGTTTAAAATTGGTAATACCCACTTCTTCGGCGACTTCCCTATATTCGAGATCAATTTCTTGTAATGTCTCTATATGTTCAGATACAAAGCTAATGGGTACAACTAACAAATCTTTGATATTTTGTTCCCCTAATTCGTGCAATGCGTCTTCGGTATAGGGTTTTAACCATTCTACAGGACCGACTTTACTTTGATAAGCCAAAGTGTGAGGATTCCCTGTATTCAGGGTTTTCATGATTAATTCGGTACATTCTTCAATTTCTATTTGATAAGGGTCTCCCGCTTCGGTAACATAGGTTTTAGGTACACCATGCGCACTGAAGAAGATATGTACTCCATCAGGGTTCGTAAATTGTTGTAATTCCTGTCGAATTAAGTCCGCCATAGCTTCTAAATATCCTTGATGATTATGCCATGAGGATATTAAAGTATATTCGACATTTTTGAGATCAGGGTCTGTTTTCCACATTTCCTCTAAGACTCGAAAACTTGAGCCACTGGTACTAATGGAAAATTGAGGATATAGGGGTAAGATAACTAATTTTTCAATGTTATCTTTTTTGATCTGCTCGATCGCTTCCTCCGTAAAAGGATGCCAATAGCGCATTCCCACATAAACTTGAATGTCGATACCTTGTGCTGATAAATTAGATTGTAAGGCTTGAGCTTGAGCTTCGGTTATCTGTAATAAAGGTGAGCCTCCGCCGATTTCTTTATAATTTGCTTCCGATTTTTTACTGCGAAGGGTTGAAATTAGCCAAGCAAGGGGCTTTTGTAACCAAGGAAACGGTAAACGGATGATTTCGGGATCTGAGAATAAATTATATAGGAAAGGACGTACATCCTCTAATTTTTCTGGACCACCTAAGTTTAATAATAATACGCCTGTACGACCCATGATATTAATATTTTAAATTTTAAATTTTCTTTACTAAGTGTAACAATATATTATTGCTAGTTTAAGTTTATTAGCAAAATTGACAATTTACCAAGATTAATCTGAAAAATCGGGAAACTTTCATGAGTTTTTTGTTTCAATTCGTAATAATTTGATGAAATTGTATTAATCGCTTCATTTTAAACTTACCATTTTAATTATAAAACTTTATTGCTAATTATTCTCAATATTTTTTTTTGAGAGATGTAAAGAAACTTTTTTGAAGAAAAAACGTCTAGGGAATAAAACAATTAGATAAAAATCATTCAGACTATGAAAAATCGATCGATCCTAATTTCCCTCAGTTTATTAACGGCATTATCTTTAAGTCATTATATTTTGCCTTCTCAAGCAGAGATGACAATGGAGTCAGATAAAAACACTATCACAGAAACTGTAGGGGATACGAGCGCTAATTCCTTAGATTGGAATGGTACTTATCAAGGTATGATTCCTTGTGCTAGTTGTGAGGGAATAAAAACGACTCTTACCCTCAATCAAGACCTTTCTTATGTAATGTCCACAGAATATGTTGGGAAAAGTGAAGAAGTATTGGAAGTCAAAGGTACTTTTAAATGGAATAACGCAGGAAATACGATCTCTTTAGATAGTGTTAAAGATGCCCCTAATCAGTTTCTTGTGGGTGAAAATATGCTTTTTCAACTGGATATGGAAGGTAATAGAATTACTGGAGATTTAGCAGATAAATATATACTTACGAAAGTTCAAGAAACAGAAGTTACCGAAAAATCAGAGGCAATAGAAGCAACAGAAGTAACTGATACTGCTGAACTAGAAAATAAAGAAGAAACAGAAAAACCTGATGTCATGGAAAATTCAGATGGGGATGAAGTCAGTTTGATAAATACTCGTTGGGAATTAACGGAGATTATGGGGAAACCAGTAACGAAAGGGGAAAATCAAAAAGAAGCAATGTTTATCATGTTTGATAGTGAAAATAAACGAGTCAATGGTTTTGGCGGTTGTAATAATTTTATGGGAGGTTTTGAGATGAAAGAAGGCAATGTGATTAGTTTTGCGCCATTGGCTTCTACAATGATGGCTTGTGAGAATATGGAAATGGAGGCTAATTTTATGCAGACTTTACAACAAGTTGATAATTTTGCCATGAAGGATAATGTTTTGAGTTTGAATAAAGCTAAAATGTCTCCGTTGTTAAAATTTTCTGCGGTGACAGATAAATAGGGGTTGTCTCATAGTCGAATGATGAAGACAGGAGATAGGAGACAGGATATAGGCGATTTATGGTGAAACCATTACCCCGCAAAGAAATAAATTTCATTGTTCATAGCACAACTCTACTAAAGTGAGTTAATTTCCTTTAAAAATATTCATTTTTTTAATAATTGATTTTTAATTTCTCATTTTTCTTTCCTATTTTCTAGTTTAAATAAGAATATCATTAAGGCAATAACGCTAATTTGAATTAATAAATTAGGGATATTATTCGAGATATTTTTACCAGCAATTATTTGGACAAAAAAGATAAAAGCTCCGATCGCACCTGATGCACCAAAACCAAAATAGATAAATTTTCTTAATCCTTTATAGGGTTTTTCGGCTTCGGCTTTTAGGTATTTATATTGCTCAGAATTTAGATTTTTTTTCGGTGGATTATTCATAATTTTTAAATGTTTAAATCAATTTTACTAATATCTCCTAACTTCTATTTCCTATTTTAAAGTGTTGTTTAATTAAATCCCATTTAGAAATATACCAATAGTCATAATGACCGATAATTAAGTTATTTTTTAATTTCAACTCACTTCTACCAGAAACTGAAACAAAAGGTTGCCAAGGTAAAGGGCTATTCCATGACATTGTCCAACGGGTATCTATTTGATTTTCTATTTCAGTAATTTCATGTAATTCTAAGTGCAAATTTTTAAACCATTTACTTAAAAAAGTAATCATTTTTTGATATTTTTGAATGCCATAAAAATTGTAAATAGGGTCTTTAAAATGGACGTTTTTAGCATAAATACTAAAGGTTTGATTTTGGGGAAATTGACGATAATCTTCGGTAATTATATCTAGTAAGTTCATATATAAGTGATTAAATTTTGATTGATTTATAATTATTTATTTTATCTTCTACCTGCTATTTTACACTCTCATTTAAAAAACTCTGAGGGAAACTTTAATTAACCATGAATTTCTTGTGTGTTGCTTTTTTCAATTTCTAAAAGAATTTTAGGTTTTAATTGTTCTAAATCTTCTTTTAATTTTTTCCTACTAATTACGGCTTCGTCATTGTGATTTATATTCAACATATTACTCACGGAAGCCCATTGTTTAAGGTTAGTTCTTTGTTTTAACATGACAGTAAATGATAATAAATCTTGAGATTTATGAGGATTTCCTAAGGCATAAAATAATAAGAAATATTTTTTAGAGTCACTTAATAGATTAACCATTTGTTGACCAATTTTTGTTTTTAAATCTAAGTAACAAGGCAACCAACGAGCGCCTTCTTCGGGGCTGTATAATACTGTTAACCATAAAATCATCGGATGGGGATAACTTTGAAATAAGAATTGATTATAACGAATATTATTTTTTCTTTCTTTAATATCTTTACTCTCTAACATTGTACAAACACTGGGATATACTTTGTGATCAAAAAGAAAAATACGAGGAAAAACTATTTTTTGTTGTGGTTTATTTTCTGGCCATTTACTATTCAATAAAAATGCTTCTAAGGGGAGTTTTTTATTATTAATAGATGTGGTATTTTGTGTATGAGATTCATGATTTATTTTTCGTGCGATCGCCTCTATTCTTTGGGTAATTTCTCCGACACTTTGAGGGCGATTATTAGGAGATTTTTCGAGACATTTAAGGATTAATTTTTCTAATTCTGGAGGAATTTTTAAGTCGGGGGGAAAACTAGCGGGCGTTAATTCGGTATGTGCTTTATACCATTCTGAAACAGAGTTGATTTCTATGTTCCAAGGATATTTTTTTGCTAGTATGAAATACATTACCATACCCAAACTATAAATATCTGATCTGTTATCCAAGTCTTGCCCTTGTATTTGTTCTGGAGAACAATATCTTGGTGTACCCATAAAGGCTTCAGTGTCACCTTTGTCATCGGTGATTAATTTTGCGATGCCAAAATCTAGTATTTTGAGGATTTGTTTTCCTGTCTCGTCTTCAATTAGGAATATATTACTAGGTTTTAAATCTCGGTGAATGACAGGACAAATTTCTCCTTCAAAAAAAATACCATTATGTGCTGTTTCCATTGCTCGACACATTTGAGAGGCAAAGTCTAAGAATTGTAATATAGAAACATTATGTATTTCAATGAAGTCATCAAGATTTTCCCCATTGAGGTATTCCATGACGTAGAAAGGTACTTTATTTTCATCTACGCCGTAGTCTGTGACTTTAACAATGTTGTCACTTCTTTCTGATAGTAAAGCGCTAACGGTGGCTTCTCTTTGAAATCGTTTAATCATTTTCATGTCGTCTAAAGCCTTCGACAAAATTTTGATGGCGACATTTTGCCTTTTAGATACGGTGTCTTCGGCACGATAGACTATGCCCATTGCTCCGTGACCAATTACTTCTTGTAGTTGGTAACGTTGTACTAATAAGTTTTCCCTAGATAAATCACCCTGACTCATAGTAATTTAGATGGTTTTGTTTTTCATTATAGAGTGTTCTTAGTTTTCCCTCATTTCTTTTTTTTGTATCATTTTTTTGAGTTCGATCGAAAATCGTGAGAAATTGTGACATTCTTGGTTATAATTTCTGAAGGATCGATCGAGAATAGTTGTTAATTCTCTATGTTCATGTTAGCTTCACTGATGTTGTCAGGTTTATTATGGAAAAAATTTATATTCCTCGATTGTTAAAAATGCCTGAGCAAAAAGAGGAAATAGCTTTAAATCATCAAATTTCAGGTTTGGATAGCCTTACTCCTGTGAGGGGTTTTTTTCAGGTTGCCCATCGGGGGAATTTTTTAGAGTTGCAGTTACAAGCTCATACTATTTTAACGTTAACCTGCGATCGATGTTTACAAAGTTTTAATCATCGTTTGGAGGTGGATACTTCGGAAATTATTTTATTGAAAGAAGAAGAACCTCTATTAAGTTATCCTTTAGAAAGAGAAATTATTAGCGAAGATTTATCGGAAACCTTACCTCCAGATGGTGAGTTGATTATGGATGAATGGATTTATGAGCAATTATCCTTAGCTATGCCGTTGCGCATTCTTTGTGGTAATGATTGTCAACCCCCAGCCATTGAGTCTCAACAACATAGTACCATTAAGGACGATCGTTGGTCTAGTTTAGTTAGTTTATTGAATCAGAATAATTAACAACAAGTAGTGAGTAAAAAGTAATTTGAAAATGTCCCCTAATCCCCCAATCCCCTATCTAATCCCCTACTTCAAAGGGTTGTTGAATCCAATAATCCGAAGGGGTGATACTGTGACAATAGTCGGCTTGAAATTGACTATGAAATTTTTGCCATATCACGGCGGTATCAACTTCCACTCCCCAAGTATTTTCTAACATTTCTTTTGTCTTTATCATAGTAACTCCTGTATCTAACAAATCATCCACTAACAAAACTTTTTGCACTGGGGGGATAATATAAGATAAGTTTCCTAATGATAACTTTCCTTGTTGATTATCTTGAGTATAACTTTGAGTCACAATCACAGACAAAGGCAATTTTAGCCTTCTCGAAAGATAATCCCCTAAATAAAATCCTCCCCTCGCAATGGCTATTATCTGAGAATAGGATTTTTGATGATGAATAATGTCGATAGCGACAATCTCACAATATTCTCTAAATTCCTGCCAAGAAAATTTTAGTTGTTTTTGGTTTTTGTCTATTTTTGTCATTATTTAAAAGTTTTATATATTGTGTTAACTTATCTTCAATCTATACCTTAATGAGTATGATCAAGGTTAAAATATTTATAGTTTGATGTCTATTATAGGAGGCACTAATGACTGTCACAGAAAAAGTTCGATCGAACTCAAAAATTAATTATTTAAAATATTTTTTTATCCTTCTATTATCATTAATTTTAGCTTATACAATTATTTTAATTATTTGTAAAATTGAGGTTAATATTTTATGGTTTCAAGAAGTTAATTATTTAAAAACTTTTTGGAAATTTTCTCTAACTAAAGTATTTTTATGGTTAGGAACTTTTATTATTTCTTTTTCTTTTTTATGGTTTAATTTATCGATCGCTCAAAAACAAAAACGACAACAAAATAATTTTATTAGTGCAGATAAAATACTTAAAAATAAAGAGTATGCTCAATCACCTGAGTTAAAATTAAAATATTTACTTCCCATTATTATTAGTTTTTCTCTGTTAATTAGTATTAGTATTATTTACTATACCAAAATTATTAGTAAGGTTTATTATGTCTCTTTAGATTTACCAAATTTAAAACCAACTATTCCGAAAACTTTTTTAATTAGCAATATTCAAGAGATAGTTAATAATGTTTTTAGTGAAGGTTTTCCATTAATTTTAATGGTTATTTTTATTACTTTATTAATCTTAAAAACAAGATTATGGTTAATCGTTATTGCTTTTTATTATAGTGGATTATTTGCTTTTATTTTAGCGGGTTACTGGGGAAAATTTTTACAATATTTTAATAGTATTCCTTTTAATGTTCAAGATCCAATTTTTAATAAAGATTTAAGTTTTTATATTTTTCAAATACCTTTTTTACAAATAATCGTCTCATTATTACAAGGTTTACTAATATATTCGATCGTCTCTGTAACTTTAACTTATTTACTATCAAATAAAAGTTTATCTGAGGGAAAATTTAAAGGTTTTTCGAGAGATCAATTAAAACATTTATACGGTTTAGCAGGATTATTAATGATCATTTTAGCAGTGATTCATTGGTTAAATCGTTATCTACTTTTACTCTCGGCTGATGGAGTAGTTTATGGTGCAGGTTATACCGATATAAATATTAGTTTGCCTAGGGAAACTCTTGCTAGTATTTATGCTTTACTTATGGCGATATGGTTATTTTATAAATCTTTCACCGGTTCAAGTAGCAAAAATAGATATAATTTAAAACAAACAAATAAAGGGTTAATCTCTCTTTCAACTTTCCCTTTTATTCTTTACGCAGTCTTATATTCTTTAGGACTTTTATTAGGGGTTTTAGTACAAAATATGATTGTACAACCGAACGAATTAGCTTTAGAAAAACCTTATATTATTCATAATATTGAAGAAACAAGAACCGCTTTTAATTTAGATAAAATTGAGGTTAAAACTTTTAATCCTGAAGGTAATTTAACCTTAGCAGATATTGAAAAAAATTACCTAACTATTAACAATATCCGTCTTTGGGATACTCGTCCTATTTTACAGGCAAATCGTCAATTACAACAAATTCGTCCTTATTATGTGTTTTATGATGCTGACATCGATCGATATAATATCACCACGGAAAAGAATCTCAATATCAATCAAAATAAACAAGTAATTATTGCTGCTAGAGAATTAGATGCGCAAATGTTACCATCCCAAGCGCAAACTTGGGTAAACCAACACTTAGTTTATACTCACGGCTACGGTTTTACCATGTCTCCTGTGAATCGAGTGGCAGATGGTGGCTTACCTTACTATTTTATTAAAGACATTGGCACAACGCAAGACCCCGGAGAGTTAAACACTTCCTCTCAAGGAGTAAGAAATAGTATTCCTATCTATCGCCCTCGTATTTATTTTGGTCAAGTTACAAATAACTATATCATGACTAACACAAAAGTACCTGAGTTTGATTTTCCTAGCGGAGAAGAAAATGTTTATCATACCTACGATGGAGAAGGAGGAATTTATCTTAATTCCTTTACCCGTAAATTTTTGTTTTCTGTGTATTTGCGAGATTGGCGGATGTTATTAACTAATAACTTTACTCCTGAAACGAGGGTTTTGTTTCGTCGTAATCTGCGAGATAGATTGAAAGCGATCGCACCTTTTTTGTATTACGATCGAGATGCTTATTTAATCGCCGCAAAAGGCAACAATGAAGACTCAAACCATTTATATTGGTTAATTGACGGTTATACAATTTCCGATTATTACCCCTATTCTGATGCAGGAGACAACAATTTTAACTATATTCGCAACTCAGTTAAAGTGTTAATCAACGCCGAAGATGGTGACGTTAACTTTTATATTAGCGATGAAGAAGACCCTATTATCAAAGTCTGGACAAAAATTTTTCCCGAATTGTTTAAACCTTTAAGTGCCATGCCTAGGGATATTAAACAACATATTCGCTATCCCATCGACTTTTTTAACACCCAATCCGAGAGATTGCTAACTTATCACGTTACCGATCCTCAAGTATTATACAACAGGGAAGATCAATGGCAAGTCCCCGAAGAAATTTACGGTAGTGAAATGCTTTCCATGCAACCCTATTATTTAATCATGAAATTGCCCATTGCTACCCAAGAGGAGTTTATCTTATTACATCCTTATACCCCGATTTCTCGCCCGAATTTGATTGCATGGTTAGCGGCTCGATCGGACGATGAAAACTATGGTAAGCTGTTATTGTATCAGTTTCCTAAGCAAAGATTAGTCTATGGTCCTGATCAAATAGAAGCATTGATCAATCAAGACCCTATTATATCAGGTCAAATCTCCTTATGGGATCGTCAAGGTTCAAAAGCCATACAAGGACATTTATTAGTGATACCCATAGAAGAATCCTTATTATATGTAGAGCCAGTATATCTCGAAGCGGATAAAAATAGTGTACCCACCTTAGCGAGAGTCATCGTGGTTTATGAGAATAAAATCGTCATGGCACAAACCCTAAAACAAGCCTTAGACAACATTTTCGGTGGACAAAAAATAGATGAATCTCCTATTATTCGTTTTCTGGAAAATTCTTCTATTAATTAGTACAATAAAATGTCAAAATATCGAACTCCTTTAACCATATCAACATTACAACCTAAGCTCGATCGAACCTTAAACCATTTCAACATTACTTTATACTTATATCGTGAAATTTAATCTAAAGTGAGACTTAGTTGTAATTTGGAATTATTAATTCTTTCCTTTGCTAAATTGCAGTATTCTTCGCTAATATCGATACCTATATAAAATCGATCGAATTGATAAGCAGACTTGCAAGTAGTACCACTGCCACACATAGGATCAAGCACAATATCGCTTTTATTTGTCCAAGATAGTATGTGATCTCTTGCTAAAGCACAAGGAAAAGGTGCAGGATGTCCTTTTGCTTCTTGATCTTCCGCTTTTTTACCTACTACATATTGCCAAATATTACCTTTTATTTTCTCTTTTTGCACTGGGTTAGCTAATTTTTCCCTTTTTTGTTCACCCTTAGAATAGTTTTTATAAGTCGTACCATTCAATTCTAATCCAGCGTGTAAACATTCTACCTTAATCGGATTATGAGTTTTAACTTCACCTTTGCTAAATACAAACATATATTCAAAGACATTATTATATCTTTTTCGATAAATTTGAGGGATAGGATTTTGTTTTTGAAAAATCATCGTATCATGGAGATTAAAACCAATTTCTTTAAAAAAAAGTGCCTGTTTAAAACTTGTTCCTGTTTCACTTTTATTAATAGTTGCATCGCCACAAACCCACACCAAAACACCGCCTTCTTTTGTTATTCTAAATAATTCTTGAGCAATTTTTTCAAAGGGAAAAATATAACCGTTATAACTCCTTAAATTATCATAGGGAGGAGAAGTTAAAGTCATATCAATGGAATTTGAATCAAAATTTTTCATTATTTCAACACAATTTCCTTGAATAATTTGGTTAAGATATTTGGTGATATTCATAATTTTATTGAATAGAAAATAAACCGTTTTCTTTAATGGATTCTATTGTTTTTATTCGACTATCAATTCTATTAATTTTAATTAATTCTTTGAGAGCTTCTTCATGACTCAATTTCATAATTTTTTCTCTTTCCGAAGCAAGAAAATATAATGCTTCCTCTTTTGCAATTTTAGTTGATTCTATCACCACTTGTTTTTCTAATTGCCATAATTCTTGAATTTTATCTGAAAAATTTAATATAGTTTTATTGACAGCTAACCAATAGTCCACAGCATTTTTAGATGGATTTAACGCTGGTATAACTTTAAAAATTTCTTCCAAAAGATTCTCAATCACTAACTTATTTTCTTTGAGAGAAAAATTTAATAAAAGCGTTAAGTGAGAATAAGTAAAAATACAAACATTTCGAGTAATTGCTTGTTGATAAATTTGACTGGAACGATTAGGTAATTGATAGATAGGACAAACAACCATAGCATAAGGTTTTCCTCTTTTCCAATTATCCATTGCTTGTATTTTAAAATCTTTCTGATTTTTAGCAGTTCGACTTAATCGAAAAGCCTTTGCATCAGCAATAAAATTAAAATTTTTACCGAATATTTCGACATCAGCACTATCACTTCTTTCTGCAAAAACTATACTTTTAAATCCCAGTGATTCATAAGTTAAAGATAACAGAATATCTGTATATTTTGAGTATAATTTTTCTTCTGTTGAGTCATGACTATAAGACTCTGGAATATGACCACAAAGTCTTAAATGAGCCATTAAATTATCGATTCCTTTTTCCTCTATTTCATGTTTTAATTCATCTTCTATATTTTTTGCCTCATCAGCAAAATTTCCTCTATAGTTTTTAATTTTATTTATCCCATTCTTTCTATTTTCAATAGCTTTTTGATCAATTATATTAATCATTTAATTTTACTTAATTATTAATTTTGTTGGTGGACAAGATTTATTCACCTTTTTATTTATAAGTAGTTTACTTCAAATCAACGATCGAACCCTCAACCACATAAACATTACGACCTAAGCACGATCGAACTTATTGCTATACTATTTTCAAATAATTCTGACTCAGCTAAATCGAGGTTATCATCCCAATAAATACCGTAACCATTTTCATCAACTTTTACTTGCTTAAAAAAATTATAATCAGTTAACTTGTCAAAAGGAGATAAATTAATTAACTTTGACACATTGTATAATTTCTGTTCTCCATTTTCAAATAAAATTTCTAATTTTAGAGAAGAAATAGCTTTAACTTTAATTACTTTTGGATATTTTTTCATGGCATATTAATTTATTCTAATGGAGGCAATTTTTTAAAATCTTGACTATTCCATATTTCTATTAAATCTTTTTGATACATTTTTGCCCACTCTAAAACCAAAGATTGTGCCTTTTTTGGTAAATCTCCTTCAATTATTTCTAAAGTATTAATATTAATCAAGGCATTATATTCACCATAAATAGCATGAAAATGAGGCGGATTATGATCCAAAAAGAACATTTTGATAATTATTCCATAAAATCTCGAAATAACTGGCATTTTCTTTTATGTTGTTGACTAATTAATTGATTCATTGATTATACCTTATCAAGCACGGTCACCTACGCTGTGCCTTAGGCATCGCACCCTTCCCCAAAAAACGATCGAACCTTTAACCACATCAACATTACTTTATAAGAACGATCGCACTCTCTTAACTATCTCAATAAAATTTAATACCTGACTGTTTTTCAATGGCTTTTAATGTGCCAATAGGAATTATTTTTCCTTGATGAATAGGTACAATAGCTGTTCTTTGCGTAATATAATTGAATAATTTTAGATGAGAAACCGTTTGCGAAATTTCAATAAAACCGTTCTTTTTTAGTTGCTTAATGATTTCTTTGGATGTTAAATGAGGAGATTTAGAAGAAATTTTTGATAGTTTTTTAAACTAAAATTTCGATACGATTATGAATATCAGTATTAGATGAAATTTCGGGTATTGGTTCTAAAAGTAATTGAATTGCATCTTTTAGGTTTTCGATAGCTTCTTCTTTGGTATCTCCACAGGAAGAAATATAGTTTAATTCAGGACAAGTAGCTGAATAAGATTGTGCTTCTTCATCCCATTCTAATATTGCTTTAACAATCATTATGATTTATCTTGATTATTTTGTCTCTATATTAACTTATTTTAGCGATCGAACCCTACATCCTCCTTCAACGATCGAACCCTTAACCATATCAACATTACTTCATCAGCTCGATCGAACCGTCAACCACATAAACATTACGACCTAAGCACGATCGAACTCATCTAAATTAGAACAATTAAGTAGTTATGGAAAGTATTTATAAATATCTTTGCGATGAAGAAATCTGGTGAAAATAATTGTATCTTCTTGTATCTCTAAACCTATTCTATAATCTCTGATTTTGATACGGTAGAAATTATTATATCCTGTTAGTTTTTTTACATTTTTAACTTGATTGAATAATTCTGCTTTTTTACATTCTAATATCACAGATTTTATTTGTTCAGACAGTTTTCTATCTTTGATTTTTTGTAAATCTTTAGCAAAAGCTGATTCAAATTTGACTTTCATCTCTAATTATTTTCTAACAATAAAAATATATCTTCTTCAGCAACAAAATCATTTTTTCTTCCTTCTTGAATAGCATTTTTTAAACCAATTTCTTCTATAACCTCTAAAAAAAGCTCATGAAAATCATCTTTTTTTGTTTCCATCAGTTCGATCAAAACTTCTTTTAATAATTCTTTGATTTTTGCTTCTGATAAATCTATCGTTTTGTTAATCATAATTAAAAATTATTGTTCTAAATATATATTAAATCTATTCAATTATACCTTATCAGGTACGATCGAACCTCCAACCACATCAATATCATTTTTTCTCTTTCCAATGAAACAGAATATAATAGGGAATTAGTTAGAGCCAATTGGTTAAATATTATTAATAATTAATAATGTACTATGAAAAATATTAAATTTATAGTTGAAAAGCATGATGATGGATATATTGCTTATCCTTTAGGTATTCAAGGGGTTGTAGTGGGAGAGGGAGAAACCAATGAAGAAGCCCTCAATGACGCTAAATCGGCTCTTAATTTTCATATCGAAACTTTTGGTATATCGGTTTTAGAGACAGAATCACCTGTTTTAGATGCTTCAATTGTGGAGGCAACTTTTTAGATGGCAAAGTTTCCCATCGACGCACCAAAAAGTAAAATTATTAAAACATTGGAAAAATTAGGTTTTAAGATTGTTAGAGAAAGAGAACATATTGCGATGATTAGGGAAAATGAAAATGGTACAACAACACCATTAACCCTACCCAATCACAAGAAAATTAAAGCATCGACACTCAGAAGTATTTGTAATCAGGCTAGTATTTCTAGGGAAGATTTTTTATCGTCTTATTACGAACAATAATGAGATAACAACGATCGAACCCTTAACCACATCAACATTATGTCAGAAGCACGATCGAACCTTTAGCTATATTTTATTTTAGTTGAATAACTAATTCTTTCCCTAAAATTTGGGCATATTTTTCTAAAATAGACATACTAATATCTTGTAAATCATTTTCTATTTGATTAATAATTAACTGACTTAAATTTAATTTTTGTGCTAATTCCTCTTGTGAAATTCCTGATTCTTCCCTAGTTTTCGCCAACATATAACCTAGTTTAAATTTTGCATATCCAGAATCAAATCCTTCTGCAAATTCTGGATCTGTTATTATTCTTTTATTAATATATTTATCTAAATCATTCATTAATTTTACTCCTTTTTAGATAATCTTTTTTTCTGTTTTCTGCTAGTTTAATTTCTTGAGATGGTGTTTTTTGGGTTTTCTTGATAAAACCATTAGTAAGAATAATTAAATTATTGTCTTGAAAAAATCCTAATAAACGAAAAATATTATTATCTAATTGTATTCTAATTTCCCAAATATTATCAGTATTTACTAACTTTTTAAAATACTTAATGGGTATCGATTCTAATTCCGTAACCAATTTTAACACCCAAATAACTTTTTGAGCTTGTTTTGCCGAAAGAGAATCCAAAAAATCTTCTATAGGACAATTCCCCGAAGATGTACGATAGAAAATTATTTGTCTCATAGTTGATAGAAAAGGTATTAAACTAAATTAATTTTACGGCAAAAAGTTCGATCGAACCTTCCCCCCACCAGACGCCCGAACCCTTCAACCACATCAACATTATGACCTAAGCACGATCGAACCTTCAACCATATCAATATTATTTCAGAAGCAAGATCGAACCCTCAACCATATCAACATTACTTCAAAAGAACGATCGAACCCTACACATTCCCCCTAGGATCACACTTTCTGCCACCTTATACAATACAAGCTCTGATCTTTGGTAATTAAGATTAAATTAAATAATTTTGGTCTAAAATTTGTTCTAAAGTATAAGGGCAAGTATCGGGAAATTTTACAGAATATTTAGTCTTTTGTTTAACAAATCTTAAAGCATCTTGATAAATTGACTCTAAGTTTTCTGTCAAATAATTACTTAAATTGGTTGTTAAATCCCGTTTAATTTGAGAACGAAAACCAATTACTTCTGTTTTCCAGTGATTAGAATTATCCTCAAATTCTATTGTCCAATATTGCAATAACAAAAGATGTCTAATAATTTGTTCTGTTAAACTTGCTACTTTTGATTTATCTCGACGTGCCAAACTTTCTAACTCCTCAATTAAATTTTCTAAATCTAACTCATTAAAACGTTTCTCCCGTAATAATTTTATTGTTTCTTCTAACCAGCAATGCTCATCAGTTTCATAAATGTTTTTTAAGTTTGTTGTTAATAATGTATTTACCATAAAATTATCAATGTGAATATACTTTATTCTATTATAAGCAAGGAGTTTTAAAAATCTCTGATTAATCTTACGACCTAAGAACGATCGAACCTTCAACCACATCAACATTACTAAGCAACCTCAGCTAAAAGTCTTACAGTCGGTATATCTGATTTAGTCGGTTGACGAAAATAACTCATAGGTAGCGTCACAACCGCTCTTGTATTTCCTAACAAATCAAAAAATTCTACACTGTAACCAGTTTCTAAACCACTAACATTATGTATATCTACCACTGTCCCAATATCACCTGCAAATAAACCATCTTCGACTATATCTTTTAATAAAATTACATCAGAATAAAGAGCAAAATTCATACTATTTAAAACCTCCAATTTTTATTCAGGAATCATCGTAATTAATCGAGGAATTTCTGTACCTTTGTCAATTTGCCATACACTTTTCATCAATAAGGGCTTGTGAATAGGAGTAAGTATTTCTGATATTATTTCGTATCTTATGCCATAGGATGTTTCTTTGATTATAGAAACTTCTGCATTGAGATGAAACTTGCGAATATCTGACTCTAATTGTTGCCAATTTTCAGGAGAATAACCATAATTAAGCAACATTTTTGCTTTTGAACCTCCCCTTTTGTGATTGATATTCAATAAATAATCTACTATTTTAGATTTTTCAATGATGGCGAGATCGAAATTAGGAATCTGCATTATACTTCACTCCCAATTATTTTCATTATTTTATTATATCTCATCAGCACGATCGAACCTTTAACTATCTCAATATTACTCCATAAGTACGATCGAACCCTTTAACCACATCAACATTACCTCATAAGCACGATCGAACCCTTTAACCACATCAACATTACCTCATAAGCACGATCGAACCCTTTAACCACATCAACATTACCTCATAAGCACGATCGAACCCTCAACCAATCAACATTACTCTATAAGTACGATCGAACCCTCAACCAATCAACATTACTTTATAAGCACGATCGAACCCTCAACCATACCAACATTACCTTATAAGCTCGATCGAACCCTCAACCAATCAACATTACTTTATAAGCACGATCAAACCTCCTTAACCAAATTAACCTTACATCATAAGCACGATCAAACCTCCAATCACATCAATATCATTTTTTCTCTTTCCAATGAAACAGAATATAATAGGGAATTAGTTAGAGCCAATTGGTTAAATATTATTAATAATTAATAATGTCCTATGAAAAATATTAAATTTATAGTTGAAAAGCATGATGATGGCTATATTGCTTATCCTTTAGGTATTCAAGGGGTTGTCGTGGGAGAGGGAGAAACCAGTGAAGAAGCGCTTAATGATGCTAAATCGGCTCTTAATTTTCATATCGAAACTTTTGGCATCTCTGTTTTAGAGACAGAATCGCCTATTTTAGATGCTTCAATTGTGGAGGCAAGTTTTTAGATGGCAAAGTTTCCCATTGACGCACCAAAAAGTAAAGTTATTAAAACATTGGAAAAATTAGGTTTTAAGATTGTTAGAGAAAGAGAACATATTGCCATGATTAGGAAAAATGAAAATGGTACAACAACACCATTAACCCTACCCAATCACAAAAAAATTAAAGCATCGACACTCAGAAGTATTTGTACTCAGGCGAATATTTCTAGGGAAGATTTTTTATCATTTTATTATGAATAAGAATGAAATAACTTTAGTATCCTCAGATCATAAGTACGATCGAACTCCCCCCACCAAACGATCGAACCTCCTCAACCAAATCAATATTACTTCATAAGTACGATCGAACTCCCCCCCAAAGACGATCGAACCCTCAACCAATCAACATTACTCGATAAGTACGATCGAACCCTTAACCACATAAACATTACTTTATAAGAACGATCGAACCTTTAACCATATCAACATTACCTCATAGAAACGATCGAACCCCTTAACCAATCAACATTACCTCATAGAAACGATCGAACCCTCAACCATATCAACATCAATTCATAAGAACGATCGAACTTACTAAGCAACTTGCTCTAAAAGTCTTACAGTAAGTATATCCGATTTAGTCGGTTGACGAAAATAACTCAACAGACTTCCGTTGATATACGTCCACTTGTTATACGTTTTGTCATATTAAAGTGCTTTCACCTGTAAGTAATCCAAGAACAATCTAATAGCACCTACTATTCCACCAACGGACAATAAGATGGTAGTACCAATAATTGCAAACATAAAAATAGCAAAAATTGGAAAAAATTGGAAAGTATTAGGCAAAAGGAAAGAGAATAGTCCGGCAAATATACCAACAGACAAGGCACCAATAGCATTAACGATTACGTTAAACAAAAGTGTACCCAGTGTCATAGTCTCTTTTAAACCATTTTTCAGACGTAACCCAAGAACCATATATTTGAAGAAGAAGTACCGACTTAAATAGAGTTCACTAATCTCACCTGGCCTTAGGAAAGTTGAAATATCTTGATATATATATATATATTACGAAAAGTTTTTCCTCCCATTCGCAGAATGGAAATCTCGTTGTATCTCCCCTTCAGGTCAACCACACCCTCACCAACCACTTCAAGTTCGCCCCGTAGTATTATCATAAATTGTTAAATATTTTTAAAAGTGGAATAAGTGGTCAAATTTTTATTAATATTTCTAATCATAATATTGATGATATTATCGTCCTATATATTAGACATATTTCTTAATAATTTTCGAGATAGATATATAGACTTCTCCAAAAATTATGATTTTAAAACGCTAGAATAAGCATTTAAGCCTCATTTTTACAAATTACTGGAGATGTCTAATTAACTTAATAATTTTTGGGCTAGTAGAAAGCTAAAAGTGGGTTGAAGAATGAAACCCAATACCAACCCAAATTAATCTTAGAGTTATCCATAAAAATAATGATCCATTTATAAGTCAATAATCGCTTTAGCAGATTTAAGCTATAAGCCTTGTCAATTTATTGCAAGGCGGTTAATGATATAAATTTACAAATCTTTAATTACGATTGGAGCATTTTTTGTTTGGTGTTCTCTTACTTCAAGTCAGCGATCGCACCCTTTGCCATATTCGCAATAGCCTGATCTGTAGCCTTGGGTAACTGATAGTAAGTACCTCCTGCTTGTTTTGCCAACTCCTTACCGAAGCCCGTAGAAACAAACTTCTTCTCCGTATCGATAACTAACAATTTCATGCCCATAGCACGGATTTTTGTCGCAATATCCAATAATTCCGCCTTAATATCGGGTTTTTCCCCTTCCTCAAGAGTTTCACCCAACGATCGAGCTAAAGGAATATTACCCCGTCCGTCTGTAATGGCTACAATTACCACCTGTCCAATATCCCCCGACATCTGCGCATTTACCCCCACATGAACCGCCTGAGTTAAGGCATGGGATAAAGGCGAACCACCACCGCAGGGCAGGGTTTCCAAACGGGTACGAGCTAAAGTAATGGAACGAGTAGGAGGTAATAATACGTCTGCCTGTTCACCTCGGAAGGGAATTAAGGCAACTTGATCTCGATTTTCGTAGGCTTCCGTTAATAACCGCATTACCGCACCCTTTGCCGACTGCATCCGATTAAGCGCCATCGATCCCGAAGCATCCACCACAAAGACGATTAAAGCCCCTGCTTTCCTTGCAAGGCGTTTTGACCTCAAATCTCCCTGTTCTACGATGACACGGCGATTAGGATTGCGTTCCCTGCGACTTTTTTGGTAGGGTGCAGCCGCCCTCAAAGTGGCATCAACGGCGATACGTCTTACTTTCCCCCTCGGTAACATGGGCTTAATATAGCGTCCTCGATCGTCACTGAAAATCATATTACGAGAGCCAGATTTACCCTGTCTTTGCATCTGTTGGGCAAAATACAACACACTGGGATCTAAAATCACCCCTTCAATATCAAAAACGAACTCCTCTGGAATTTGGGGAGTTTCATTCTGTTCTTGGTTGTCATCCTCTTTGTTATCTTCTTCGGTTTCCTCCTCGTTTTCTTCTTCCCCTTCTTCCTCCCCTTGATCTTGGGGTTGTGGTGGTGGGGGAGGAGGAGGAGGTTGCATTTGGTCATCAGGAGGCGTTTGCATGATGGTCGATCGAGGCACAATCACCAATTCCACGGCTTTGCGTAAATCATCGGCACTGACGTTATTGCGCCCTTCCAATGCCGCCGCCGCCATAGCGACTCTGACGGCAAAAATCTCGGCACGATGCCCTTCCACACCACCTCTGAGGGCTTCTTCCACAAGGTATTTAATTTGTTCGGGGGTGATTTTCACCTCTTTGAGCCATTCTCTAGCCAAGATAATCTCGGTTTTGAGAGCATCCATGTCTTCGTCATACTGTTCAAGGAATTTCACGGGCGAAGAGGCATAATCGATAACTTGATCCACCGCTTGGACTCTTTCATCTAACGCTAATACACCATCAGCACTAAGGGCGATGGCAATTCGATCGAGCAAATGTTCTCGTAATGCGCCTTCTTCGGGGTTATAGGTTGCAATGAGTAAAGGTTTGCATGGATGCGCAAAACTGATGCCCTCCCGTTCAATCTGATTTTTGCCCTCTGTCAAGACGGTTAAAAGTTGGTTGGCGATTTGATCATCTAACAAATTGATTTCATCGATATATAAAACCCCACGATGGGCTTGTGCCAATAGTCCGGGTTGAAATATGGGTTCACCTCTTTGCACGGATTGCTCCACATCCACCGAACCTAAAAGCCTGTCTTCGGTAACGCCTAAAGGTATTTGTACAAAAGGAGCTTTGATTACTTCCGTAGGGATTCGATCGGGTGCTGTATCTGCGTATTGTTGCCATGTATCCGTATCCCAATCTTCGGAGTTTTGAGGCTCACAATTAAAGCGATTATCTTTGATTACTTCGATCGGTGGTAATAGGGCATGAATCCCCCTAGCCATGACGGATTTAGCTGTTCCCCGTTTCCCTGCGATCGCCACTCCCCCAAGACGAGGATCAACGGCGGCGAGTAGTAAAGCTGTTTTAATGGCTTGTTGCCCGATAACGGCAGTTAAAGGAAAGTTAATATTTTTAGTAGTTAAGGTGGACATTAATATAGGAATTATGATAAATGCGATGTAAGCTATATTTTACCGTACATTGCTTATGCAATAATGATGTCAAGAGAAATTTAAAGTAAATCAGCTTGAATCAAACAAAATCAAATGATCGTTATTTTGTAACTAAATCCTCATGAGTTATATGTTTAATAACAGATATATTATTAATACTTTCTACTTGTTTAATAGCACTATTTAAAACTGTGAAAAATTGATCACCATCTCGATCATGAAACGGCACTACTCGATCGAACTCTAAATAAGTAATACCATTAGAAAATGATAAAGTCGCATCATCACATCCTGCCTCAAATAGTAAATCTTCTAAATTGTCAATTTGTTGACTAGATTCAGAAAGTATCAAAGTGAAATTATAAGTATTCATAAGATTTTTATGATAATTTTTAATGAGGACATTTATCTATTGTACGTTTAATATGCTTTGCATGATTAACAGCATTACGAGGAGTTGACCAAATTGAAACTTGACAGCCTTCTCTAGTTTTATAATGGCATTTTAGCCTCCCCCAAGCGTGAGCAGAATTTCCCGTTTCAACTAATTCCCAACCTTTAGCAATAGCATAATCAATAACTTTTTGTATTTCTTTATTTGGATGTTTTTTCATGCTACTTAACTAATCGTCTTTGAGAAAATATGCGATCGCCACTCCCCCAAGACGAGGATCAACGGCGGCGAGTAGTAAAGCTGTTTTAATGGCTTGTTGCCCGATAACGGCAGTTAAAGGAAAGTTAATATTTTTAGTAGTTAAGGTGGACATTAATATAGAAATTATGATAAATGCGATGTAAGCTATATTTTACCGTACATTGACAATCATCTTAGATATTTGTGGCCAATGCCCACCCTACAAAATATTTTTTATGTTATACGATCGGATGAATAAAATTTTTGACTTTTTAATCTAATAAAATTTTTGCTGATATGGACAAAAAAGCAATTATGGAAGGTATTGTTATCGCTGTAGTAGCTGGAGTTTTTACTCAGTTGACTTTAGCCTTAATCTTACCATTAGTACCTGAAAATGGTTTTATCGGTGTTAGTGCTGGATTTATTGCAATGACAAGTCGATTTTTTGTTAGACAATAAAAGTTAAATAAAAATTGTAGGGTGGGCATTGCCCACCAAAACCCCACAATGAATCTCAAATAATATGTCTGAATATCGCCGTTTTTACCGAGAAGGGAGTATTATATTTTTAACGATCGTCACTTATAATCGTCAACTAATTTTTAAGGATGAAAAGAATATTGACTTATTGCGGAAGGCAACTGCGATCGTCAAATCAGAGATGCCTTTTGATATATTAGGTGCTGTAATTTTACCAGATCATCTTCATTTTTTATGGCAATTACCGCCTAATAATGGCGATTTTTCTAAAAGAATCGGAAGATTAAAAGCACTATTCACGAAGTCTTTTAAACAGGAAAATAATGTTATTCAAGAGGTTTCTCGATCGAGAAAAAAGCATAGAGAAAGTAGTATTTGGCAAAGAAGATTTTGGGATCATCATATTAGAAATGAGGAAGATTTTGAACAACATTTAAACTATATTCACTATAATCCTGTTAAACATCATTTCGTTTCTTGTCCTCATTTTTGGCAATATTCTAGTTTTAATTTATGGGTAAAAAAAGGAGTTTATTCTTCTCAATGGGCTTGTATTTGTGATCAAAATAAAGCAAAAATTCCTGATTTTAGTTCTATTAATCATAATTTTGGAGAATGATTTTAAGATTTATTGCTGGTGATTGGTGGGCAATGCCCACCCTACTTTGTGACTTGTATTTAGCCATTATGAAGATCATAAATCTCGATAAACTTTACTGCGATGAGCAATTTTTATAATAAGAATAACTAATACATCATTTTCAAGGCGGTAAAGAATGCGATAATCATTAATTCTTATTCTTAATATTCCATTGCTGTTTTTTAATTGTTTAACATCAGATGGAAATGGATTAGATTTTAAAGATTCAAGACGATTAGCAATTTGTTTTTGAATATTAAAAGGTAATTTTGAAAGTTCTTTTTCGGCTTTCTTTAAAAACTCAATTTTATACTCTAACATTGATTTATAAGCCTAAATTATGCTTGACTTTTTCCCATGACACTCTTTCTTGATTTTCTGGATCTGATTCAGCTAAAATTGCATCCCGAAAGTCTATTAAATCTTCTAATTCTTCTGTTTTAACAATGGTTAATTGCCCTAGATTAATTTGTTCTAATAATTGATTAATAGATAAGTCTAATTGTTGAGAAATTTTAACCATTTCTGTTAAATTATTTTGAGATAAAGTGATAGGATTCATAGTTGTTAATTTGTTTTATTCTTTTGTTAATATAAAATCTATTTAGGTTTTGATTATTGTTAAAGCTAAAAATTTGACTATCGTTTTTGAGAAAATATGCGATCGTATCACTCCTTGATTTTAACAAAATTAGGAATTATTATAAATCTTTATCTTCTCATATTTTTGTGTGAAATAATAATCTGAAATTGAAAATAAACTTATGTATCAAATAAACAAAGAAACGGTTTTCATGGCTACCCGTGACGGAGTGAAATTAGCTAGTGACATTTATCGCCCTGTGACGGATAATCAACAATTTCCTGTGTTACTAATGCGCCAACCCTACGGAAAATCGATCGCTTCAACAGTGGTATATGCGCATCCAAAATGGTACGCTAAACAGGGTTATATCGTGGTGATTCAAGATGTGAGGGGAAGAGGAGAGTCGGAAGGAGAATTTTTGTTATTTGAAACGGAAATTGAAGACGGTTACGACACCCTTGAATGGGTTGCTAATCTTCAGGGAAGCACTGGTGAGGTGGGAATGTATGGTTTTTCTTATCAAGGCATGACTCAATTATATTGCGCCATTAGTCAACATCCAGCCTTAAAAACTATTTGCCCTGCTATGATTGCCTATGATTTATATACTGATTGGGCGTATGAAAATGATGCTTTTTGTTATCAATTAAATTTGGCATGGGCGATACAATTATCGGCGGAAACTGCACGATTAAAACAAGATTTGTCTGCTTATAAAATTCTCTATTTAGCTAGTCGTAATTTACCTATTTATGATTTACCTATTATTATCGAAGAAGCCTTAAGAAAATATTGTCCTAGTAATTTTTATTTTCAATGGTTAAAGCACGATCGAAATGATGAATATTGGCATAAATTATCCCCTAAAACCTATTTTAATGATGTTGATTTACCTATGCTTCATATTGGTGGTTGGTTTGATACTTATTTACGAGGTACTCTTAATTTATATGGAGAAATGAGTAAAAAAAGTGATTTTCAACAAAGTTTAATTATCGGTGCTTGGGCGCATCTTCCTTGGGGAAATACTCTGCTCGATCGATATTATACAACTAAAGCGAATAATAATATTAATGAGTTGCAAATAGCATGGTTTAATAAATATTTAAAAGGAGATGAAAGTAGTAATTTATTTTTTAAAAATGTTAAATTATTTCAAATAGGTAGTAATAAATGGATTAATAAGAAAAAGTTTAATAATAAAAACACTATAGAATTTTATTTAAACAGTACAGGATTAGCCAATATCAGAGATGATGATGGAAAATTAACTAATATTAATAAAGGAAATAATGAAGATATTATTATTCACGATTTTTGGCGATCGAGTCCAAGTCTAGGAGGACATAGTAGCATTTTAAGTGGTAGTCTTAATCGAGGAGAATTAGATAATCGCAGTGATATTGTTACTTATACAAGCGATTTTTTAAAAGAAGATTTAAAGATAATTGGAGATATAGAATTAGAAATTTATGCCGAAAGTGACGCAGAAAGTTTTGATTTATCTGCAACTTTATCTAATGTTTTTCAGGATGGAAAAGTGTATAATTTTAGTCAAGGATATATCAAAATTACCAATCATGATCCCGAAAAACCGATTAAGTTTAAATTGCAATCAACCTGCATAAAAATTAAGAAAAAGACAGCATTAAGACTTAGTGTTAGTCCTGCTAATTTTCCTGCTTATGCTGTTAATTATGGCAAAAATAAACTAATTAATTATAATTTTTATTTAGATGCCCAACCCGTTACTATTAGTATTTTATCAGGACAAAAAAAGCCCTCAAAATTAATTATTAATATTAGGTTGGGTTAAATAATTATCCTAGAGTTTCACGCTCATGTGGCAAAGATGCAAAGTTTTATTACTTTGTATTTTTATTTAGTGAAAGGAAAAAAGACGACAGGAAACCAACTACGGTGTAAAACTTTTTGGGTAAAACTAGGGATTGTCCAATCTAGTAAACCATATTCTCGATCGTCCGTCACCGCAATAGCGCTTATATCTTCTGTCAAAGCCACATCAAGGGTTTCTAAAATGGGATTACCGATTTTCACCATCACTTCCACTTCTAAGCCAAGGGATTGTAATTCCTCTTTGACTTCATTTAACTTTGTCTCCACTTCCTTAATTCTATTTTGTACTAGAATTTCCGATCGAGAAACATCGTCAATGACTGCTAGAATGATATATTTATGAGGAATAGTTGAGCATTTTCCTGTGACACAAGTTTTCAGTTGATTGATTAGATAACGAGCTTTGTCCACATCATAACAAGGTACTAACCAACAACGATTCAAATGACGACAACGTAAATCTAACTCCTCAGAAGTATAGACAGAAATCAGTTGAGGGCGCAAAATCATGATGGGAATGTTGATTTTTTCGATAACACTCATGGTTGTTGAACCAAAAATACGATCTTCAGTTATACCACGCAACGAAGTACCCAAAATTAAACATTCTGGTTGATATTTTTTAACTGCCTTAGAAATATTTTCGGTGACTAATCCCGATGTTATCTCTATATTCACCTTAACTCGATCGGACGGTTTTAAACTACTATTAAATTTTTCCGTCATTAAAGCGATTTTTTCATTATCTACCCTAGGCACTTGACCTTCATCCCACAAAGGCACATTATGTAAAAAGGTAATCTCCGTTAAACCACTATCTGCCAAAGCATCGACAAAAGAAACAAATCTTTGTAAACCGTCTTTATCATCGGTACAAATTAAACAAGATTCAAACATAATATTATCTTCAAATAATAACTTAATCCATTTTCAGATTAACATTTTAGTTAGATGCTATGAACAAATTGATGGTTAACGAATATTAATCATTAATATTATTCAATGCTATTGTTTTTAAGTATTTATTATAAGTTATTGATAAAATGAGTGATATCGTTACTATTCAAAATTTACAAAAGAGTTATGGTACAGTAAAAGCCCTGAAAAATATCTCATTTTCCATCAAAAACGGGGAAATATTCGGATTATTAGGACCAAATGGAGCTGGAAAAACTACTACTATCCGTTGCTTGACTACCCTCGCTCAAGCTGATTCTGGTAATATCATCATTGATGGAGTTTCTGCTATTACTCAACCTAAACAAGTACGGCAAAAATTGGGGTATGTAGCGCAAGAAGTTGCGATCGACAAAATTTTGACAGGTAGGGAATTGTTACAACTCCAAGCCTCCCTCTATCATTTACCCTCCTCTTTCTCCAAAAATAGAATCGAACAGTTATTGACAGTGTTAGGGTTACAAGAATATGGCGATCGACAGACAGGCACATATTCAGGGGGGATTCGCAAACGCCTTGATTTAGCCGCTGGTTTACTCCATCAACCCCAAGTGTTAGTATTAGATGAGCCTTCTGTCGGTTTAGACATCGAGAGTAGAATGATTGTGTGGGATTTCCTGCGTCAACTCAAACTTGCGGGTACAACAGTATTAATCACCAGTCATTACCTCGAAGAAATAGACGCACTGTGCGATCGATTGGCTATTATAGATCAAGGTGAAGTCATTGCCGAAGGTAGCCCCAGCAGTTTAAAAGATCGATTAGGAGGCGATCGTGTTACCCTGAAGATTAAAGAATTTACTACCCTAGAAGAAGCCCAAACGGCGAAAGAAAAATTATCTCAACTGCCTTTTGTCGAAAATATTATCATCAACGAAGTGCAAGGAAACTCCCTTAATTTAATTGTCACCCCCAATAGTAATCCCATTAGTCAAATAGAGCAAACCCTGACAGAAATTAACTTATCCATGTTTAGTATCAGTCAATCTCGCCCTAGTTTAGACGATGTTTATTTAGCCGCCACAGGAAAAACCCTCCTCGATGCGGAAATCGAAGCCTCCACCAAACGGGATTTAAAAGCCGAGAAAAAACAGGCAATGAAATAATTACAGTTTGCTGAAAAAGTATTTATCGATAGAGTGTTACCTCAGTTCGATGCAAGAATGTTTGATAAGGGCAGGTTTCAGGTTGCAGGTTGCAGGTGTAATTTTCAGAAGATTATATAATTCGATCAAAGAATTGAAGATAAAAAAATCAATTAGGATATATTTTTTGTCAATTCTTTAACCCTTTCCGATACCTGACACCTGACACCTTTACAGCACAAAAAATTTTATTGTTCACTCAGGTAATTAAGTACGTTAGTTCGATCGAAATTAAGCGTTCCAGAAAATTAATCCTGAGTTAAGATCGACAATAAGATAACTTCAATAGCATTTTTAAGATATGACAGAATCAATTCTCTATTCTTCTTATTCATCATCCTCTATAGCTTCTGTGCCTATTAGATGGATTAGGTGGTTAGTCTGGAAAATTGCCATAGCAACTTTAGTCTTAATGGCGATCGGAGCCGCTACAAGAGTAATGAATGCTGGGTTAGCTTGTCCCGACTGGCCTTTATGTTATGGTAAAGTCATCCCCACTCAAGAAATGAATTTACAAGTCTTTTTAGAGTGGTTTCATCGTCTTGATGCTTCTTTAATCGGTTTAAGCACGATCGTACTGGTAGTATTGTCGTGGTGGTATAGAACAAAATTACCGTCATGGTTGCCGTGGGGATGTACTTTTGCTTTAGGATTAATTATCTTTCAAGGAATTTTAGGCGCACTTACCGTTACCCAACTACTGAGATTTGATCTTGTTACCGCCCATTTAGCTACTGCTTTATTCTTTTTTGGTACGTTAATTGTTATCGGCAGTAACCTGAGTGAATATCAAGGCAATGATACCGTCGGTAATTTAACCCTCATTAGTTTTGTTGCTACAATCCTCGTTTATATTCAATGTTTGTTAGGGGGTTTAGTGGCTTCTCAATGGGCTTTACATCAATGTTTTGGGGGAAATCAACTCTGTTTTGTCATGAATAGTCACATTATTGGGGTTTTTCCAGCAACTATCAGTTGTTTGGTACTGATTTTTTTCTCATGGCGTACTCCAGCTTTAAGCGAAAAACTGAGAAATTTAACCCAATATATCGGTCTGATTCTCTTCAGTCAAATTTTACTCGGTGTAGCTACATTTTATCTACATTTACAAGTAGAACCTTTAACGATCGCCCATCATACCATGGGAGCAGTTCTTTTTGGCACTCTGATCACCTTTACTATTTTCGCTCGTAAAGATTCGATCGTATCTCCCATATTACCGCCAAAGTCTGCCTAACCAAAGCCGATAGAATTGAAAATTTACCAAAAATAGTGAATTGACAATGATTCACTCACTACCATTAACTATTAACTAACATCATGATCGGATCAAGTCTTTCTCGCAACGAAAATTTTGGACAAGTAATTCAAAGTTACTATTTATTAACCAAACCTCGCATTATTCCCTTACTCTTAATTACCACCGCCGCCTCGATGTTTATGGCAGGAGAAGGTCATGTTGACGCTTTCTTACTTATTGTAACCCTTTTAGGAGGCACTCTAGCCGCCGCCTCTGCTCAAACATTTAACTGTGTTTATGATCAAGATATTGATTATGACATGAAACGAACCCGAAGTCGTCCTATTCCATCAGGAAAAGTTCGATCGAGCCATGCCATTATTTTTGGTATCGTTTTAGGAATTATGTCTTTTTCTCTCCTTGCCATTTGGGTTAATCTACTTTCCGCATTATTAGCAATGATGGGCATTATCTTTTATATGCTGATTTACACCCACTGGCTAAAACGTCACACCACCCAAAATATCGTCATTGGCGGTGCTGCGGGAGCAATTCCGCCCCTTGTCGGTTGGGCAGCCGTTACAGGAGATTTAAGCTGGAGTGCTTGGGCTATTTTTACCTTAATATTTTTATGGACACCTCCCCATTTTTGGGCGTTAGCCTTAATGATTTCCGATGACTATGCCGAAGTAGGAGTACCCATGTTACCTGTAGTAGAAGGAACTCAAGAAACCGTAAAACAAATTTGGATTTATACTTTAATTACCGTAGTTTTTAGTTTAGTATTTATTTATCCATTACATAGTTTAGGACTAATTTATCTATTATTTGCCTTAATTTTAGGTAGTTTATTTACAGTTAAAGCATGGCGATTATACAAAAATCCTGAAGATAAACAGGTAGCTAAATCAATGTTTAAATACTCAATTCTCTATATGATGCTATTGTGTACGGGAATTGTGCTAGATAGCTTAACTCATAATCTATAAATTTTTTCTAAATTCAGGAGGGTTTTGAGTCATTTTCAAAATTTTCTCCCCTCTCCCTTATTCTCCCCAAGTATTCTCAATATATTTTTAACTTTTTGTAAAACTTTCCCCAATTTTCTCAAAAATAAGTTAATATATTAATACCTATGTACTAAAAGTTAAAGATTTCTGACATAGATATTAAATTACCATTATTATTAACAAAGTTAAATAAAATCAGCTTATGGCTACTGGTACAATGGCTCAAAACTCTGATAAATCTGATAAAGAAAAGGCGTTAAATGTCGTTTTAACTCAAATCGAACGCAATTTTGGTAAAGGCTCAATCATGCGTCTTGGGGATGCCTCCAAAATGAAAATAGAGACGATTTCTAGCGGTGCTTTAACTCTTGATCTTGCTCTGGGTGGTGGTTTACCTAAAGGACGTATTATTGAAATTTATGGACCAGAAAGTTCGGGTAAAACAACTCTAGCACTCCATGCTATCGCCGAAGTTCAAAAAGCTGGAGGTATTGCGGCTTTCGTAGATGCAGAACACGCTTTAGACCCTACTTACTCGGCGGCTTTAGGGGTGGATATTGATAATTTATTGGTAGCCCAACCTGATAACGGTGAATCTGCTTTAGAGATTGTAGATCAATTAGTACGCAGTTCGGCGGTGGATATTGTGGTGATTGACTCTGTAGCGGCTTTAGTACCCCGTGCCGAAATTGAGGGGGAAATGGGAGATATGCAGGTAGGTTTACAAGCTCGTTTGATGAGTAAAGCCTTAAGAAAAGTGGCAGGAAATATTGGTAAATCTGGCTCTACGGTTATTTTCTTAAATCAGTTACGACAAAAAATCGGTATTAGTTACGGTAGTCCTGAAGTAACAACTGGAGGTACTGCTTTAAAATTTTATGCTTCTGTGAGATTAGATATTCGTCGCATACAAACTTTGAAAAAGGGTACGGAAGGGGAATACGGTATTAGGGCAAAAGTGAAGGTGGCAAAAAATAAAGTTGCGCCTCCTTTTCGCATTGCGGAATTTGATATTATTTTTGGCTCTGGTATTTCTCAAATTGGTTGTTTGTTAGATTTGGCAGAAAAAACGAATACTGTTACTCGCAAGGGGGCATGGTATAGCTACAACGGTGATAATATTGCCCAAGGGCGTGATAATGCGGTGAAATATTTAGAGGAAAATCTGGAGATTGCTAATGAGATTGAACAAAAAGTTAAGGCTGAGTTAGAGATTAATAATGTCAGTTTTGAGACTGCTAGTGATGACTCTGATGATTTTAGCTCGATCGACGACTAAGTAATCACGGTGTTAGGAGTTAGGTGTAAAAATTGATTTTTCACTGTTTAACCTAACACCCTAATCACCTGAGTGAACCATAATAATGATGAAGATAAGAGGGGTAGCATGGGGAAGAAAATGCTTTAAAACCTTGATTAAATTTAGTAAATAAATCTAAAAAATCAATTTATGATAATTTTTAGTCAAATATTAATATTATTTTATCGATTTAGTCTAAATTTTATCTCGAACTGAGGTTAAAGAAAATTGTGCCTTTTTGCATACCATTTTCTACTCCTTCACTGGTGATGGTTAAGGATTGCAAGTTATCGAATAATGGTTTAAATCCTAATTCGGCAATTTTGACGATGGGAAATTTTTTCACAAGGTAAGGTTTTAAGGGTTGCCACTGGAGATATAAATAACCGTCATTTTCTGTGGGTAAAGCGCTAATGCTCGATCGAAACTCCTCAGATTCTAGTAAATTATTAGTAGGATTGCTTAAAATACCACTCAACACATTAACAGAATTAGTTAAAATTTCGTAGGATTCCTCTTGAGTATAGACTCCTTTTACTTGGGCTTCCAGACGAGAAAAATTATTATCAGAAGTGGTGACTAATTTTGTCCATGCAGTGATAGTCTTATCCTCTAAGGGTAATGTGCCAACACTTAACCCTCTTTCTTTGGCAAGGTTATCAAGTTTATCAGTTAAAGTATTAGCGTTGACGAATAACCAGTCTAAATCTTGGGTTTGTTTGTTAATGGAGAGAGATAAACCATATTCTCCCGTAACTTGAGGAAAAATATCTTCAGCAAAATCAATGGCTAAGGATTCTTCTAAAGGATGAATACCATTACTCAATAATTGGGGTAAGGGGTTATTGTTATTTAATCCAGTCTGAATGTCTTGCCAAAATCTTTGCAAATCAACTCCTGCCACCGTAAAAATACTGTTATCAGGAATATAGGCTAAGGTTTGGGGAGGTGTGGTTAACTTCGGCGATTGATTTTGTGCTTCTGACATACCAAATAGACGACTATGAGTCACTAATCCTTGAGGATTTAAGGCTAAAGATAGAGTTAAACTTTGGGGTTGCGGATTGCTGACTTCTCCTTGATTGGTTATCCATGCAGAAGTGGAGGGTAAATTAAAATAGGCGATGCTAACTTTTTCTTGGGGTAAGGATTCGATCGAACTCTGGTATGCTAAATCATGAGCTAAATTAAGATCGATCGCCTGAGCATTATTAAGCGCTTCTTTTAATACCTGTATATCATTGGCAAATAAAACAAAATCCCCAACCACTGCCGCCGCTACCTGTTTAATTTCTGTCTCTGCGGTTAAAGGTTGCTGATAAACTAACTTAACTCCTTTATACTCATCTAAAATCAATTGTGCACTATTGGAAACCGCTTGTTTTGTATAATAAGTCTGTAAAAATTCCCTTGCCAAATCCGCCGACTTGTTTTTGACGACTAATAAATATCCTGATTTAATGCCATTATCAGGATTGCGATCGTAATCCAAAGATGTCACCGCAAAAGTTATTTCCTCTCCCAACCAACTACTTAAATCGGCTTCGGAATCTACTTGAGCTTGAGTTAGTAATTTTGTTCTTAACTGTTCGATCGATCGTAAAACTCGTTTTTGTTCATCATTAGAAGGTAATAGATTCGCTATCACCCCCAACTTATCAGGATTGATCAGTAAAGATACCATTAAGGGCGATCGTTTGGGAACAAATACGATACCTTGAGGGTTATTTTTCACCCCTCCTTTATTGATATAGTTAGGATACTTTCCTGAGAATAAACCCACACTCAAGACAACCACAAGAATAGCCCCTAGGGAGATAATCACAATTTTTGATAAACTAGAACGAGATTTCATAACTAAGATTAAGAGCAATTACTTTAGTTACTATAACATTCCCTGACTTTTCGATCATCAGTTACCTGAGTGAACCATAAAATTTTCGGTGGTGTAAAGGTGTCAGGTGTCAGGTATCGGAAAGGGTTAAAGAATTGATAAAAAATATATCTTAATTGATTTTTTTGTTTTTCTTGTACTGAGCGAAGTCGAAGTAAATTTTTGAATTAAATAATATAATCTTCTGAAAATCAAACCTGTTACCTGTTACCTGTTACCTGCCTCAGTCGGATATTCTTGCATCGAACTGAGGTATAAGTTATACTCGAAGCAAAAAGACGAAGATTTTGATAGAATAAAACAAATCTTCACCTCTTAAACTATAGAGAATAATCTATACAATGATCAGTTTTTTTGTCCGTCAACGGTTTTCTTTGCGTCTATTTAAACTTTTATCTTTATTTCTTGCCTCTTACTTTAGTATCTTACTAATAAATACTATTCCTGTTCTTTCTCAAAATACTCCAGAAATTAGAGGGGTGTGGTTAACCACCAGTGATACTGATACACTACTCGATCGACCAAAAATGAAAGAAGCCATGGCTAATTTAGCGTCTATTCATTTTAATACCATCTATCCCGTAGTGTGGAATTCAGGTTATGCCCTTTATCCTAGCAAAGTGGCAAGAGAAGCAGGAATACAACCTTTTGTACACAAAGGTTTACAAGGACAAGAGCCATTAAAGGAATTGATACAAGAAGCCCATCGTCATAAAATGTTAGTCTTACCTTGGTTTGAGTTTGGTTTTATGGCGCCTCCTACCTCAGAATTAGCTTTAAAACACCCTAATTGGCTAACTCAAGCACGAGATGGCACAAAAACAACCTATAGTGCGGCAGGAGAAGTGGTTTGGCTTAATCCCTTCCATCCACAAGTACAAAAATTTATCACGGATTTAGTCATGGAAGTTGTTAACACCTATGACATCGACGGTATTCAATTTGATGATCATTTGTGTTTACCTGTCACCCTTGGTTATGATAATTATACTAAAAATCTTTACAAACAAGAAACAAAGCTCGATCCTCCTAATGATCATAACAATCCGGCATGGATGCGTTGGCGCGCCAATAAGCTAACAGAATTTGTGGCACAACTTAACCAAAAAATTAAGGCACAAAACCCCAATAAAATTCTGTCTATTTCTCCGAATCCTTACCAACCTGCCTATAATTCATTTTTACAAGATTGGTTAGATTGGGTAAGAAAAGACTTAATTGATGAGTTAATTATTCAAGTATATCGATCGGATTTTGCTGTTTTTCAAAGGGAAATTACTCGTCCAGAAATCAGGGAAGCAAGGCAAAAAATTCCTGTAGGAATAGCTATTTTAACAGGATTAACTAATCGTATAACCCCCATAGAATTTGTGAGAGAAAAAGCCTTAGCCGTTCGACGGGAAAAGTTAGGAATTGCTTTCTTTTTCTATGGTAGTATGTGGAATAAAACTCCTGAATTGAAAGTGGACAGAAAATCTAGTTTTCAATCTCTGTTTCCCTATCAATCCCAGCGTATTGCAAGGGTTAATCCCGTTAAACCCATTAATCCAGTTACTCCCGTTACCTCGACTAATCCGATTACTCCAATTAATCCCGTTACTCCTGTTACCTCTACTAATTCGGTTACTCCGAAACCTGTTACCTCTAATAATCCAATTAATCCCGTTACTCCTAGTAATCCCGTTACTCCTAGTAATTCCACTATTATAGATTCCAGTATCGATCCAACTAATGTAACAGGGGAAGTAATTCTCATCGATGAATTTTTAAAATTTACTCCATAAATTGTTCTAGGTCAAAACTGTCTCGATCGAATAAAATATATTCTTGAAAAGATTCGGGTGTGCAGCGTGCCTTCGGCATCGAACAACACCATTTTGTCATAGAATTTCATGGAGACTTGAAGATAGGAAAACTAAATATTTTCATTAAACATAACTCCTTCATAAATATCCGCAAATGATATATCAAAATCAATTTTTCCTAACTTTAATGTCTGATTTTCCCCTAAATACTCTTTAAATTTCCATTCATTTTCAGATTCTTTGATAAACTGTTCCACAGAAAAACTATACTGATCTATTAAAATATATTCTTGAAAAGATTCGATCGAACGATAGCTTTTAAATTTTTCTCCCTTATCATAATTTTGTGTTGAATTGGATAAAACTTCGATAATTACGAGGGGATTAGTTACGGTTGTTTTATTATCTCTTTCATATATGGTTCGATCCTTGATAATCATAATATCAGGGTAAGTATAACGTCTCTCAAGGGGGATAGAAAGACGCACATCATTGATATAAATATCGTAACTTTTTCCCCTGAAAGCAGATTTAAAATGAAAATACAAATTACCCGCTATTTTATTATGATTAGTTGTACCTCCTGTCATGGCAATAATCTCCCCGTCATGGTATTCGCTTTTATATTCGGCAGTTTCTTCTAACTCCAAATATTCATCTACTGAGTAGTAAGTTTTTTCAAGTTGAGCAATCATGATTTTTTTCTTATTGATAGCTATTACATCATTGTATGATTAACCTAAATCAATTATATTGTATTTTTTAAAGTCGCTTTAGCAGATACTTGAACTCGGTTATCGAGCGTAGTCGAGATACAGTGCATCGCTTTAGCTATTGATTTCTTGCAAGGCGGTTTATTGTTTGTTGAAAACCATTACCTTGCAAAGAAATACCAGACTCTAATTAGATGTAATCATAGATTGACAATATTGTTGAGCATATTCATTTAAACCTCCAGCATAATTATTAATTTTATCAAAGGCAAAATTGGCTACTTGGTGTTTGCCAATATTAACAACAGCGATACCTCCAGCTAAAATAATAGCCATAACAATCGGACCGCCTACTGCCGAAGTTACCACTGCGGTTGCGGCTGCTCCCGTAGCACTACTACCAAAAAATCCTGCCATAGAAGTTACAAGACCACCTATACCTAGTTGAGATACGGCTGAAGCCATACCTGCATATCCAGCTAATGGTCCAGCACCCACTGCTGAAGCGGAGGAAATAGCTTGAAAAACAGTAAAAGCTGTTACCGCTCCTTTTTCAATCAAAATCCAAGCTGTTTTATCTTCACCATTGGCATAGTTATTATAGGCGTTACAAAAATTTTCAGGTGTAAGTGATAAAAACTTTTCTGTTGCCTTTAACATAGAAACATTCGAGAGAACTTTTTTTGCAGCGATCGGAATATCAATACCCGAAACAAAGTTTTTAATCGCATCGGATTTTCCTGCTAAATTAATGTCTGATAATGAATTACGGAATTGACCTAATTGTGTACTCATATCTACAGATAATAGAGCCTGTTTAATAGAATTTGCGTGAGCTAATAAATCTTGATCAGAAATGGATTTTTTGAGTTGTTGTGCTTTTTCGCTTAGGTGAAGATTGGGAATATTATTTTTTAAATTTTCCCCTTTTTGTACAATATTTGTAGCGTAAAAATCTTGAAGTTCTTTACTACTTAATTCAAGATCAATATCGGCAATAACTTGTTTTAACTTTTGAGTTTGTTCTACAATATGTAAGTCAGGTACAGAATTTTTCAAATTTGTTGCCTTCTCTACCAAATTGATGTCGGAAACTTTATTTTTCAATCCTGTTGCTGTTTCAACAATATGTAAATCGGGGACAGAATTTTTCAAATTTCCTACTTTTTGAAGAACAGATGACTTAAAAACAGATTTACCTTCATTTTCAATATCTGTGATTTCTAAAACACCGTCTTTTGTATTGTTAAATGCCAGTTTATCAGTTTGAAAAGATGTATTTACTGAAGACAACGCAAAGGCAGAAGGAGTCCAATACATCGAATTTGATACGATGAAAAGAATCGTAGTAAGCAAGGTACAGATAACTTGTTTGATTATCATTAGTTACTTTGTTCTATTTTATTAGTATTTTTAATAAATTATCACATATTAACAGAAAAAACAATAATAATAGTTACATAATAGTCATGTTTTGATTACATTAAATTTGTTGGATGTTTATATTATTGACCAAAAGAAAAAGGCGGAAATTACTCATAGCACAAATGTACTTCAACTAGACAGGAATCAAATCTAAGTAGTTGATAAAAGGTTGAAAATCTCGATCGGAAAACAGGAGAGGAAGATTATTTTCTATGCAAAAAGTGGCAATAATTACATCATTAGTTTTTCTAATAGTAATGCCTTGTTTTCTTAAATATCTATAATTTTCTGCACTTTTTATGGCTAATTCAATACCTAATAAAGAATAAATAGTTAGAGAAGTTAATAAAGTTTTTGCTGTTTGATAATCTCGATCGTTTTTAAACCCTTGTAACACTTCAGTTAAGATAATATCTCCAATGGCTACGGGATGAGTTGCTAAATATAAATCTAATTTTCTCACCTCCTCTGTTTCACTACCATTAAAATAATCAATCCAGACGCTAGAATCGACTAAAATCATTAATCAAACCTCATTTCCTCAAGATTTCCCTCCCATTTTAATTTTCCTTTAAATTCTTTAATTTTTTCTTGTTGTTTAAGGTTAATTAAAGTTTTTAAACTTAATTCAATTACTTCTTTTTCGGTTTTTAAACCTGTTATTTTCATCGCATCATTAATTAATGTTTGTATTTCCATAATTCTTTATTAAATTATTTTTGATTAATGAATAAAAAAAAGGTGGGCATTGCCCACCCTACAATTATACGTCTAACTGTGTTAAATTTAATCTTGGTCCGTGTGTTTCGATAAATTCTCGACGTGGTGCAACTCGATCGCCCATTAATACAGTGAAAATATGATCAGCTTGGGCGGCATCTTCAATTTCTACTCGTTTCATCATACGGGTTTCAGGATTCATGGTTGTATCCCACAACTGTTGGGGCATCATCTCTCCCAATCCCTTAAATCGTTGAATATTGTAGTTAGCATTGGCAGGAAATTCAGCGATTTTTTGTTGTAACTCTCGATCGCTATAGCAATAGAAATGATTTTTACCTCTTTCTAATTTATATAACGGAGGACAAGCAATATAAATGTATCCTTCCTCTACTAATGCCCGTTGATAACGATAGAAGAATGTTAACAAAAGAGTACGGATGTGTGCACCATCCACATCAGCGTCAGTCATGATGACGATATGATGATAACGTAGTTGAGTAGGATCAAATTCATCCCCTCGAATACCTAAACCCAAAGCAGTAATTAAGGATTGAATCTCGTTATTTTTATAAATTTTTGCGTCATCGGTTTTTTCGATGTTCAAGATTTTACCACGCAAAGGCAAGATAGCTTGAAAACGTCGATCGCGCCCTTGTTTAGCACTACCACCTGCACTATCACCTTCTACAAGAAATATCTCTGATTCAGAAGGATCACGAGAGCTACAATCGGCTAATTTACCCGGTAGGGGTGAAGATTCTAACACCGATTTACGGCGCACTAATTCTCTGGCACGTCTGGCGGCATCGGCGGCTTTAAAGGCTTGAATTGCTTTGTCAATGACGCTATCGGCTACGGCAGGATTACGCTCTAAATAGTCGTTTAAAACTTCCCCTACTAAGGAATCCACAATACCTCTTACTTCGGAGTTACCTAATTTTGTCTTGGTTTGCCCTTCAAATTCAGGCTCTGGAACTTTCACAGAGATTACAGCCGTTAAGCCTTCTCTGACGTTTTCTCCCCCTAAGTTTGGCTCATTTTCCTTAATTTTATTTCTTTTACGCGCCACGTTATTAACGGTACGAGTTAAGACGGTTTTTAAACCTTCTAAGTGTGTACCCCCGTCAATGGTACGAATATTATTCGCAAAACCTAAAATAGTGTCGCTATAGGAGTCAATACACCACTGAAAAGCGACTTCTACTTGTACGCCGTTTTTCTCTCCTTCTACATAGATAATATCTTCGTGGAGGGCTTCTTTTTCCCTTGTCATGTAGGTGACATATTCTCTGATACCCCCTTCATAACAATAGGTTTCGATATGTTCGGGGGTAACACGTCGATCGCTGAAGGTAATTTTAACTCCTGCGTTGAGGTAAGCTAATTCTCTGAGTCGCCCTGAGAGGGTGTTATAATCAAATTCGGTAGTTTCGGTGAAAATTTGGTTATCAGGTAAAAAACTGATGGATGTACCTGTAGAATTATCAGGGTTAGGATTGGGTATCAATTCTGTAACGGCATTACCCCTTTCATAACGTTGGGTGAAAATCTTTTGTTGACGCTTTACTGTAACTTGTACCCATTCGGAGAGGGCGTTAACGACAGAAATCCCAACACCGTGTAAACCACCTGATACTTTATAACCACCGCCTCCGAATTTTCCTCCTGCGTGAAGCACTGTCATCACGGTTTCTAAGGCTGATTTGTTGGTGGTGGGGTGAATATCTGTAGGGATACCTCTACCATCATCGGTGACGGAGACTGAACCATCGGCGTTAAGTTCTATTTCAATATGACTACAGTGACCAGCTAAAGCCTCATCGATCGAATTATCAACTACTTCATAAACTAGATGGTGTAATCCTCTCGGTCCTGTAGTTCCGATGTACATACCCGGACGCTTTCTGACTGGTTCTAAGCCTTCCAGTACTTGAATTTGTTCTGCACCGTAGTTTGTAGTCTGAATTTCTGTACTCATATATTATATATAATTCCTCTGTTTAAGGCTTTTTTTTGGGTTTTTAGCCCTTAAATGATCTTTTTATCAAGAACGATCGTTCTTAACAGTTTAGCACGATTTAAACTATCTCTCAAGGAATTAGGAATTGGGAAGGAGAAATGAGGAGTTGTCTTACCAAATAGTATTAACAATTGATGCTGTAATTTTAGTATCACGGGTAACGAGAGGAAGATTCAGATATAACGCTGTAGCCGTTATAATTCTATCGGGCATTTCTGGCACTATCTGTCGATCGATTTCAGATAAAGACAAGGCTATATCTAAATCTATGGGTATAATTTTCCAATTACCAGAAGGCTCATTTAAGGCAATTAAAAGACGTTTCAATGCTAGTTGAGGAATTTTCTCCTTTTCCGTTAGATAAGTTATTTCGATGACTGTAATAGCACTAAAGTAAATGATATAGGCGGAATCGATTGCTTTCAAGGCGTTAACAGACAATTTTGGAGACTCCAACAAATACCAAATAACAGCATGAGTATCAAGTACTATAGAACTAATTCATCTAAATCCTCCGCAAAAGTACTCCACATTTCTTGTCTAATAGAAGTAATATCATCTTCCGTTACGGAAAAATCAAGATCAGCCCATAATCCCTTTAAAGTATAATTGGAAGGGGTTTGAGTCTCCTGTTGAAATCTTAAAAATTTGACAAAATCTAGCACTGTTTTTTGTTTGTCAACGGTTAAATCCTTTAAGTTATCTAGCACTGTTTCTTGTATATTCATTTTATCTTACTCTTAATGATTACTCAACTAATCTTTTTTGTTCTTTTAAATCTCTTTCCCCTAATATAACTATAATCTTGACTTACTCAAGAGTAAAGCTATGATGCAAAATCTAAGTTTTCGATCGATCATTGATTTTGTTATAACTAGAAAATATATCTAAATTTTAGTCATGGAAAATATTAATATAGATCGAGCTGAACAATTAAAGGCTAAATTACAGGAGGCAAGTTATGCCTATTATGTATTAGATAATCCTATTATGGAGGATACTATTTATGATCAACTTTATCGAGAATTGCAGGATTTAGAGAATGAATATCCTAATTTAATTACTGCGGATAGTCCAACCCAAAGAGTTGGGGATAAATTGGATAAACAATTTAATTCTGTTAAGCATAATATACCTCTTTATAGTTTAGAAAATGCTTTTAATTTTGAGGAGTTAAATAATTGGCAAAATCGTTGGCAAAGACAACTAGAAAATATCCCTAAATTTAACTATAATTGTGAGTTAAAAATAGATGGTTCAGCTATTGCTTTAACCTACAAAAATGGAATTTTTATTAGGGGTTTGACAAGGGGAGATGGTGTCACGGGGGAAGACATAACCCATAATTTACGCACAATTCGATCGATCCCTTTAAGATTAAATATGGATAATCCTCCTCCTATTTTAGAAGTGAGAGGAGAGGCTTTTTTACCCTTAGAAGAATTTAATCGTATCAACGAAGAAAGAGAGAAAAATCAAGAAAATTTATTCGCTAATCCTCGTAATGCAACGGCGGGAACTTTGAGACAATTAGATCCGAAAATTGTTAGTGAAAGAAAGTTACAATTTTTTGCTTATAATGTTTATTTTAATCCTGATAATAATTTATTAGATACCCAAGATCAAGCTCTCAAATTTTTACAACAAATTGGCTTTTTAGTCAATCCTAATTATCAAGTTTTTACAGATTTAAACCAAGTCAAACAATATCTTGATACATGGGAAATAAAGCGAAAAAAATTACCCTATATGACTGATGGAGTGGTGGTAAAAATCAATCAATTTACCTTACAAAATGAGTTAGGTTTTACGCAAAAATTTCCCCGTTGGGCGATTGCGGTTAAGTATCCTGCGGAGGAAATGACAACTACCGTAGAAAAAATTATTGTCAATGTGGGGCGCACTGGTGCTGTAACTCCTCTTGCAATTATGAAACCTGTGACTTTAGGAGGCACGATCGTGCAAAGAGCTACTTTACATAATCTCGATCGAGTGCGAGAATTAGATATTAGAGTGGGAGATACCGTGATTATTCGCAAAGCTGGGGAAATTATCCCCGAAGTAGTGGAAGTAATTAAAGACTTGCGCCCTACGGAGAGTCAACCTTACGAAATGCCTAGTCATTGCCCAGAATGTAATTCAATTTTAGTGCGCCCTGACAAAGAAGCCGTTACCCGTTGCGTTAATAGTTCTTGTCCTGCCATTTTGCGGGGTAGTTTGATTCATTGGGCAAGTCGAGATGCGATGGATATTCGAGGGTTAGGTGAAAAAGTTATTATCTCCCTTTTAGACTATAAATTGGTAAAATCGATCGCTGATTTATATAAATTACAAACCTTTGAAATAGCAGATTTAGAACGCATGGGAGAAAAATCTGCCCAAAAATTAATTACCGCTATTGAACATAGTAAAAAACAACCTTTTCATCGAGTTTTATATGGTTTAGGAATCCGTTATGTGGGTGCTAGTAATGCTCAAATATTAGTCAATAATTTACATAGTATTGATAACTTAATTAAAGCCAAAAAAGAAGATTTAGAACTTATTTATGGCATAGGAGAAGAAATTACTAATTCTATTTTAGAATGGTCAAGTATTTCTGAAAATATAACTTTAGTTGAAGAATTGAGAAGTTTAAATCTTAATTTACAACAAGAAAATAATCATAGTGACTCTAAGAAAAAATTATCCAATAAAACCTTTATTTTAACAGGAACATTGCCAACTTTAAAGAGAAATGATGCTAAAAAATTAATTGAATCCGCAGGAGGAAAAGTGTCGGGTAGTATTAGTAGCAAAATTAATTATGTAGTAGTGGGAGAAGATGCAGGTTCAAAGTTAGAAAAAGCCCTAAAATTAAACTTAAAAATTATCAATGAATCAGAATTACTTGAATTAATAAATTCTTGAGATTGCTTTTCACGGGGAAAGTGGACAAGGGGGGAAAACCGTACCTAAGCTATTCGAGGGTTTGCTGAATAACTCAGAAAGCTATTAAAATCAAGGGTTTAGGCATAATACATTAAGAAAAAAGTGCGCAATTTTAAGGATTTTTATTCAAAAATTCGACACTTTTGACCTTATTTTTAATAATATCTCTATATTTTTTTATATTATGCAAAGGCTCAAAACCTTGATTTTTCATTCTTTAACCTAATACCTAACACCTAATACCTATCCTCATCAAAAAACTTTTTCAGCAACCCCTACTTATTTTCATGATGTCCAAGTTTGTTCAAGTTTTTAGGAGCGGTGTTATAAATCTGTTAAAATGGTAGAAAAAATCCTTATTTTCTATGTCTAAGAATGACTAATTGTCTTGGACATATTTTATAAATTGATGTACAAAGAATCAAATTTAAAACATAGTCTTAACATCAAAAACAATTATTTATAGTTTATTTTAAGTATATTATGGCTGAATCTTATCTATTAGACAAATTAGCGTCCGTTGAGAGTACCTTTATGGAATTAACTCGCCGTTTGGGAGACCCAGATATTGCGACTAATCCCGATGAATTGCAAAAAGTGGCAAAAATGCGATCGTCCTTAGAAGATACGGTAATAGCTTATCAAGAGTGGCAAAAAGCCCAAGAAGATTTAAAGGGTGCAAGGGAAATCTATAAAGAGTCTAACGCAGACCCAGAAATGAAGGAGTTAGCTGGGTTAGAAATTGAGGAGTTAGACGCACAAATCAAGGATTTAGAAAAACAACTCAAACTATTACTATTACCTCGTGATCCTAATGATGACAAAAACATTATGTTGGAAATTCGAGCAGGTACAGGGGGAGATGAAGCTAGTATTTGGGCCGGGGATTTAGTGCGGATGTACTCTCGTTATGCCGAAACGGTGAATTGGAATGTGAAGTTGTTGAGTGAGTCTCCTGCGGAAATGGGGGGGTTTAAGGAAGCAATTTTGGAAATTACGGGGGATAGTGTTTATAGTAAACTGAAGTTTGAGGCAGGAGTTCATCGAGTTCAGCGTGTACCTTTAACGGAAGCGGGAGGACGAGTTCACACTTCTACGGCAACGGTGGCAATCATGCCTGAAGTGGATGAAGTGGAGGTTCATATTGATCCTAAAGACATTGAGATGACAACCGCTCGATCGGGGGGTGCAGGTGGGCAAAACGTGAACAAGGTAGAAACGGCGGTGGATTTGATGCACAAACCAACGGGAATTAGGGTTTTTTGTACGGAGGAACGATCGCAGTTAAAAAACCGTGAACGCGCTATGCAGATTTTACGAGCAAAACTCTATGACATCAAAATGAAGGAGCAACAAAGTGAAGTAACGGATTTACGCCGTTCTCAAGTGGGTACTGGCTCTCGATCGGAGAAAATTCGCACCTATAATTATAAAGATAATCGAGCTACGGATCATCGATTAGGAAGAAACTTTGATCTCAATACTGTCTTAGAAGGAAAAATAGAAGATGTGATACAGGCTTGTATAGGACAAGATCAACAGGAAAAACTAGAACAAATGGCTTCTTCTCCTACCACTGCTGATGCTTTAATCTAGTTCAAATCTTTCTTAGCAATGAGAGTTTATCAAGGGGTAAATTAATCCACCGCCTTCTAAACTCCATAATTCGATGTGATACAATCAATAGAAGTAGCCATTATATAAATTTTATGTCTAATACCATCACCTTAGATTATTCGATCGAATCATCGGCAATTAGAGCAGAAATTGCACAACTACAACCCCAATTAGTACACTGGAGACGCAGACTACATCAATATCCTGAGTTGGGTTTTCAAGAAATATTAACCGCCGATTTTATTGCCGAAAAACTCAGCGATTGGGGTATTGATTATCAAACCCAAGTTGCAAAAACAGGCATTGTTGCCACTATTCACAGTAACCATGAGGGGAAAGTTTTAGCCATTCGTGCCGATATGGATGCTTTACCCATTCAAGAGGAAAATCAGGTGGCTTACTGCTCCAAACATAAAGGTATTATGCACGGTTGCGGTCATGATGGACATACAGCGATCGCCCTCGGCATTGCCCACTATTTAGCCCACAATCGAGATAAATGGCAAGGAACAGTTAAAATTATTTTTCAACCTGCGGAGGAAGGACCAGGTGGTGCTAAACCGATGATTGAAGCAGGGGTGTTAACTAATCCTCGTGTGGACGCTATTATAGGACTACATTTGTGGAATAACTTACCCGTCGGTACGATCGGAGTTAGGGAGGGGGCATTAATGGCGGCGGTGGAGTGTTTTAAATGTACCTTATTTGGGAAGGGAGGACACGGTGCAATGCCCCATCAAACCGTTGATTCGGTGGTTTTAGGTGCACAAATTATTAATGGTTTACAGTCGATCGTATCTCGAAATATAAGTCCCATCGATTCTGCGGTGGTGACAGTAGGACAATTTCATGCTGGTACAGCCTTAAACGTCATTGCCGATACCGCTAAAATGAGTGGTACAGTGCGTTATTTTAACCCTAAACTAGAAAAATTAATCGGTGAGAGAATCGAGGCAATTATTAAAGGAATTTGTGAGAGTCACGGGGCAAAATATGAACTTGACTACTGGCAACTTTATCCCCCAGTGATCAACAATTCTCGTATTACTCAATTAGTTAAATCCGTAGCGTTAGAAGTAGTAGAAACCCCTTTAGGAGTTGTGCCTGAATGTCAGACTATGGGGGGGGAAGATATGTCATTCTTTTTACAAGAAATACCCGGTTGTTATTTCTTTTTAGGTTCTGCCAATGAAGGAAAAGGGTTAAACTATCCTCATCATCATCCTCGTTTTGATTTTGATGAAACTGTGTTGAGTTTGGGAGTAGAAATTTTTGCTCGTTGTATCGAAAAATTTGCAGATTTTACCATTTGAGTTTTTAATTGTCCATTCCTCATTCCTCATCCTTCATTATTTTCACGGCACAGGCTTTCAATTCGGGTTGCTTGGAAATGGGACAAGCCTCAGAATGAGTTAAACTGTTAGCTTCAGCGTTATCTGCCCACAAAAAACCCCAGTGCATGGGTACAAATACGGTTTTGGGAGAGATCGATCGTGTTATCTTAACCTTGAACTTACCCTCTCCCCGAATAGATTCAACCTTGACAAAATCGTTATCTTGTAAATTAAGCTGTTGTGCATCTTTAGGGTGAATTTCGATAAAAGGTTCAGGGTGCATTTTTACTATTTTATCAATTCTACCAGTTCTGGTCATAGTGTGCCAATGCCCATATAACCGCCCAACGGTTAACACAAAAGGATAATCAGGGTTAGGGGGTTCAGCTAATCCTCGACTATGGTAAGCTGAAAAGTTAGCTTTACCGTTATCAGTGTGAAATTTTAAATCCGTGTAAAGTCTTCTACCGTAACGATGCTCAGGATTACTCCCTTCAGGAAAAGGCCATTGTATCGCTCCATATTCTGCTAAAAGCTCATGACTTAATCCCGACACATCACAAGGGCGATTTTTAGTTAAACTGACAAATTCTCGATATACTTGGGAGGCATTTTCAAAGTTAAAATACTGCTCAAATCCTAGTCTTCTTCCGACTTCGGCAAAGATTTCCCAGTCTGGTTTTGCTTGTGTTTGTGCTGGATTGAATTGTGGACAATAAGTCACAACCCTTTCTGAGTTTGTCATTGTACCCGCTTTTTCGCTCCATTGCGCCCCAGGTAACAGTAAATGGGCATAATGGGATGTTTCTGTAGGATAGTAAGCCTCTTGATATACTGTGAAGGGAGATTTTAATAAGGCTTTTTTAGTACGCTCTAAATCTGGCATACTTACGACTGGATTTGTGGCAGCAATCCAAAATAAACCTACTTCTTCGGTTTCTAAACCTGTAATCATTTCCCATACTGTCTTACCCACTTTATCATCGATCGAACCGAGCGGTAAACCCCATAATTGTTCAACCTCTTGACGATGTTGCGGATTCAAAACACTGCGATAACCGGGTAGAAGTTGTGCTAAACCCCCTGCTTCTCTACCTCCCATAGCGTTGGGTTGCCCCGTTAAAGAAAAAGCACCACTGCCCTCTTTACCGATTTTACCTGTCATCAGATGCAAATTTATCAAGCCTCTTACCTTGGCTGTACCTTCGGAAGACTGATTTAAGCCCATTGACCACAAAGATAGCACTTTTTCTGATTCTGCCCAATAACGAGCGCAGGTTTCTAAATGTTCGATCGAAATCCCACATTTTTCAGCGACAATGTGAGGGGGATACTGTAAAATAACTTCTTTAAATTGAGTAAAATTGTTCGTATGATGATCAATAAAATCATGATCAAGAAGATTCCACTGTAAAAGTAAATAGGCGATACCGTTAAATAAATCAATATCCGTACCCGGATTTATCGCTAAATGAAGATCAGCTACTTCTGCTGTAGCAGTACCACGAGGATCGACTACTATTAACTTAACATGGTCATTTTTCTTATGATATGCCCGAAAACGGTTAAAAACGATGGGGTGACATTCTGCGGTATTCGTACCCACTAAAAAAGCGCAGTCTGTTAATTCTAAATCTTCGTAGGTACAAGGAGGCCCATCACTGCCAAAACTACCGATATAACCCGACACTGCTGAAGACATACATAAACGGGAATTAGCATCAAAATTATTTGTGCCTAAACAGCCCTTCATTAATTTTTGAGCAATATAATAGTCTTCTGTTTGAAACTGCCCTGAACCATAGATACAAATACCATCAACTCCCATAGTATCCCTTACGGTGTTGATTCGATCGACTATCAGAGTATAGGCTTCTTCCCATGAAATTTGTCGAAATTCCTGCTCTAATGTTTCTCGATAAAGGGGATATTCTAAGCGACTTTTGTGCATTGCTTCCGTTACCGTTGCCCCTTTGACACACACTTTACCTAAACTTGAAGGATGAGTTCGATCGCCCATTACCTTCCAAATCGGATTACCAAGGGAGTCACAATTAAGAGTTTTTCCTGACGAGGGGGGGGAAACTTCTAACCCACAACCAACGCCACAATAAGGGCAAACCGTAGTAACTTTTTTATTCATTATCGAGATATAAGGGATGCAAAATCAATGTATATTTTGTTTGATCACACTATATTCTCATGAGATTTGGTAATTAAAGGTATATTTATATACATATTTTCTCTAGTTAAGACTTTATTGCATTTTTATTATGTTAATTTTACATAAATATTTAGTTTTATGGGAAAACAATTAATTTTGAATATCTCACGCAAAGACGCAAAGGGGAAAATATCTTTTTTCGATAGATAATCAACGATACAAGAAGTTTGTAGTGATGGCTTTAGCCTTTAATTAATCAGGGTTAAAACCCTTACTACAAACAAAGTTAAATGAATACTATTACTCATTCTCTTAATTACTTGATTCGACTCAAGACATAATCGGTTAAATCCATCAAGGATTCTTTCGCAGGAGAGTTGGGTAAACACTGCAAATCTTCTAAGGCTAATTGACTATGTTGATAAGCTAATGCCCTCGCTTTTTCGATACCATGACTCTGATTAATTAAATCTAAAGCCTGTGGTAAATCTCCCTCCTCACTAAATTCTCTTTCTATCAAAATTTTTAAAGAAGGTTTTTCTTCCATAGCAAACAATACAGGCGCTGTTAAATTACCACTGGCTAAATCCGAAGCCGCAGGTTTTCCTAAAATCTCTGTGGTGGTGGTAAAATCGAGGATGTCATCTACAATCTGAAACGCTAACCCCAAATTACGCCCATAACTATAGATTTTGTTGGCAATTTCTTCTCCAGCATCGCTTAATATTACGGCGGCTTTGCCACTGTTGGCTATCAGAGACGCTGTTTTAAAATAACTTTTCTGTAAATATTTTTCTAAAGTAACATCTGTATCAAAACAACTTAATCCCTGCTGAATCTCTCCTTCGGCAAAATCTCTAATTACCTCAGATAATAATTTTACTACTTGCAGGTTATCTAAATTTGCTAAATACCATGATGATTGCGCAAACAGAAAGTCTCCTGCTAAGACGGCGATGCGATTACCAAATAAAGTGTTGACGGTGGGAACTTGTCTTCTTAATTCTGCATCATCCACTACATCATCATGGACTAAACTAGCAGTATGTATCATTTCTGTTATTTCTGCTAGTCTTCTATGGCGAGGGGTAATGTCTAATCCTTTCATGGTGGCACGGGATAATAATAGCACGATCGCAGGTCTAATTCTTTTGCCTCCTGCACTAAATAAATGTTCTGCTGCCGCTCCTAAAATAGGATGTTGTGCCTGTACTAAGCTAGTAAGATTATCTATGAGTATCGATAAATCGTTTTCTACTGGGTCAAATAGAGAGGTTGCAGTTGTCATTGATAAGTAGTTGTTTTTTATAAAAATAGTTTACGAAAGTTCACATATCTTATTATTATTTTAAGCTATGGATTCCCCTCCTGAGATCGTCTTCAAGTTTTTTTTCTTTTGAATCATAGTTAATATACCTTAAAACTGTCGATTTATTAGGTATTATGACTCAGAAAAAAAGTTTTTCCTGTTTCTAATTTTATGTTAATTTATGTTATTCTATAAGTGTGGTTAACAATCTCTGGCAAAGCAAAAAATTCAGAGTGTAAATATTTAACTGCATACTCTGTTTGTAAGTTTAAGAAATTAGTTTCTCATTCTAAGAGCAGAAGATTTAATATACTTAAATGTCCCTAAGTAATTCATAGTCGATAATTTTATGATTATAAAATGTCGGTGGTAATTTTTTGGGCATATTATTAAGTGAAATTGTATATTTTTTTAAAACTTGTCAGTAAAGAAAATATGCTTTTTCCCAAGCTGTAAATCGGTATATTTATATCATAACCAAAGAATTTTTTGGAAGGTTAATTGATGGTAGTTGATTAACAGATTAACTCACAATGATATTTTTGTTCATGGGTTCAATATTTAGATTGATATTTATTTAAAATATTAGATTTAATCTACTATTTTTTACAATTCAATTTTTCTATACAAAATATCATTAAACTTTTAAAAATTTTTGTTTTAATTTTGGTTATTATTTAGATATTCGATAAAGAATTGAGATTATTTGTTCTTTTTTTACAGTATTTTATTCAGCAATTATTTTTGATAATATAAGGTTTTTAGCCTTTATTTATCTTACTTATAAAGTTGTAAAAATTTTAAAGATGATAGTTATTTAATTATATCTTTATATTTATTAAGCTCGATCGATTTTAATCGTGTTGTACGATCGAATCAATTATTTTAGTTAATAACCCATTAATGGAGGATTTATTGCCATGTTAATTCCCTTTCTCGTTTTATTATATTTATTGATTGTTTATGTTTTGTTGATGGTGGTAGAAAAACGCAAAAAAATTCCTCGTAATTCTGCGGAAAATATCAAGTAAATTCGGCTTTCTTACTTCTCGTCGTGATAAATTATGTCTTAAAAAAGGTGTTAGGTATTAAAAGCAATTATTCAGACTAATAGTTTATTTGTTCTGCAAAATGGACTTACTGCCATTTTGATAAAAAAGCTAAAAGATAAGTAAAATCCTACTGTAGAACTTAGGTATAATCAATATAGTAATTACGTTTTCTGGCATCACCTAAATTATGACTTACGAGCCATTACATCACAAGTATCGACCTCAAACTTTTGCTCAATTAGCAGGGCAGGAGGCGATCGCACAAACCCTCATTAACGCCATCAAAAGTGAAAAAATAGTCCCAGCTTATCTATTTTGTGGTCCTCGTGGTACAGGCAAAACATCGAGCGCTCGAATTTTAGCTAAATCACTTAATTGTTTACAAAGCGATCGACCTACGGATGAACCTTGCGGAGTTTGTGAAGCCTGTAGAAGTATTACTAATGGCTCGGCTTTAGACGTGATTGAGATTGATGCGGCTAGTAATACGGGGGTTGATAATATTCGAGAAATCATCGAAAAAGCTCAATTTGCCCCGGTTCAGTGTCGTTATAAGGTGTATGTTATCGATGAGTGTCATATGCTCAGTACGGCGGCATTTAACGCCCTTTTAAAGACTTTGGAAGAGCCTCCTTCTAGGGTAATTTTTGTTTTGGCAACTACCGATCCTCAACGAGTATTACCGACAATTATTTCTCGCTGTCAAAGATTCGATTATCGCCGTATTCCCTTAGATGCGATGATTCTTCATTTGCGGGATATTGCCACGAAGGAAAATATTGATATTACTGTTGAAGCATTATCGATCGTAGCTCAATTATCTAACGGGGGAATGCGAGACGCGCAAAGTTTGTTAGATCAACTTAGTCTATTATCAGAAACTATAACTCCCCAAAAAGTCTGGGATTTGGTAGGGGCGGTTTCTGAACAGGATTTGTTGGAATTGATACAGGCGATCGCCACGGATAACCCCGAAAATGTGATTACTCAATGTCGAAAACTGCTCGATCGAGGTAGAGAACCTTTGATTGTGTTACAAAACTTAGCTAATTTTTACCTCAGCCTGTTAATTAGTAAGTCAGCACCCCATAGAAACGATTTAGTTGCCGTTACCGATGAAACTTGGTCAAAATTGATAGAAGAAGGGAAAACATGGGAATTAAGCCATATTTTGCAGGGGCAGAAAAAACTTAAAGATAGTGAAGTACAAATTAGAAACACCACTCAACCTCGCCTTTGGTTAGAAATTACCTTGCTTAATCTTTTACCTTCTGCTAATGTCAGTTCGATCGGACCTGCCACTTTAGTTAATTCATCAGGAAATACATCGATTCAAGTCATCAACACTCCAGCAGAAAAAATATCTACCAACACAAAAGTTGTTAATAAAGTTAATAATAATACTCAACAAAATTTTGAACAAAATACTCAACAAATCAATTTTAATGACTTTTCTGAAGTGAAAGAAAAAGTTGCCTTAGCTATTGAAAAAGTCACCACAAAATCTTTTATCAAACAAAGTTGTCAAATTATTAGTATTGAAGGGCAAATGGTAAAAATAGCAGTAGGTAGTAGATTTTTATTAGAAATAGGTAATCAACAAAAAAAAGATATTGAACTAGGATTTTCTAAGGTTTTTGGGAAAAAAATGTCTGTGGTTTTATTAGAAAATAAAGATATAAAATCAGAAAAATTTGAGCCTAAAAAAGAAGAAGAAACAAAAACTTCTATTTCTACTAAATCTGTTAATGATTATACTCCAAAAACTAATAATTCTCCATCTTCAAAACCAAAAGAAACAGTTATTTCTCATCGAGGAAATGGGGATCAAAATTCTCTAAATGCCGCAACAATTTTAGCTAAAAGTGTTAACGGTGAAATTGTTTCAGTTGAGCCGAAATCAACAGACATAAAACCTGAGATTAAAGTTGTCAATCGCCCTGAAATTCCCCAAGTTGATGATGATGATGATCTTCCATTTTAATCCTTTTACTAAAATTGATGTGAGGAAAGGAATAGCAAGTTACCGTTAAACATCTAAATTATAATTTTTAAGGGCTAATTTTTATGAATCAAATAGTCATATCAGAGTTACCTGAAACCATCCAAAACTTAGTTAACCAAGTCCAAATAACAGGGGATAGCCTAACTATTACAACTCAAGAGGGAAAACCACTAGCTGTTATTCAACCCATGATAAAGAAAAAAAGGGCAACCTTTGGGGCGATGAAACATAGAGGCTCGATATTAGGTGATATAGTTGAGCCAACATCTAATCTAGTTGCTTGGGATATTTTATTATGAAACTTTTATTAGATACTCATATTTGGCTTTGGTATCTTTTAGGGGATTCTCGTCTTTCTAATAATGTCATCGAAGCCCTAGAAGATGAAACAAATAAACTATACCTAAGTCCTGTTACTATTTGGGAAGCATTACTATTAGGAGAAAAACAAAGAGTAATACTAAAGCCTACCCCAGAACAATGGATTCGAGATAGTTTACAGGAATTAAATGTCATGGAAGCACCTTTATCCATTGATATAGCTATTTTAAGCCGAAAATTAGACCTTGTACATCAAGACCCAGCTGATCGCTTCATTGCAGCTACAGCCGTATATTATGATTTAATACTTGTCACGGTAGATCAAAATCTTACTAATGCTACTTGTTTAGAAACGATGAGTTAGGAGTTAATCAATAAATCGATGTCTATTAGACATCTCCAGAAAAGATTTTTTATTGGTTTGTAGTAAGGGTTTCAACCCTCATTTTTCTAATTATGGTCGAAGTCTATTGTATAAAGCCTCAAAACCTTGATTATGTATTCTTTAACCTCTCTTTTTTTAGAGAAACACAGTTTCATTCCTAATTACTAATTCCTGATTACTATTTTCCATTAAAATAAACTAGCATTTTATCTTTTGGGAAAATTCCCAGACAATAATTCATGATAAAAAAAATAGTCAAAGTTTTAAAGTATCTTGGAGTTTCTTTAATTTGTTTTGGGTTAATTGTTGCTTGTAATAGCAATCCATCAGAACAAGTTACTCCTACTACCACAGATAATAGAATTACGATCGGAACTACCCTGAAAGCTAGAACATTAGATCCAGCAGACAGCTATGAATTAGCAGGGTTAAATTTAATTTATAATTTGGGTGAAAGTCTTTATACTTATCAATTAGGCACAACGGAATTAGTGCCATTACTGGCAACAGAATTGCCAAAAATTAGCGATGATGGCTTAACCTATACTATCCCTTTGAGACAGGGAGTTAAGTTTCATGATGATGCACCCTTTAACGCCGAAGCGATGAAGTTTTCTTTAGATAGGTTTATGCAAAACGCAGGAAAACCCTCTTTTTTACTGAAAGATACTATCAAAGATGTCACCGCTACGGCAGAATATGAGTTAACTATCACTCTACAAAAACCCTTTGCGGCTTTTTCTGCTTTACTTGCCTTCCCCGGTGCTTGTGCTATTTCGCCTCAAAGTTATACTATAGGAGAAGGACAGTTTAAGCCCAATGAATTTATAGGTACAGGACGCTACAAGTTAACTGCGTTTAATAGTGATTCGGTGACATTGGAGGTATTTCCTGACTATTGGGGGGAAATACCCGTTAATGAGGGTATCGATTTACAAATTTATGCGGGTAATTCTGCTAACCTTTACAATAGCTTTTTGACGGGGGCGATAAAGGTAGCCTATCAAACTTTTGCACCGGAGCAAATAACTACTTTAGTGTCAGATGCTAACGCTGGAAAATTCCAAATGGTTCAAGGTTCTGGTACTGTGGTTAGTTATATGGTGTTGAATCGTAATCAAAAACCTTTAGATCAAGTTGAAGTACGACAAGCGATCGCACTTTTGCTCGATCGAAACTTAATCATCGAAAGAGTATTACAAGGACAATCCGAGCCTCTTTATAGTTTAATTCCCAGTGTTTTCGAGGTATCTCAACCAGTTTTCCAAACCACCTCCCCTGAAGCAAATATTACCCAAGCGAAAGAATTATTAACCAAAGCAGGTTTTTCTGCGACTAATCCCGCCGTGGTGGAAATTTGGTATCCTTCCGCATCTAAAACTCGTAGCGGTGTGGCGGCTACCTTAAAAGCGATCGCCGATCAACAATTAGAAGGTATAATTCAATTTATCCCCAATGCCGTAGAAAGTGCCACCGCTTTTAGTAACTTAGGTAAAGGTATTTATCCTAGTTTCCTTGGTGACTGGTACCCCGATTTTCTTGACGCTGATAACTATATTCAACCATTTTTACAATGCACCAACGGTAACGACACCCAAGGATGTATCGAAGGAGGAGCGCAAACTCAAGGCTCATTTTTCTATAGTACAAAAATGAATGAATTAATCGACAAACAACGGGAAGAAACTAACTCCGAAGCTCGTAAAACTGCCTTTGGGGAAATTCAAACTATTTTGAAAGAAGCAGTGCCTTATATACCTTTATGGCAAAATAAAGACTATGCTTTTGCTCAAAATGACATTACAGGAGTAACTATTAATCCTAGTCAGAATTTTCCTTTTTGGACTATCAAATTCAATTAAACCCCGTCCTCCTACGGGTTAGGATAGTTCAGTGCCACCTGTACTGGTCAATTGGTACGGGACACCGTGTCCTCTGGTGATTTCTACCACCAGCCCTCGTGTAAAACACTCATAAGAGTGCGGTCACAACGGAGTAGGTAACGAATCTGATTTACTCCGTTTCTTTCCATCTTTTAAGAGGAATACAGTCTATATTGAGTTGATCTAAAGTACGAGCAATGACAAAATCAACTAAATCTTCGATCGATCGAGGTTGATGATACCATGCAGGAATAGCAGGAACAATTTTTGCTCCTGCTTCCGCCAATTGTGTTAAATTTCGCAAGTGAATTAAACTAAAAGGAGTTTCACGGGGTACAACAACTAATGGTTTTCCTTCCTTGAGTTGTACATCTGCTGCCCTTTCTAGTAAATCTGAGCTTAATCCGTGACTTATTTTCGCCACCGTACTCATGCTACAGGGTATAACAACCATTCCTAATGTACGAAACGAGCCACTAGCAATACTTGCACCCACATCCCCCCAACGATGACAAATCAACTTTCCTTGAGTCGGTATTTGTAGGTACGATCGCCAAAATTTTTCTTGAGTCTCAGGCTCTTGAGGTACTTTGATACCATCTTCTTCTAACCATACCATATAACTAGCTTTGGAAGCTACCACATAAACGGTATATTCTGCTTCTAAAAGATATTTAAGAGTCCTCACAGCGTAAATCATTCCCGATGCGCCACTGATACCAACAATTATCGATTTATTCATTAAATAAACTTTTACAAGATGATTAACTGAGCAAAAAAAACAAAATTTAAAGAGGGATATAAGTAATCATATCAACATATTCATTTCCCTGACTAGCAGAGGCAATTAATACCAAATCATTAATAATTTCACCTATCTTACTCTGAGGACGAAAAACAAAAATACCGGGTAAATGATGCCCTTGTGTTAAATGTTCTTTCAAATGCAAAGGCATAGAAGCTCGGTTGTTAGTAACTAAAATAAAGTTATTTTTTTCACACCAAATTAATATTTCTGGATCTTTTGTTCCTTTTTTGGGAGTATTAGGATCTCCGATAGCGATAATCTCTATATTAGATAAATATAACTTTAATTGTTGTTTATATATAGGTGGTAAATTTTCATCAATTAAGTAATTAAATTTAAGCACTTATTTTCGTCTGATTTTTTAAATTTTTTAATCTAATTATATTAACCGTAGGATTTTTGTCCTGTTGTTTTGCTAAATTTTCAGAACTTTTTAACCAGTCAATCATATACTCAGTAATTTTAACTTTATTGTGTAAATAATACAAGATGGTACTATAAATATCTTCTAAAGAAACTTGAGTATATAAGTTACTGATTTCTTCTGCATTTTTTCGATTATAAATATATTCATAGAGTATTGTTTCAATACCAATTCTTGTTCCTTTTAAACGAATATCATTTTCGCTATAAATATCAAAAAAAGATTCTAGTAACATGGTTAATAAATTTTTTTCAACTTCCTTTTATTTTTAGACATCTCCAAAAATTTAATTTTCAGAGATGTCTATTTTTAATACCTCAAACCTAACACCCTAACACCTTATAATTGTTCGTGGAAAGTACGGTTAATTACATCTAACTGTTGCTCACGAGTTAGTTTAATAAAGTTAACAGCATAACCTGAAACACGAATGGTTAACTGGGGATATTGTTCAGGATGATCCATTGCATCTAATAAGGTTGCTCGATCGAACACGTTAATATTGATATGATGTCCTGTATCGTGGAAATAGCCGTCTAACATCCCTGCGAGGTTGTTAATTCTCGCTTCGGGGGTTTTACCTAAGGCATTAGGCACGATCGAAAATGTGTAGGAGATACCATCTTGAGCGTGTTCGTAGGGCAATTTTGCTACGGATTCCATAGAGGCGATCGCACCTTTGGTATCCCTTCCGTGCATAGGGTTTGCACCGGGGGCGAAAGGTTCACCTGCTTTACGTCCGTCAGGAGTACTACCAGTTTTTTTACCATAAACCACGTTAGAAGTAATGGTTAAAATGGATTGGGTAGGAGTGGCGTTACGATAGGTTTTGTGTTGACGGATTTCGTTCATGAATTTAGTTACTAATTCAACCGCAATACTATCCACTCGATCGTCATTATTACCGAATTTGGGGTAATCTCCTTCTACTTCGTAATCCACCGCTAAACCTGCTTCGTTACGAATCACTTTCACACGACTATATTTGATAGCGGATAAAGCATCAGCAACGACTGACAACCCTGCAATACCACAAGCCATTGTACGGTAAACATCTCGATCGTGCAACGCCATTTCGATGCGCTCATAGCTATATTTATCGTGCATATAGTGGATAACATTGAGGGTGTTAACGTATAATTTCGCTAACCATGCCATGAGTAAGTCAAATTTGGCGCTGATGTCCTCATACTCTAAATAATCTCCCGTAATAGGAGCGTAAGCAGGAGCAACTTGCACACCGCTATTTTCATCTTTACCGCCGTTGATGGTATAGAGTAGGGCTTTGGCTAAGTTAACCCGTGCGCCGAAAAACTGCATTTGTTTGCCAATTTTCATCACCGAGACACAACAAGCGATACCATAATCATCCCCATAATCAGGGCGCATTAAATCATCATTTTCGTACTGAATTGAGCTAGTATCGATCGAAACTTTAGCACAATAACGTTTAAAAGCAACAGGTAATCTTTCCGCCCATAATACTGTTAAGTTAGGTTCTGGAGCAGGTCCTAAGTTATATAATGTATGTAAGAAACGGAAACTATTTTTTGTTACCAAAGGACGACCATCTGATCCCATACCACCAATTACTTCTGTCACCCATACAGGATCAGCCGCAAAAAGTTGGTTATACTCAGGCGCTCGTAAAAAACGCACCATGCGCAACTTGATCACAAATTGATCAATTAACTCTTGAGCTTCCGATTCATTAATAGTACCGTTGTTTAAATCTCTTTCAAAGTAAACATCGAGGAAGTTTGAAATACGACCAAGAGACATTGCCGCCCCATTTTGTTCTTTCACCGCACCAAGATAAGCAAAATATGTCCATTGCACCGCTTCTTGAGCGTTAGTTGCTGGTTTACTGATGTCGAAGCCATAACTCAAAGCCATTGCTTTTAACTCATTTAAGGCTTGAGTTTGATCGGTGATTTCTTCCCGTAAACGAATTACATCCTCATCAATCACATCATTTTCGAGGGATAATAATTGATTTTGTTTATCCTTGACTAAAAAGTCAACACCGTATAAAGCCACTCGGCGATAATCACCAATAATACGTCCCCTACCATAAGCATCGGGTAAACCAGTAATAATACCAGATTTACGAGCTTTTCTCATGTCTGTGGTATAAGCTGAGAAAACGCCGTCATTGTGGGTTTTGCGGTATTTTGTGAAGATTTCTTCTGTTTGAGGATCAAGTTCGTAACCGTAGGATTTTAAAGACGTAGCGACTACTCGAATCCCTCCGTAGGGCATAATCGATCGTTTCAGAGGTTTATCGGTTTGTAAACCAACGATTTTCTCTAAATCTTGATTAATATAACCTGCGCCATAGGCGGTAATACTAGAGGGGATTTTGGTTTCAACGTCTAAAACTCCTTTTTCCCTTTCTTCCTTCATTAATAATTTAACTTCAGTCCATAAATTATTAGTGCAGGATGTGGCATCATTTAAAAAAGATTCGTCACCAGTATAAACGGTATAATTCCTTTGAATAAAATCTCTGACGTTAACTTCTGTTGTCCATTTTCCCAGTTTAAAGCCTTGCCAACCTTCATAAGGCGTGTGTTGTGTAGCGTTATGGGTGGATTTTTCCGATAGATGTACCATAAGTTATGATCTAGTATTTTGTTTTGGTGTACTAGAGCCTCCTTACTTTTCATTATAACCTATTCGATCGACATTAATGAGGAATGGGTAATGAGGAATGAATAATCAACATATGCTTGAGGTAGAGTGCATAGACTTAACTGTTATATAAAACTTACTCATAGTTACCTATGACGTTTACTTCTTGCTTCTACCAGTCAAGTCGGCTTGATACTGTCCACAAGCGTTGATTCGGGTGTAACCCACCCTACTTTTATTATTCTAATTAATTGATTAATCTTGAATAATAACTAATTTTTTATTTAATTTAATCTTTAAATTAAATAGTTTTAACAGTCTTGGTTATCGACTTCATTAAAAGCTAACATATTTTAAAAAAAATGTCAACCTTTATCCCGTGAGTAGGTATAAACAACTATAATAAACTATTAGTTAACAGTTAAAAGCTCTTTATTTTTCTTAAAAATTGATTAAAATAGAGTATCTTGAATATTTACTATGAAAATGACTAAGTTGAAAACTCCCCAAGCTATTACTAAAGTTAATGAGATTTTTAGTTTACAAGTCGCCCCTGCTAATATTATTAAGGGTGATAATTGCTTAATCAATAGTGGAAAATCGATCGAGCAATTTGGTAAACATCCGATTATTGTGGGGGGTAAAAACACTTTAAAATTGATCGAAACTTATCTTAATCCTATCTGTGAAGAATATAACCTCACCCCTAGTTATCAAAGTTATTCCCCTGATTGTGCGCAAACTTCCTTAAAACGTCTGGAAAATGCCGTGAAATCCCATAAAGGAGATTTTATCATCGGAGTTGGGGGAGGAAAAGCCCTCGACACTGCCAAATTATTGGCTCATAATTGTAATTTGCCTATTGTTACTATCCCTACTTCGGGGGCAACTTGTGCAGGTTGGACAGCATTAAGTAATATTTATTCAGAATCGGGCGCTTTTCAGTATGATGTGAGTCTTCGTCATTGTCCTAATTTACTTATCCTTGATTATAGTTTAGTGGCGACTGCTCCTGCTCATACTTTAATCGCTGGAATTGGAGATGCGATCGCAAAATGGTATGAAGCCTCCATCAGTAGCGGTGATTCTAGTTCCACTTTAACCATAGCGGCAGTACAACAAGCGAGAGTATTAAGAGATATTTTATTACAAAAATCGGAGAAAGCCTTAGCTAATCCCCTTAGTGAAGAATGGAAAGAAGTAGTTGACGCAACGGTATTATTAGCAGGAGTTAGCGGAGGTTTAGGCGGTGCAAATTGTCGCACAGTAGCCGCCCATGCTATCCATAACGCCTTAACTCATCTGGAGGAAGTGCATCATCAATTACATGGGGCAAAAGTCGCCTATGGTATTTTAGTACAACTGCGACTAGAAGAAATGGTGATGAATAATCAACTTGCTACTACTTCCAGACATCAATTGATTAAGTTTTATCGTAATATTGGTTTACCTTGTACCCTCGAAGATTTAGGACTTGATAAGATTACTTTAGCTCAACTTCGATCGACGGCGGAGTTAACTTGTCAACCATCCTCAGATATTCACCGCCTACCTTTTAAAGTAACCCCCGAACAATTATTAGGGGCAATGGTTTCAACTCTAATTTAGAGGTTGCTGAAAAAATATTTTGATGAGGGGAGGTGTTAGGTAATAGGTGTAACGATTTTAGGTTAAAGAGCAAAAAAAATCAAGGTTTTGAGACTTTGCATATACAAAAAAAAATAACTTTCATTCAGAAATTTGGAATTATTTTTCAACAAATTTCCCCAGTTTCAAAAAAAATGTGATATAATAAAGACTGTCTTTCCTATCTTCTTGTCTTCCAAGATCTTCCCCTTCCGGGGAAGGTCTCCCTCAATTAATTCTCAACATTCAATCGATAAATTAGGAAGAAAATAAACTACACATATTTAGGGTGCAATTAGTTCATCTGGGTCTAAAATAAAAACAGTTCTTTCTTGATCTTCTTCCGCAATAACTGTTACATGAGAGGCAATTTTTAAAGTATCCGCTCGGCGATAAGACGGGGGTAGCTCTCTAATATTCTCTAAAGATAGATCATATAGTTCAGGAGTACTTTTGACGAGAATACCAAAAGTTTCATTAGCACTGTTAACGGCTAAAAGTAAATATTTTTTGTCGTCAGAGTTCAAAATTTGAGGAAGATTAAACAATTTTTTATGTAAGTCGATTACTGTAATTTCTTCCTCTCCAATGTTGACTAATCCATAATGATTTAAACCACTACCAAAGATGGTGTTATAGTTAATAACTTTTTGTACAGTATCAATGTGTAAAGCAGCGTTGAGATTACCCACGGAAAATACTAACATTTTCACTTTTTGAGTATTAATTTTCGAGGATTCAGGGGATAAGTTAGCGATATTCATAGGAGAATGGGGGATTTTACTCTTTACCTTTCGATTTTACAATAAACTTTCCATAAAGCCTATTCTTGATTAAAATATTTTGCTTCTATTAGTCTTAAAGATAATAATATTTCAGCGAACATTCTTTGAAAGGCATAATACCAACCATGCCAACCATCAAGGATTCCACCTTTTAATATTAGGCAGTAAAAAAATACAATAAAAGGTGCTAAAATGATTTTTTTACGAATTTTATCTCCTAAACTTAATTGATTTACAGGAGTTTTTAATATTTTTTCTACTTCTAATATCATATAACGATCTTGCGCCCATAACCATCTACTTAATGATTTTCGATCGTCATGGTAAATATAACTTTTAATTTGACTAATTTTACCATCATTTTTTAATAATTGAGTATGTCCATCATCGATATAAATAGCTTTATTTTTACGAAATAAACATTGACGAGGCGGTAAAATTGTTTGATTTAAAGGTTTTCCAAATACACAATATTTAAAGGGGATAAAGTAACCATCTACTAAAGAATTTTGAGCTAAATGATTAATTTCAGCTAATAATTGTTCATTGATTATATAATCAGCGTCCATTGATAATATCCATTCAGAATTAATTTGATTTAAGCCATAATTCCATTGATTACTATGACTATCAAAAGTTCTTTGAAAAACTGTTACGTTTTCATAATTTTTCACAATTTCTAAGGTTTTATCTGTGCTAAAACTATCTATTATAATAACTTCTTTTGCCCATGTTAATTTACTTAAAGTTCGATCGATGTTAGGTTCTTCATTGTAGGTTAAAATTAAGGGTGTAATAGTAGTTAAATCCATAGTTTGTTTATTATTGATTAATAGATAATTAAATAATATAGTTGATAATTGTTATTAAATATTCTTAAAAAGAAAAAAGATCAGGTTGTTCTTTAAAAGTTCTCTTAGTAGAAGGTAACGATAAATCATCTGCTAATAAATCAATTCCGTTGATAATTTTAGAAAAATTTAATTCTTCAATTTGTAAGCTCAAAAAACATTGTTCTCGATAACTTTCTCTTTTTTGAAAACGCTCAATTGCTACTTTTAAAGGACGTATTACTTCGTAAGCCTTTTCCGCTTTTTCTAAAGCACTAGGGGGAATTTTTGCATCTAATCTCAGAATTGCTAAATCAATTAAATCCCTTGATTTTACACTATTATCCATAAATCGATCGGCATTAGCTAAAAGTTTAGATGTATAAATATCTTCGTTATTAAGACAAGGAATTAATGACCAAGAAAAGTATTGAGGCGAACCAATTTGAAAACGACTTTCTGCGATAATTTCCATTTTAATGAAAGAATTATCGATTTGAACTAATAAACGAATTCCATATTGATCCATTATTGATCTACCGATCGAAATGTTATCTAAATTAGAAAATAAGGCTTGATAACCCTTTTCAAAAATTAATGTTCTTAATTGTTTATAACCTGATAAATTAAGAGAACAAATAAAGTCAATATCATTACTTGTTCTATATTCTTGATGAGTAAAAGCGATTAAAGTTCCGCCTCCAAAATAAGCAAAATTATCTTCAAATACTTCTTGTTTTAATTGATTAATAATCGTCAATATTTTATTATGATGGTCAATATTAAAGATCATAATTCTGTTAATAACCATGAATGATATTTTTGAGCAATATAAATTAAAAAATCTAGTTCTTCTCCTTGTAAATTATTAAAAAGACTGCGATAATGCCATCCGCGCTCATAGCGACTCAACATTTCTTCTAAATTAAAATCATAAACATTTTTTTGTTGCCAACAAATTGCTTGTAAAAATGGTAATTTTTCTGGTATCTTAACGGGTTCGATCGACATAAATCTAAGTTTTATTTTAACTTATAAAATTAATTATATGATAAAGTTGACAAAAATTAAACCTAAAATTAATATTTTTTAAACAAATTTGATTATCTTCTTCTTTCATAATTTATTATTAAGGAAAAACTCCACTATCGAGACGTAAAAATTTATGCCTCTAACTCAAATATCCTTGATGTCTATTGGATAAACCGATGGTTTTATTCCTCAATTATCCTAATTTCTTCCTCTGTTAAGCCGTATAATTCATAGACTAATAAATCTACTTTTCTCTCTAGTTTTGATGTGTCATTATTGGGGTTTTCTGTCTTTAATTTTAATATGTCTGTTACTAATTTTTTAAAGAATTTTTCTTCTTTTTCTGTGATTTGTTTAACTGGTAATTCTTCTAAGTAAATTTTCTTCATTCTAAAGGCTTGAGTGCCTAAAACAGAAACGATTGTTTTTAAATAAAACCACATAAGACTAGAATTTAAGAGACTTAATAAGTAATAATTTCCACCGTTTAAAATCCAACAAGTATCTAAAGTATAATAGTGATTATTTTCATCCCAAGTAAAAGAACTTTTTGAAGAAAATTCGGGATACAATATTTTAGGTTTTTCAAAATCAGGAATATAGGCACAATTTCTTAAATTATAAGGAGTTTTTCCTTGATCACTTCTTTTGATTAATTTAGGGTAAAATTGATCGAGATGTTGTTTAATAGCAGGATAATCATTTACATTCAAAGCAGGAATTTTTTGATGATTAACTTCATAGCCATTGTGTAGATTAATCAACCATAAATCTTGAAAATTAGCATAATATTTGTGAATATCCCTTCCCCGCAAAAGAGGTTTAATAATTTCCGCCGATTTACCATCTTGATTAATTAAATCTTGTCTTGTTTTACCATCAATAATAAAAGCATCATTATAACCAGTTTTGATACCATAATTAATAGTAATATTCCAATCCTTTAAAGGTATTCCTTGAGACTCAATTTTTGCCTTAATTTTTAATACTTCTGGATTTTCAAAACTCCAACTATTGACGGTTAAATCACTTTGTAAAAAGTTAGTCTGAATTTCCGTTAAATAATTAGAAAAATCGTTAATTCTTACCGTCTCTTTTTTCACATCCGCATATATTAAACCAGCAGAAGCAACCTTATTTTTTACATAACCAAGAATAGCAGAATCTACGGTTGCCTCATCAAACACCGCTAAACCGCTAAAGTCGATAAAGTGAGTTAGGGTAGTATTTTCTAATAAAAAAGAGCGCATTTCTTGCCCATAATTTGCCCTAGTAAATTTATTAGAAATAATGAATTGAAAAATACCATCATAATGTAAGAGATTATAACCTAATTCTACAAAATAAGTTAATAAATCAGCTATAGAATTATAGATTTTATACCGTTGTTTTAGTAATGGTTTAAGGGGAGAAAATTCTTCTTGGCGAATATAGGGAGGATTGCCAATAATAACATCAAAACCGATAAAATTGCCCTCATTATCTAACACTTCGGGAAACTCAAAACGCCATTCAAAGGCATTATGATAAATGCGATTATGTTTTTTATCTTCAATTTCTAATTGATATTGATTAATTTGTTTTTCTAACTGCTTAATCTTCTTCTCTTTGACTTTTTTTTCCTTAACTGTTTCTTCAAATAAAGATTGTTGATTAACTAAATTATTTAATTCTCCTTGTAATTGTCGCAATTTTTTAGAACTTTCATCGTTACCTGTAATTTCATTACTAAGATTATTTTTAATTAACTCAATTAATTGAATAATTTTTTGTTTTTCTTGACGATTTTCAGGGCGATAATAATTTTTAACGGCTTCTTTATATTCCTCGATTTGACGCTTTATTTTGGCGGAGGAAAAACTATCATTAATATCAAAGCGACTGATTAAAGAATTACCACATTTAATATTAATATCAATGTTAGGTAAAGTTTGTAAAGTTTTGCCCTCACCCCTAACCCCTCTCCCATCTGGAGAAGGGAATTGATGAGATAACTTATTATTTTTTTCTCCCCCCTTGCTTTTAGGAGAGAAGGGTTGGGGAGGTGAGGTATAATAGGAATTTTTTAATAACTCAATCCATAATCGAAGACGACAAATTTTGACTGAATTAGTGTTAATATCCACCCCAAAAAGACAATTTTCGATGATGGTTTGTTTTTCAGAAAAAAGAGTTTCTTGAATGCGTTGGCTTTCTTGATTAAGGGGATTATAAGTAAATAATTGATTATTTTCATCGGTAATAATTAACTCGTCATTTTCTACGATAATATGATAATTTTTAAGGCGTTTTCCTTGTTTATCTTCTAATATTTCTAACTCACTTTTAATGGAGATAATCTCGTTTAAGGCGGAGACTAAAAAATGTCCTGAACCGACAGCCGGATCGCATATTTTGATATTATTAATGATATGATTGGCTTCTTTTGTGTCTTGAATTTTATTGTATAAATCGTTGATAGTTAGACAATTCCACTGTTTAATTTGATTAAATTTATGGATAATTGCACGGCGGATTGTTTCCCGACACATATACATTGTAATAAATCCGGGAGTAAAAAATGAGCCGTCTTGATAACCGTTAATTTTCTCAAAAATTAATCCTAATACGGAGGCGTTAATTAGTCTTTTATTATCTTCTTTAATTTCCCCTTCTCCTTCGCTACCAAAATCATAGGCTGTGAGAAAATTTAATAAATATTCGAGGGTGTTAATGTCTCCTGTTTCTTTTTTTCCTTGACTATTTTTTAAGATGGTATTGCCAAAATAACTAATATTTTTATTATGATGCAGAAGTGCGATCGCACCTATTTTTTGTTCTAAGGAAGTTAATTCAAATAAGGAACTATTAAGATAGGGAATATGGTAAAATTTTTCTTGTATGTTCGGAGTTCGATCGAATATTTGTTTAGCTAAAACCTGAAAAAAGAGGGTATCTAAATCATGAAAATCTTTAATAGTTTTGTTATTTAAAAAAGCATATTCAGAAGTGTCATTAACTTGATTATTTAAACTATGACGATTATAAGTAATTAATTGAGCTTCCAACAGTTTTAAGAATAAAATACGGTTAATCCATGTAATAACTAATTCTAAAGCAATATTAAATAATTGTTTTTCTTGTGTCTCTCCAAAAATATTGATATTATCAAGATTATCTAACTTATTATAAGTCTGTAATTGATTAATAGTATTTTCTAAAAGTGAACCTTCAAAACGCTGATTAATAGGTAATCTACGGATTAATTTTTTACTCCCTTCTTTGATTTCTGTTAAACCAATTATATGTAATAATTCACTATAAAAATCTTCATCTAAACTATTACTATCATTGGAAAAAGGTAACTTTAATAAGTGATAAGGAGATAAAAATTTATAGAGAATATTTAAAGATTTTAAATCTACATTTTGAAACTCTTTTAAATTAAGATAAACGGTATTTTCTTTTAAATATGTCTCAACTTTTCCTAGATAAACTTGAGCAATTTCTTTATAGAAAAAATCAGTATTTTTAGAAGTTAAACGATTTTCATTAAAATCATTAAACTGTTTAATTAAGGATTTATCTTGATAAAAAAACTTTTCAAATAATTCCGAAGGAAAAATAAACCATTCATAAATATTAGTAACAATTAAATGTTTTAACTCAAAATTTTGATGAGTAATTCTTTCTTGGAGATAGTAAAATAATAATTGTTGTAGTGATTTACTATTAAACTGTTCAAAATTGAGCATTTCTGTTTTATTAGTAGGCTTTTTTACCTCAACAATAATGCCAACTTTGCTGTTAATATCCTTACCATTATAGATAACTAAATCATCTTTTTCCTTAGTATTAATATAATGATTAGGGCGATAAAAACTATGATTAAGAAAGTTAATTAAATTATTTTTATGAAATTCCTCAGACTCATTAATTTGATGATTTGTGATGTTTAATAAATAATGTAAGTTATCTTGAAATTGCTCCACATCTGCTCGTAAAGATGGTAATTTTAAATATCCTTTATTGAGAGATTGCCGTAAATTGCTTAACATTGTTTTAAGATAAATTCATTACAACATATTATATACTAAAGTAAGCTCGATCGTACTCTAAAATAAAAAATCACCCTAAGAAGTTGTAAGAATACCTCAGTTCGATGCAAGAATGTTTGATAAGGGCAGGTTTCAGGTTGCAGGTTTCAGGTGTAATTTTCAGAAGATTATATAATTTGATCAAAGAATTGAAGATAAAAAAATCAATTAAGATATATTTTTTTTGTCAATTCTTTAACCTAATACCTAATACCTGACACCTTTACAGCACAAAAAATTTTATCTCGAAACACCTTAATACCCCAATCTAGCTTACTCCGGGGCGTGGCATAGGAAATATTTTTTGTTTGTTGAGGTGTCGTAACCAAAAACCGCCCCCTACTGCAAAAATCAGAGATACCCAACCTGTAAAAGATTGTAACAGTAAGAAGCCTCCGATCGAAAGCATTAAGCCAAACAATAAAAAGATAGAAGCGACTACTTTGAGACTATCTAATTTTAAGTTTTGTAACGGTGCGATTCCTGTGTCTTCCTGCTGTTTTCGCCAACCAATTCCTGCAGGGCGCACTTTCAGATAAAATTTGGTTAAGGTTTCTTCTGATTCTGGGGGAGTTAAATACATGGCACTAATCCAGATAATAGCGGTTAAACCTGAGATAATCATTAATCTTAAACCAAAATCCGCAGGAAAAAGATTGAGGTTAGGAATCACGCTAGTTAAACCGATTATAAAACCTGCTACCATTGCGGTTAATTCTGCTGTTGCGTTGATGCGCCACCAATACCATCGTAATATTAACACTAATCCGGGGCCTGTCCCAATCGCAATTACTAGACGAAATACAGTACTGACATCCTGAGCAAAAAAAGCGGCGATCGCACCTGTGACTGTTACTACTACGGAGGCAATTCTACCCACTAAAACTAATTGAGCTTGAGTGGCATTAGGGGCAAAAAAACGACGATATAAGTCATTGGTAAGGTAAGACGCACCCCAGTTAATAGAGGTGGAAACAGTACTCATAAAGGCGGCAATAAGGGAGGCTACCACTAATCCCAGCATGGCAGGAGGAAGGAAATCTAACATTAATTTAGGATAACCCAATTCTCGATCGTCCAAATCAGGATAAATGACAATAGCCACTAAAGCCACTAAAATCCAAGGCCAAGTGCGGATAATATAATGGAGGATATTGAAAAACCATGCCGCTTTTTCTGCTTCCGCTTCATCTTTAGCAGATACTAACCTTTGAATAAATTCCCCTCCTCCATCACTACGGCGAAAACTCCACCATTGCACTAATAAATAAGCAGAAAAAGTACTTAAACTAATACCAGCAACATCACTCCAACGCCAATTAAACAAGCCTTCTCCTCTGGTGAGAGGAATTACCGATAAAACATCAATATCTGTGGCTTTTTGCACTGCTGGGATTAATTCATGAATCCCACCGACATGATTAACAGCGACGATGGCAACCACAAACGCCCCAAATAAACCGAGAAAAAATTGGAAAAAGTCTGTTATTACCACTCCCCATAATCCTGAAAAACCAGAGTATATCAAAACAAAAATACTAACAGCGATGACACTCCATAACTTGCCACTTTCTCCCACATTAAAACCAAGACTTTCCCACAATTCCAAGGCAGAAACCACTTTCACCATAGCTAACATAGCGTAACCGATACCAATACAGTTAATGGGTACAGCAAATAAAAATCCCTTCGTAGCGCGGAGAATTGCTGCCATTTTGCCACTGTATCGTAATTCTGTTAGTTCTGCATCGGTGACAACTTCCGATCGTCGCCATAACCTAGCAAAAATATAGATTAAGACAACGTGAGAAATACCGAAACTCCACCATTCCCAGTTACCAGCGATGCCTCTAGTGGCTACCACACCGCAGATATATAAAGGGGTATCGATGGAAAAGGTAGTAGCCGCCATACTTGTACCTGCTAACCACCACGACAAACTACGCCCCGATACAAAAAAATCTTCCATACTTTTCGATGCTTTACCTGATAGATAAATACCGAGAGCCATGGTAATAATTAAATATAATAGAATAATAATCCAGTCGATCGTTTGCATAATTAATCAGATAAAGAATAATTTAGTCTTGAGGAAGATAGGTAATAGTATTTTGTGACATTATATTATGCCCTTGACAACTATATAAAAAATTTAATTATAAATTCTTATAATCCTTATTAAATTTTTTCTTCTTCTAAACCTAATAGTTGAACTTCATAAGAATTAAACATTTGATCATAACTAATCAGAGGATAATTTTCTATTATCGATTGAGCTATAATTATCCTATCAAAAGGATCTCGATGGTGAAAAGGTAATTTTGTTATTTGTTCAAAATGAGATAAATTAAAATTTAAAATCTTAAAATCATTTACCTTAATTTGTTCTTCAATAAACTCTCGAAAAGGTAAATCAAAAGTTAATTTTTTCAAACTATATTTTATGGCTATTTCCCAAATACTAGCTTCACTCAAATAAATTAAATTATCTCTTTCATTAATAATATTTTGTGTGGCTTCATTTAGTTTCTTGTTATTGGTAACATACCAAAGAAAAATATGTGTATCCATTAAGATATTCATTATAATTACATATAATCTTCAAAATCTGTTAAGGGTGCATCAAAATCATCAGCTATCCATACTTTTCCTTCTGCACTTCCGGGTTGACGAGGAGGTTTTTTGTCTAATTTTATCGGAGTTAACTTTATCACAGGTTCGTTATTTTCAGTAATAATAATTTCTTCTCCTTTAAGTACAATTTCTAATAATTCATTTAGTTGATTTTTTGCTTGTTTTAATTCAAGAGTCGTCATTTTTTTATTCTCCTAAATTCATCTAAATAATTTTTCTTGATTTTTGACTTTTACAATATTTTTTAACTCGATCGAGCCTCTTAATCTGTTAAACTAATCTTTCAACCCATACTTTCTAAAGTCATCCATCCTGGAATCCATAAATCTCTATCCTTTAATTGTTTCGCATTAATCCAAAATCTAACATTGTCGTCGCAGGAAGACTTCATTTCAGCAAACACCCATTTATCTTGATTTTTACGATTAATCACCTCAAAGTGTCGCCATCCCCATGTTTTTTGTGTTGCAGTCCATTTTGAACCTAATAAGTAGGGAAATTTTTGTTTATTAGCCATGACTAGGGGAACAATTTATGTTATTTTTCGATCGAATAGATACTTTATCATATCAAAGAACAATCAACAATTAACAACTAATATCACCTTAAATTATGAGCAAAAAAATTATATTAACTCTTTCCCTTAACATTCCCTTACTATTATTTTGTACTAACCACACTTATGCCCAAATTCTCCACCTATCCGACAACAAACCCTTATATTCCACAAATTCCTCAAGTATTTTACCAGAAACAAAACCCTATACATTAGGGGCAGGTGACATAATCAACATTAGTGTTTATGGTTTAGCAGATCAAGGTGGAGAAGTAAAAGTTTTAAATGATGGTACAATTTCTTTACCTCTTATTGGTACATTTACCATCACCAATAAAACAATCCAAGAAGTCCATCAACTGTTAACTAGAGAGTATTCTAAATACATTAAACGTCCTGTGGTGACAGTTACTCTTTTAGGACAAAGACCGCTACGATTAGCCATCGCTGGAGAAGTAAACACCCCCGGCAAATATACCTTGAGGATGGAAGAAAGAAAAAATCCCAAAGTGACTGACTTATTAGAAAAAGCAGGAGGTTTAACCGTATCTGCTAACGTCAGACAAATTCAACTGAGACGACAAGAAACCGACGGAGAAAGGATTTATACCCTTAACTTCTGGCAACTTTTGCAACAAGGAGATTTAAAACAAGACGTTGATTTACAAGACGGCGATGTTATCATCATTCCCAAACAAGAGGAAATCAATGCTAGGGAATATCGTCAATTAGCCGATGCTAACTTTGGCATTAAATACGAACAAGCACCTAATGTTACTATTGTAGGAGAAGTGAATCGTCCCGGGGCTTATACTATCCCCATCGATAAAGCACCTCCTCGACTTACGATCGCACTGCAAGAAAGCGGAGGTATTCGAGACATGGCAGACATTCGGGATATAACCGTAAATCGTATCACCAGAGACGGTGAAGAACTCAACATCAAAGTTAACCTATTGGCAATGTTAGAAACAGGAGATATAGGAAAAGATATTGTTTTACAAAATGGAGATACCATTATTGTACCTAAAGCCGAAGACTTATCAGCTTCCGAAGCAAAAACTATCGCCTCCGCAAACTTTTCCCCCCATGAAATTAGCGTTAATGTGGTAGGATCAGTAAAAAATCCGGGAGCATTGAAAATCCCCCCTAACACTTCCTTAAATAATGCCATTTTAGCTTCAGGAGGATTTGATGAAAGACGAGCGAACGATCGAGTCATTCAATTAGTCAGAATTAACCCTAACGGCACAGTAACAAAAAGAGATATAACCGTCAATCTATCTGCGCAAGTTAACGAAGAAACTAACCCTATTTTGAAAAACAACGACGTAATTATGATAGGGCGTAATGGTGTAGCAGAATTTAATGACACCGTAGGATCAATACTAGCACCTGTTGGGCGGATGATTCCTTTCCTTAATATATTTAGTATCTTTCAATAAGATAGATTATACGGGACTGACGGGACTCGAACCCGCGACCTTCCGCGTGACAGGCGGACGCTCTAACCAGCTGAGCTACAATCCCATTTGAATTAACTCACATATTCAATGATAACAAATCTTCAAAAAATTGTCAACCCAAAATCTCAAAATCCCTCAAAAATTGTCAATCTTCCCAGTCTGTAAGCATCATAGCAGGATCGATGAGGGTAATGTCAAAAGGATCATCAGGGGGTAAAGAGGGGAAAATATCCCGTTGACAATGTTGATATATGATTGAAATTTGCGGTCCAAAAACCACCTTATCACCATTTTTCAATTGCTGATTATTAACTTTTCTGCCGTTAACTAAAATACCGTTGGCACTAACATTATTATGACCATCTCCGTCTAAAATTTCATAGTAAGTATAACCTTGATCATCAAATTGTCTGATCATAGTGGCATGGTGACGAGAAACAAAAGGAGAATGAATACGAATGTCAGACTGTTGCGATCGACCTAGGGAGTACTTACTCTTTCTTAGGAGAATTTCACGTCTGCCTTTATCATCTTCGACTATCAGTATATGAGCTTTATGAGGTTGAGCTGGAGGTTGAGTCATTATTGACACTTAAGTAAATTCTTGAGACAATTATAAAATCTCTGTAAAGTTTAGGTATCTTCTTCTAGTTTACCCCAAAATGTCTTTAAGAATCAGGAATTAATTAGGGGTTGTTGAAAAAGTGTTTATCGATTAGGGTGTTAGGTATCAGGTAAAGATAAGGTAAAAAAGTTGAACAAAAATTGATTGTTTCTTACCAAAAATAGCCCGATTTAATGGTAGTTTGATTCATTTTACTATTATAATCTAATAAATATTCCAGTGCGATCGCTTCTTTTTCTCGTAAAAAATTTACCTCCATTTCTCCTATTTCTGTATCCGTAGAAAGTAATATCACTTGGTGCGATGCTGTGGGAAAATATCGATCGATCAAATTATAACGATGGGATGAATCTAAACGTCCTAAAGGAGTATCGATCGCTACAGGTAAGTTTTTCTCAGAAACCCTTGCTAAACCCCATAATAAAGCAATAGCTAAAAGTTGTTTTTCTCCTGCTGATAAACGATTTTTAGGTAATAATAAACCATTATTATCATAGATACTTAAAGCAAAACTTTCTGTAGAAATAACCACTTTTCCCACAAAATTTGACTTATGAAGTAAATAACGAAAACAGTTAGTAACTTCTGACTCTAATTTGTTTAATTTTCTCAGGGTTAACTTTTGTTGAAATATACTTAAAGTTTGCTTTACTTTGGGCATTAATTCAGCGAGATGTTTAGCCTGTTCATGTTTTATATTATCCTCTCCATAATGACTTAATTTTTTTCTCACATCATTAATTTTTTTTTCCACAGCCGTTAAAGTTTGCTTGATAATTCCACAATTACTTTTGATTTTTACTAAGGTTTTTTCTTCCCGTTTATATTCATTTTCTAATGTTTTATATTCCGCAGGAGAATTAACAATTAACATTTTTTGCTCAATAGAAATTAATTGTTTTTCTAATTGAGTTAATTTAATAATATTTTCTTTGACTTGATTTTGTTGAAAAGGTAGTAAATTATGGAGGATATTATTTAATTGCGGTAAAGTAGTTTCATCCGCATCTAAATAAATATTTTCTTCTTCTAACTGTTGACTTAAAAATAAAGTTTCTTGATTTAAAAAACTAGCAATTTTACTGTATTTATTTTCATCAATATCTAAAGTTTCCATAAAATTCAGTAACTTTTTATCCTTTTCCTGCCATAAACCTTGGGCATTTTTGATTTGAATTAACTTAGATTCTTTCTCTATTTGTAAGGTTAAATCTGTTAATAAATCAGAAATTAATCCTAATGGAGTAACTTGAGTTGCTAAATGAATTAAATTTTTATTAATATCTTCTATTTTTTGCTCTATAAACTCTTTTTCTGTCCTCAGTTTTTCTTTTTCATTAGCAATTTTTCCGCCTATCTCTCTCAGATTTTTTGAGGCTTCATTATAATTTTTTGTGGCTAATTTGACTTTTTTTTCTTCTTCAGCTAATTCCTGTAATAAAGTATCTTTTTCTTTTTCTAAATAAGCTAATTCTCCTTGAATATTCTCTAAGTTTTCTTCTTTTTCTTTGTTATTATCAATATCTTTTTGTTTCCGACTGATTAAAATATCTAAATCCGTGATTAATTGAGTCGCTAATTCTAAACCTAATAAAGATTTTATAGCTTTTTTCACATCATTGGTAGGCTCATCTTGTTCGGCTAATTCTTTAACTTGTTCACCATCAAATAAAAATAAATTAGAGATACCTAAGGGTAAAAAATTCTCTATATATTCTTCCCAATTTTCGGTTAAATTAATATCGGGAAATTCTCCTTCAATAATACCTAAGTTATCATTCCCTTCTCTAACATTTTGCTCCCAATAACGTACTATTTTTAATTCTGTCCATTGATCATTAATTATATGTTCAAAGGTTAATTCTATTCTGGTTTTTTCTCCTAAGTCAATTTTGTTATTTATACACTGAATTAAATAATCATTATAATTTATATTTTCTCTACTAGATCGTTTCCCATAAAGTGCTAATCTAATAGCATCCATTAAGGTTGTTTTTCCTCCACCATTCATTCCTCCTATTAGCACGATCGGACTTTTATTGTCAGGATTTTCAGGTACTAAATTAATAATATTTTTACCTTTATATGGTCCAAAATTTTCTAATATTAACTGTTTAAAAATAATCATTATTAAGCTATGATTTTTACATCGGTTAAATAATTTTACAGCAAAGAGATATTAATTATAGATTTTTTTTAAGAGTGTAATCCTAAGTCTTTATGATATTCTCTCACATTACAATTAGTCAATACCTCCAAAAATATAAAAAAAATAACACTATCTTTAACAAATGTTAAAAATTCCTGACATTAATAAAAACATTTAGTATAATTTTATACAGACAGTTTAGTAAAGGTGAGAAAAATGGATTGGACAACATGGGAACAAGAAGAAGCTAAAGTATATCAATCTGGTACACCCGTTCAATTTAAAAAAGATGGTGGGAAAATATATTATGTAGAAGAATATGATTTCATGCTTGTGCCTCCTATTTGGTTAGAAGACTATCCAAAGCCTTGCTATCCTGAAGAATTAAGAGTTTTATCGAATTTATTTTGTTTGTTGCCTCAAATGTGTCTGTTATCAGAAAAAATTTTACAAGTGGCTTAAAATGAAAATATAGCAATAAAATAATTGATTTACTATATCTTTTAAATATTTTAGTGATCATTTTGACCCAAAGGAATAATATCAAAATATTTTAACTATTATGGCGACTGCTATAATAGTCTAACCATCAATAATTTAATTATGTCTATATTAGAATTAAAATCTAGTTTTGTTAACCTTCAAGATCATATCGAATATCCCATAGAAGGTATTTTAAGTAAAGTTTTACTCAAAGATAAAAACTGTCAATATACCCTGTTTTGTTTAGCAAAAAATACAGAAATTTCTGAACATACATCCAGTCGCAATGCCACCATTAATGTCATGGAAGGGGATGGGATATTAACCTTAGAAGGAGAAAAAATTACTTTGACTAAAGGGGTATTTGTAATAATGCCAAGTCACGCCCTCCACGCCTTACAAGCTACGGATAATCTTTGTTTTTTGTTAACTCTTTCTGCTACGGATAATTAAGATTGATCTACCCAAGTTTTTTATATAAAACTATAATATATATATACTTTAAAGGACTTTTTCATTTTCAGTAAATCCTAATTAATTGTCTGAATTTGAGACAATTTAAAATCTTCCTCCGCGCATATCGAAAGAAAATCTGCCGTTACCTAAATACAAACTCTGAGGATTGTTACCTTCGGGATAAACAGTGACACCAAATTGATAAATTCCACCGTAAACAGGATTACGCGTTTTGATGGCTAATTTAAGTTTTTCTCCTGCTTGTACTGGTTGTAATAAGTTGACAATTATTGCGTTTTTTCCATCAGTATCTAAGGTAAAATTAGCTTCGATCGATCTTTCTTTTCCGTTGATAATAAAAGCCTGACTATCTTCAGGAAAAAAAGTAATAGTTTCCAAATTTGCTTGTTGATTTATAATAACTTTTGCAAGATTATTGTCGGCATTTTCAGGGATTTCTATCTCAAAAATATAAGTAGAAATTACATCAGACATTCTAAAGGTAGGAGTCGATCGAACTAGACGAGGGGAATATCTAAAAAAACTAATTTCTTCAGCTAAAATCTTTGTATTTAATAGGTTTTGTTGATATTTTAAAGTGATAATTTCATAAAAAAAGTAGGTTAATAAAATTAATAAAAACCTAAAAATTTTATCAGAAAAAATATGTTTAATCATTTAAAAAAATTATAAGAAAAATTCCTCATTCCTAATTATCTATTACCATTTAAGGAGGTTAAAACGCTCCATATCGATGGTGTCACGGTTACGATAAATAGCTAAGATAATAGCTAAACCCACGGCTGCTTCGGCGGCTGCAATAGTAATGACGAATACCGCAAATACTTGTCCTTTAATTTCACCCGGATCTAAATAGTTAGAAAATCCCATTAAATTAAGATTAACAGCATTAAGTAACAATTCGATCGACATTAAAACTCGCACAGCGTTACGACTGGTAATTAAACCATAGATTCCGATGCAGAATAAAGCGGCGGCTAAAATTAAAAAATATTGTAATTGTATTTCCATAATTTATTTCAATGTGAGTAATTGATTAAAACCTAAAACCTAAAACCTGAAACCTAAAACCTAATTTTCTTTGCCTGTAGAAATTAAATCTCTAGGTTTTTCGGGTAGAGTAAGGGATGTGGTGTAAATTTCTCTAGTTTGTTTCGCTTCGGGAATTAAATCTCTACGCGCCAAAATAATTGCGCCTACCATCGCCATTAACAATAAAACGGAAGCAACTTCAAAGGGTAAGAGAAAATCACTAAAGAAATGTTTACCCATTGCCACGATCGTATTTTCAACCACGGCGGGAGAGATACTGGATAATTGCCAAGGAGTAACTAAAGCCATTGTACTCAACAAAGCGAATAAACCAAGACAAACTAAACCAGTTGTCACTTGACGAATTAATCTTCCTTTTACTTGTTGGAAAATTTCAGTTTTGTTCACCAACATGATCGCAAACAAAATTAGTACGTTAACCGCACCTACATAAACTAAGATTTGGGCAGCGGCGACAAAATCCGCATTGAGAAGAATATATAAACCAGAAATACTCATAAAGACTCCCCCCAAAAGGAAAGCCGAGTAAACGATATTATCAAATAAAACCACACCTAAGGCTGTACCAATCATTAAAACAGAGAGGATGACGAAGGCGATAAACTGCACACTTTGGGAGATTTCCACGATTTTAATATACCTTGACTAAAATATTTAATTAACTATAGGATTATTACAAATTGTCTATAGATAAGAATAATCGATCGACCTTGTTATTTTCAACTAAGAATTTTTAACATATTATCAACGATCGATCGTTCATTATCCATTATTTTTGATGAGGTTCAATCACTCCTTTGGGTAAGTATCCTAATTCTCTTAAAGGTGTTACCATAGGGTCTTCTGTTACTTTAGTTGGTAATCTCCCCAAGGCGACATTATCATAGTTTAATTCATGTCGATCGTACGCTGCCAACTCATATTCTTCTGTCATCGATAAACAGTTAGTCGGACAATATTCTACGCAATTACCGCAAAAAATACAGACACCGAAATCGATACTATAGTGTTTTAATTCTTTCTTTTTAACAGCCTTGTTAAACGTCCAATCAACGACAGGTAAGTTAATCGGGCAAACTCTCACGCAGACTTCACAAGCGATACATTTATCAAATTCAAAATGAATTCTCCCCCTAAATCTTTCGGAGGGGATAAGTTTTTCATAGGGATATTGTACCGTTACAGGGCGACGACTCATGTGATCAAAAGTAACGGCAAATCCTTGCCCAATATACTTTGCCGCTTCTACGCTTCCTTTGGCGTAATCAGTTACTTGTTTGAGAAATTTAAACATAATCTGTTCAATAAGTGCCAATGAGATTCATTTTACCCTATGTGATTGTTTTCTGAATAGTTAATCATCAAATAGGACATATCGTTTTGTTATATCAAACTTTCGGATTTACTTATTACTCAACTCATGGTTAGTTTGTTGTAAATAGTACTCATTTAATGTTTCATCGTCAAGGATAATCTCTTTCGACTTTAAAATTCCTTCTAACATAATTCGATCGCCCACTTTTGGCATATCATTATTATTATTGGTCACAACCCAAATAGAACCTGTTTGATCTTTAACTTCTATACCCTTTCGATCGAGCAGAGGTATAATTTTTTCTACAGTGCCTTCAATCCTAAGAGTTTCTGTAGAATCTTGATTTTGAATCTCATTAATTTCGATAACTTGAGGAGAAGCTAACCCTAAATCGATTAAATAGGTACAACCTGTTATTCCCCAAAAAAAAAAGATAATGATAATAAATTGACAGATTTAAAGACTAACTTCATAAAAATTCATTCAAAAAACGATATTTTACCGATAAAATACAGGATACTAGAGGCAATAAAAAAAGCAATCTCAGGATTGAACTTATTTTTCAATTTATTTTTAGGACTTACGCACTAACTCTAAATGAACTGTGAGTATTACCCACCAATCACTATTTATAGTGTAAAAATGTCATAAAAATAATTGTTTTGCGAAACTTCTAATTTTAATTTTAATCATACTAACATGGTCGCTCAAATTTTAGACGGTAAAAGTTTAGCCAAAAAAGTACAATCTCGTTTACAAGTTGCCATCAAAGAGGCAATGACAAAAAAAAAACGTCCTCCCGGATTAGCGGTGTTAATGGTAGGAGATAATCCTGCTAGTGCAGTTTATGTCAGCAATAAAGAAAAATCTTGTACAAAAATCGGTATGGCTTCCTTTGGCAGACATTTTCCTGCTAACACCAGTCAAGAGGAGTTAACCGCCGTCATCGAAGAATTAAACCATGATCCTAATGTTGATGGTATTTTAGTACAATTACCCTTACCTGATCATTTTAACTCTGTTGCATTATTACATACGATCGCACCAGAAAAAGATGCTGATGGACTTCATCCCGTGAATTTAGGTAAATTAGTTAGAGGAGAAAAAGGTTTAAGAAGTTGTACTCCAGCAGGAGTGATGGAAATTTTGAGAGAATATAATATCCCCATAGCAGGAAAAAAAGCCGTAGTTGTCGGCAGAAGTATTTTAGTGGGTAAACCTTTAGCCTTAATGCTACTCGAAGAAAATGCTACCGTCACCATCGCCCATTCCAAAACCGCTAATTTAGCTCAAGTTTGTCAAGAAGCGGATATATTAATCGCTGCCGTAGGGAAACCCGAAATGATTACTGCTGACATGGTGAAACCCCATGCAGTCGTTATTGATGTTGGCATTAACCGTATAGAAACCTCTGACGGCAAAGGGCGTTTAGTGGGAGATGTTGCCTATAATGAAGTTAAAGAAATCGCTAGTTATATTACTCCTGTGCCGGGGGGAGTAGGTCCGATGACTGTCGCCATGTTATTACAAAACACCTATGAAAGTTATCTCTTGGAGAATAAAAAATAAGTTTGTAGTGATGGCTTTAGCCATTAATTAATCAGGGTTAAAACCCTTACTACAAACGAATATTTATACTTAATGAAAATGTATAATAGAAGAGATAATTGAGCTAAAAATAAGAGAAAAAAAACGAAGATACAAAGAATAGATTGAGTTAAAACTGAACGATCGAGCTTATGGTAAAATAAGAAAATAACAAAATAATTATGAAAAAGTTTTACATTTATGCGTGAAAATTTACCCGTTCTTTATATCTCTATTTTACTAGGTTTATTAGGGATTGTTGCCATTGTTTTATTAAGGCAAATTATTAAAACAAGAAAAATTGAATCCCGTTTTTCTAAACTCCAAAATAAGTTAAAAAATGAAAGAGGCACTCCCCAAGAATATTATGAATTAGCTAGTATTTATTTAGATAAAAAACTCTTTGTTCAAGCGGTACAATTACTACAAAGAGCCTTAAAAGCACAAAATATTGAACCCGAAAATAAGGCTTTAATTTATAATGCTTTAGGTTTTTCTTACTTTTCTCAAGAACAATATGATCTTGCTATCAAAAACTATAAAGAAGCAATTAAATTATACCCTGAATATACCATCGCCCTTAATAATTTAGGCAATGTTTACGAGAAAAAAATCTTAGTTTCTCCTGCCTTGGAATGTTATCAAAAAACTTTAGAATATGATCCTAAAAATACGATCGCACTCAAACGAGTTGAATCTTTAGAAAAACGTCTTGTCAAAAATTAACCATTAGAAATTAACAATTAACAATTAACAGTGGCTTATAATTCCTGATTCCCCATTCCTATTACCTATTACCTACTACCTATTACCCATTATCTAATTCCTATAAAACACCAAAATTAGTTAATCCAAGGATAACTCCCACCCCTAAAATATGTCCAAAACTAGTGGCGGCTAATACCGCAGGTAAGCCAAAACCACCAAAAAAAGTGGGGCTAGGTAATTGAGGATCAGCACTGGGATATTTTACGGTAAACTTAGCAAATGCGATCGCTATAATGTTACAGATAATCATGGTTAGTGCAACATTAGTATTCCATTCAACGGTAGCAGGAATACTAGCTAAGAAGGTATTGAGATATAGCATTAATTTTTTATCCTTAAATAAACGTATTTGAAAAATTTATTGTAAAAGATTAAGGAAAAAAAATCGCAATTTTGTTGCAATACTTTGCAATTTTGTAAATTTTTGTAAAAATTCAGAATAATTCAGAGTCCATACTCTACTTTTAACCTTTAAAACTAGGCATAGAACAAGACTTCTAATATGTACATTCAATAATTAAGTGTCGCTATTTCTCATATTATTGTCGGGGTCAAAAATCTCTATAAATTCCATTATACATGGGTTCGAGTCATTTTTATCTTCTTAATGAGTGAGATCACTTATTTCAACAGTTAAATGTCGTTTATTATTGTTTTTCAAGTTTTATCTGTCGCTTATTTTTAGATAGGCTTAATTGTCCTTTGGAAAATGATTTAATATATTAGTTGTCGTTTCTTAAAGTAAATGCTATTCTGTAAAAAGAGTTTAATAGTAAATTATTTTGGGTAATGGCATTATCGAAGCAACCAAAAGTATATCGGCTTCCCTCAGACGAACAGATTACGGATGAGGTGAAGTTAAGGATGGAAGTCGTTGAAAGTCTGATTGAACCCTGCGATCGCACCTTATATCGTGAAAGAAAACAACAAGCGGCTGAAAAGTTGGGGATATCAATTCGCTCCATCGAAAGATTGATGAAAAAATACCGAGAAGAAGGTTTTGTGGGCATAATCAAAACTAGGGCGGATAAAGGTACAATCCGTATTGATCAAGAGTGGTTTGATTTCATCTTAGATACCTACAAGAAAGGAAATCAAAATGGTAAACGCATTATTCGTCATCAAGTTTTTCTAAAAGTAAAAGGACGTGCTAAACAATTAGATTTAGAAAAAAAAGACTACCCCAGTCATCAAACTGTTTATCGAATTATAGATCAATATGTGGAAGAACAAAATAGGAAACGTAAAGCAAGAAGTCCAGGATATTCAGGTTCAAAGTTAACCCATATCACTCGTGATGGTAGGGAATTGGAAGTAGAGGGAAGTAATGATGTTTGGCAGTGCGATCATACTCGTCTCGATGTTCGCCTAGTTGACGAGTTTGGCGTGTTAGATCGTCCTTGGTTAACAATCATTATTGATTCATATTCTCGTTGTTTAATGGGATTTTATTTAGGCTTTGAAAGTCCTAGTTCGCAAATAGATGCTTTGGCATTACGCCATGCTATTTTACCTAAATTCTATAGTTCAGAATATGGTTTGCGAAATGAATGGACTGCCTATGGTACTCCCACTTATTTTTATACTGATGGTGGTAAAGATTTTCGCTCCATTCATCTAACAGAACAAATAGCGGTGGAATTAGGGTTTACTTGTTCTTTAAGAAGAAGACCTTCAGATGGTGGTATTGTGGAAAGATTTTTTCGTACCCTAAATGATAATGTTTTAAGAGAATTACCAGGCTATACAGGTGCTAATGTTCAGGAACGACCCGAAAATGTTGATCAAAATGCTTGTCTAAACTTAAAAGATTTAGAATTTATTTTGGTGAAATATATTGTAGATGAATATAATCAAAAACCAGATGGCAGGAGAAAAGACCAAGCTCGGATACAACTGTGGGAAAATGGTTTAGTAGTTGAGCCTGAACCCTATGAAGAAAGGGAACTGGACATTTGCCTGATGAAGCAAACCCGAAGGACTATTCAGAAGTTTGGCACGTTGCAGTTTGAGAATATAACCTATAAAAGTGAGCAACTAAGGGGAATGGCAGGAGAAATTGTATCTATTCGCTATGATCCTGAAGATATAACTACAATCTTAGTTTATGAACGCTTGAATGATGGAACCGAACAATTCCTCGATTATGCCCATGCTCAAGGATTAGAGGCGGAAAGGCTATCATTACGAGAACTAAAGGCAATTAATAAACATCTTAATCGAGAACAAGAAAATATTAATAATGATGCTGTACTTGAAGCGATGTTAGAGAGGGAAGTTCTCTTGGAAAATCTCACTAAAAACAATAGGCTCGAACGCCGCCAATTAGCCCATCAAAAGGTAAATCCTGCAAAATCTATAGCAGAAAAATTAACTATTCCTGAACCTGAGCCAATTGAGGATGATGAGGATTTGGAAGAAGAAATACCTTCCTATGAAGTCATATATATGGATGATCTTTTTGATGATGATTAATTTAGTTTATTGAGGATAAAAAATATGGCAAATGCAGAAACGATCGCACATCAGTTTGGTGATTTTCCTAATATCTCTCCTGAAATTCAAGCAGAAATTGATCGATTAAAGAAAGATCCATATATTGAATTTGAACAAGTCAAACAGTGTCATGGTTGGATGTATGAGTTGATTCTTTCTCGGATGACGGGTTTATTAGTAGGAGAATCTCGTTGTGGAAAAACAGTTACTTGTAAATCTTTTGCCGCCAGATACAATAAGTCAAAACAAGGGCAAAAGCAACGGATCAAGCCAGTGGTTTATATTCAAGTACCTGAAAAATGTGGCTCAAAAGATTTTTTTATCAAGATACTCAAGGCATTGAATAAACCCATCAAAGGAACAATATCAGATTTGAGGGAAAGGACTCTTGATGGTTTAGCGATTCATGGTTGCGAGATGTTAATTGTAGATGAAGCTAATCATTTAAAACAAGAAACTTTTGCTGATGTCAGACACGTTTACGATGAAGATGAGTTAAATATCTCAGTTTTATTAGTAGGTACAACCAGTCGTCTGGAAACTGTTGTCAAAAGGGATGAACAGGTTGCAAATCGTTTCCTAGAAGAATATGAACTCGATCGCCTCGATGATAAGGAGTTTAAAATGATCGTACAGGTTTGGGAAAAAAATGTGCTGGAATTACCAGAGCCGTCAAATTTAGCCACAGCAGAAAATTTGAAACTACTCAAAACTGCTACCCTTAAATTAATTGGACGTTTAGACATGATTCTACGGAAAGCCGCAATTCGTTCTCTTACCAGAGGAGAAACACACATTACTCCTGAGATTTTAAAACAAGTTATAGCTTCAACAAAATGGTCTCATGAAAGAAGAAGAAAATAAGTTTTGGTTGACTAAGGTTGAACCCTTTGAAGGAGAAAGTATTAGTCATTTTTTAGGTCGATTTCGTCGTGCGAGGGGAAATCGTTTCTCCGCACCAAGTGGATTGGGTGAAGTGGCAGGATTGGGGGCTATTTTGGCTCGATGGGAAAAGTTTTATTTTTCTCCCTTTCCTACGCCACAAGAATTAGAAAAATTAGCAACAGTCGTGATGTTGGATGTCGATCGCCTTCGGGAAATGTTTCCTTATCAGGGTATGGTGACGCAAATTAAACCGATTATGCTGTGTGGAATGTGTTATCAAGAAGTTCCCTATCATCGTTTACAATGGCAAGATAAGAATAAAAGAGGATGCGATTGCCATAAGGTGAAATTACTTTCTAAATGTCCTAACTGTGGAACTTCTTTTTCTGTTCCTTCTCTATGGAAAGATGGTAGATGCGATCGCTGTCATTTATCATTTATTAAGATGAGTAAAAAGCAAAAATAAATCCTGATTTGATTTACATTGTTTATTTTTGAGAAGATAACTTTTTTAAGCGTTTTTCTCGATCTTGCCAATCTGGTAAATAAGCTGACATATAGCATTTAAACAATTTACTGTGATTAGGTACGAGTAGATGGATTAATTCATGTACAATTACAAATTCTCCCAATTCTTGAGGTAAATCCATTAATTCTTTATTTAAAGTTAATCTACCTGTTGTAGAGATAGAAGCCCATTTATTTTTCATTTGACGCAGTTGAATCTCTTTTACTTCAACATTAATGCGATCACTCCATCTATAAACTGCTGTTTTGAAATGTTGGGCGTTTTTCCACGTTTTTTGTTTATCGGTTAAAACCATGATTAATTTTGATTTAAAAGGTTGAATAACTGATTAACGATATTAGTAACCTGATCTAAATCATCTATTTCTCTAAAGATAGAAAAAGTAACTTCTTGTCGTAATTCTCTTAATTCTCTTTCACTTTTCTTCCAGTTAGGATAATCAACAAAAGCCTGTTTAATCTCATGACTTACTTCTTCGGGGTTTTCTATTCCAGCATCCTTTAAGATTTTATAAACAAAATAGCTTAAATTATCAAAGCCTTGGGCGGATTGTTCCTTTTTCCTTTGTTCATTATTTTTGATTTCTTGAAATAATAAATCTAAAGTTTCTTGGGTGTCAACTTGTCTCGTTTCAAATCTTTCTTCGATCGCCTTTGCCCTTTGTGCCATAGCGATTAAAAAGGGATCATCCTTGTTTTCTTCTGCTATTTTTTCAATGCTTTTCACTAAGTTAATTACTTTGGTTGTGTTACCATTTTTTTTGTTTTTAATGGTTTCAATTGTCTCTGCATTAATTTCTATAAATTCATTTATAGATGCGATCGCCGTTGTCCCAATATTTTTTTGTACTATTTCATCAGTTTTACGTTTGACTTCTCGATCGAGATAAATTCTGCGAGTGTAAGCATTACGAACTACTAGATAAATGCCACAGAGGCTAGTATAATGGTCAATATAAGGGCGTAAAAAGGCATCAGGAGATATAACTTCATAAAGCATTTCTAACTCTTTATAGCCTTTAATAAATCCTTTGCGTTGTTCTTTTTCTCTGAAAAATTCAATCAAATTATCGACATCTTGATCGTTAAAGTTGTTTTTAATTAGGGGTAAGTAAATGGGAACTAATTGCTCAATTTTGATTTTGAATAAATTTTTAAGTAATTGTAAATCTTTAACAATAGCGTTAACTTCTTCACTATCAAAGGCTAATGCTTTTTCTAATTTATCAAAAATACCTACAAAATCTAACACAAAGCCATGAGGTTTAACCATCTCCTCTGTTTCGTTTTCATAAGGGCGATTAACACGGGCGATCGCTTGTAAGAGGGTATGATCTCGCATTGGTTTATCCAGATACATGGCATATAGTAATGGTGCGTCATAACCTGTTAATAGTTTTTCCGTCACTATTAAAATTTTCGGATATTCTCCAAAACGAGCGAAGTTTTTGCGGATTTGCTTCTCTGTTTTATCATCGAGATGGTAAGCCTTTAATTCTTCACTGTCATTATTATTACCTGTATAGACTACCGCCGAATATTCAGGGGTTAAATAACGATCTAAGGCTTCTTTATATTTAGCACAAGCAGGGCGATCGACTGCGACTAAAAAGGCTTTATATCCTAAAGGTTCGACATTGGTTGTATAATGTTCAGCAACATATTTTGCTACTTGATCAATTCTTTGATCTGCTTTGAGAAAATTCTTTAAATTAACTGCTCGATCTAAAATTTTATTGAGTTCACTTATATCGTTTATCCCTTCTGTTTCTACTAAATCAAGAAATTCTTGTTCCATTATTTCCGCAGGGACTAATAATTGATTAGGAGCGATGTTATAGTAAAGGGGTAGAGTTGTACCATCTTCGATACTTTCAGCGATCGAGTATTTATGTAAATAACCTTTCTCATCATCAACCCCAAAAACCTTGAAAGTACCTTTTCCTTGATTGGTTTTGTCAATGGGTGTACCAGTAAAGCCAATAATTGTGCTATTAGGCAAACCCGCCATTAAAAATGTGCCTAAATCTCCTCCTGTGGTGCGGTGTGCCTCATCTATCAAGATATAGATATTTTTCCTTGTGTTGATGTTAGGAGGCATTTCTCGGAATTTATGAATCATGGTGATAATAATACCTCTATAGTCGTTTTCGAGTAATTCCACGAGGGTTTTTATGCGATCGGCATGGCGAATATTGTTAACACCTAAGTTATACTTGGCGAGGGCATAATTTGAGTTTGGTGAAGGTAGGCAAAAGGCAAGTAGGCAAGAGGCAACTATACATTTTGCAACATCAGATTATAACCTTGATGAGTATATTCAGGTTGCGTAACATTTGATCTTCTAATTCGTTGCGATCGATCATTAAAATAATGGTAGGTTTTTCGCTATCTGGTGCTTTAAACAGCATTTCGGCGGTTTTAATCATGGTGAAGGTTTTTCCGCTTCCCTGAGTGTGCCACACTAAGCCCCTAAATTTAGTTTCATCGTGACAACGATTAATGACTTGTTCGATAGCTAAGGTTTGATGTTGTTTCAGAATATATTTTTGTAAGGTTTCGTCTTTTTCGGCAAAGATAATATAATTTTTCAGAAAATTTAAGATTACTTAGGGATGGCAAAAAGTCTTTACTTTATTTTCTAGTTGTCCGATTTCTTCATCTTTCCAGTTAAAAATATTGCGTCTGACGATATTCCAAGTTACTCCATAGGCGAAACCGATCGCTTCTGTGGCGGTAAACAACATTTGGGGAATAAATAATTCTGGGGTTTCTCGGTGATAACGTCTAATTTGGTCAATTCCTAATGCGATCGCCTCATTCTTATTAGCGTTTTTACATTCAATTACCAATACTGGAATACCATTAATCAAAAATACTACATCTTCTCTTGTGCCGTATTTACCGTTATGGATATAATATTCTTCTGTAACTTCATAAATATTATTTTCGGGGCGATCGTAATCCACTAAAATTAAATCTAGTTCTCTATTTTCAGCCTGATAAAAGTATTTCCCTTGATTTTGTAATAAGTTAAGAAAATCTCGATTACCGTAAATGTCGAGGGATAAGTTATTGAGGCGTTTAATTAAATCCCCTTTGGTTTCGTTGTAATGAGGATTAAATTCTTTGACTTTTTGGTACAAAGTATCATCAAAATATAATGATCCTTGTTGGGCTTTTTGTTGAATTTCAACGCCCTTTTGTTTTCCCAAACTTGGGGGTAAAGGGGTGTTAAAACCTCTTTTAGCTTCGGCTTCCTTACGAGGTACAAATCTCCAACCTATTTCTTGGGCATAGGTTAAGATGCGATCTTGGACGGTTTTATGTTCAGTTGGTTTAGGCATATTTGAGAGAAGAAAAAGATAATTTAGAGAAGAAAAAGATAATTTATTGTTTTGTGCGATAAGTTTGATGAGGATCGTTAGGACTATTGGGGTTAGTGTATTCTAGTAACTTGTCATCAATTAAAGGCTTAAGATATTGTTCTAATAAATATTTTCGCTTTCGTTTTAACAATTTTTCTAATTCACTAGATGAATAAGGCTTTATTCTGCACAACTCCAATATTAGGCTTTTCATTTCCTCTGGTTCGGTTCGTTTACCAATTTTATTTAATCTTTCTTCAAGTTTTTTTTTGCTTAGAGGCGGAAATAAATCAAGAGTTAACTGTCCCTGTTGACTTGTACTACTGTCTTGATAAGGTTTTTCTAACTGTCCTGATAAAGTGTCTTGATTGCCTGTATTGTCTTCCTGATAAGGTTTTTCTGACTGTCCTGATAAAGTGTCTTGATTATCTGTACTACTATCTTGATAAGGTTTTTCTAACTGTCCCGATAAAAATTCAGGCTTGATGGTGTAATAAGTGGCTATGCTTTTACCATTTTGATTAATTAAACCTAAATCCCTTAATTTTATTAATTGCTTACTTGCTTTATTTATATCAACATCATTAACATAACGATAAATTGAATTATTTATTTTACCTGTTTTTTTAATTACAACTAAAGCATTTGTTTCTTCTTTACTTAAGTTAAGATATTTAAATTGAGTTAACCAGTCAATATCTTCTTGCTCTAAAAAATGATGAGTAAATAAAGTAAGACAAAAAGAGTCTTTTTCTCTACTTGATTCAAATAAAGGAATAGTTAGATTTGCTTGTCGCATATTTTCTAACATAGTTCTAATACCAAATCCTTTAGTTTCGGCTATATTTAACTCATGGAGAGTTTCAGCTATTTTTTCATTACGAGTTTTTGAACTTGGTTGATCTAATTCGTCTATTGATTTTAAAGAATAACCAGCGTTACGAAGTTCTAAACGATCTGAATATCGAATAATCTGAATTGGGCTACGAATACGATAATCCCTGTGCATAACAGCGTTAACAATAGCTTCTCTAATAACCGCACTAGGAATTAAAGGAATATCTTGCCGATTTATCTGATCTTCAGGAAGATTAAAGGCTTTAGGTAAATCGTTTAAAACTAAAGCTGTTAGTCGGGGAATAGCCAATAATAAAGGCTGACGAATTTCAATCACACTTTGATAACGTTTATCTGGATTCTCTACCCATTCCTTTCCTTCAACTACAATATAATCAACACGCTGTAAAGGAAAATGCTTTCTTAAGGCTATTTCTTTGCCAAATAAAATTAATCCTGCTACAGTAGGGCAATATTCTCCTTTTTGATTGGGATGTTTGGTTATGGCATATAAAGAATCTAATAAATCACGATCGCTATAGTTAAGTTCACTAGCATTGGGGTTTACTTGTTTTCTAATACGGCGATAAGCATCAATAGCCTGTGACTCAAAATCATCCAAACTTGCATCTTTAACAGGAGTTTGGTCAAAAGTTTGATTACTTCTTTCTTGATAGAATAATTCTAAATCTCGTTCTGTGCATTTTTGATCCGTTGATCCGATCCTTCTAAATGCACCTTTAGGTAATCCTCTTTTAATAATATAAACAGGTTTTTCTGAGGGCTGAACTTCGGGAATAAAGGCAACGATAACGATTTTTCCTTCTCTAGTAACCGTTTCTATTTGAGGGCGAATAGGAATGTTAAAAACTTCTCGACATTGACAAGCTAAATCTCTTTGAATTTTATCAGGATCGGCTAAACCTTCAATCTCATAAATGTTATTTTGGCTATCTTCTGCTGATTTTATTCCTAATAATAAATAACCTCCACCTAAACCCGATTCATTGGAAAACGCACTAATAGTATCCAAAATACTTTTACCCATATCAGAGGCTTTTTTTGCTTCTATTTCTGTGCTTTCATCTTGGTTAATTAGAATTTCCCAAAGTTCATCAAAGGTTAGCATTTTTTCTCATCCCCCTTTTATTTCTTCAAACTTGGGGGTTAGAACGCTTAAATCTAATTCATCAACTCTTATTTTTGCAGTCATTAATTGATGTAATAATATTTTAAATAACTCTTGTAATTGTTCTTTTTTCATTAATATAAAATCAATTTTCTCTTGAGTTAAATCTAATACTTTGGCAATTTCTATTTGCTCCATTTTTTTTGGTAAACTAATAGGTAATTTTTTAAAGGAATTACGATCTAAAGTCGGAACAGATGCTCCTGTTTTAAAGCGAGAAAGATTTAAAAATTCTAAATAGTAAGCTGTAAATTTCTTATCATTCCCCTTGAAATCTTTTACAAATAAAGTTGTATTGTGAGCCCAAAAATCTGAATCATAATACTTTACACTACCAACTGAGCCACTTCTACCAACTGTTACACCTGAATCTTTAACATTTGCTATATTATGATAGCCGATAATACCACTAGAAGCAGCAACGGGAATATTACCGTTTTTAAAATTTGCTTTGGTTAAATCTTTTCCTCTTTGTAAAACGGTAAAATCTTCAAATTTCATCACCTCCCAACTTTCGGGAATAAGACCTATTTCAGTCATTTTTTGCGGTTCATTGTTTAATCCTTCCGTAAAGAGTTTTTGCATTAAGTTTTGTTTGAGTTCCGTTGTCAATGCGATCGCCCTTTCTTGTTCTTCGATCGCCTCTTGTATAAATGTTAATACACGGGCTATTTTTTTCTGTTCTTCTAGTGGGGGAAGAGGAATTTCCAAATTCTTAAGCTCACTATCTCTAATTGCGGGATAACTTGCCCCTCTTTGGATTTTTTCAACTTCTTTAAGAACAAAATCAGTTAATAGTTTAGACAAAAACCTCTGCACTGTGAAAAAAGTGGGTTAGTTTGACTATTAAGCAATAGTTATTCTTTCTGACCCTAGTAACTGTCCGCTTCTGAGGCTGCGATCTCTGAACCTTGCTCAGAGAAAGGAAATATTGATAGAAAATGATAATGCTATTTATATTCTATCGGTTAGGTACGCTCCCAGCAATAAGAAGTAAAGCAAAGAACAAGGTTATTTCTGAGCTTAGTCCTCTAATAAGGATGTGGATGACTACAGTGATGGTTACTGAATCACCTTCTTCACCGAAGGAATCTTACTTCACATTAATTTTGAACAACCTATCACACAGTTTAATTGTCTAGGAAGTTTGTTCAAACTTAGCTTAGACTGTTATTGCTATTTTGATTTGGGATTATAGAGTTTAAATACTCTCATTGATGTTTAGTCGATTGAAAGTGTACTAAGGGTCTTCCTCTTTTACTTTTCAGTGCCTTTTGAATACTTTTGTTTCTGTTGATTCAATTTAAACAGACACAGAAAACTCTTTTTACCATGCCAATTAGTTTCAATACTGTTCTTTTGAAAAATATCAAAACTTTATTTCATATCTACCTTTAGAAAATGATATGATTTAAGTGTGAGTAAGATTGAAAGGCGCACTTCGTTCGGGAAAGTAAGTGCAAACATTTATTTATTTTGATTCAATATATTGTTTCAGTTAGTGACAATTTAGGTCAACTAATCAGTTCAAACACACAAATGTGTTTTAATTGTACCAATTTTCAAATTAATGAACCACAAATTAAATTATAAATGTAGGGTGCTCAACGCCCACAATATCTGACTGTGGTTTACCCAATCGAAAAGTGCTGTAACAAAAATAAGATTAAAAACAAATTAATTTTTGCAAGAGCAACTGTAAAAACTACGACATTATTTTGTGAAACAGCGACAATAATGTGTGAACAACGGCACTTAATTATTGAATGTACAACAACAAAATCGGGATGACAGGATTTGAACCTGCGGCTTCTTCGTCCCGAACGAAGTGCGCTACCAAGCTGCGCTACATCCCGTTAATGCCATAACATTATAACCTATTTTCGACTTTTTGAGATAAAAAGTGATGAGGTGTTAATTCTCAATTCTCAATTCTCAATTCTCAATTCTCCATTCTCAATTCTCAATTCTCAATTCTCCATTCTCCATTCTCCATTCTCCATTTTATAAGATTGCATTCCTTTCTAATACTAACAAGTTTCTTAGTTGATCTGTGTCCAAATCGGTTAACCAGTCTTCTCCTGTGTTAATGGTTTGTTCTGCGAGTTGTTTTTTATTCTCTAAAATATCGTTAATTTTTTCTTCTAATGTTCCGCTACAAATAAATTTATGGACTTGTACATTTTGTTTTTGTCCGATGCGAAAAGCTCGATCGGTTGCTTGATTTTCTACGGCTGGATTCCACCATCGATCGAAATGAAATACATGATTTGCTTTAGTTAAATTTAAGCCTGTTCCTCCTGCTTTTAATGATAGTATAAAAATCGGTGGTCCTTGGGGATCATTTTGGAATCGATCGACCATTTCTTGACGTTTTTCGGTTTTGGTACTTCCCGACAAAAACAGTACTTCTACCCCTAGCTTTTGCTTTAAATAGGGCTGTAATAGATTTCCCCACTCTGCAAATTGAGTAAATATTAGACTTCGATCGCCCTCTGCTACTACTTCTTCTAACATCTCCTCTAACCGTAACAATTTACCCGATCGAGGGGAAAAATCCAACTTTTCTTCCTTTAATAAATGGGCGGGATGATTACAAACTTGTTTTAATTTCATCAATAAAGTTAACACTAATCCATGACGTTTAATGCCAGTATTTTCATTGATTTTTTCTAAAGATTCATCCACTAAATTTCGATATAATTGAGCTTGTTCACCTGATAAACCACAATAAACATTCATTTCCTGTTTTTCAGGTAAATCTTGAATAATAGTTTTGTCTGTTTTGAGACGGCGCAATATAAAAGGTTGCACGAGCGATCGTAATATTTGTAAAGAATGTTGATCACCATATTTCTCAATGGGGATGGTAAAACGCCGTTGGAAAAACTGTTGTGTACCCAAATAACCGGGGTTCAAAAACTCTAAAATTGACCATAATTCTGAGAGACGATTTTCTACAGGAGTACCCGTTAAAGCAATTCTAAATTCTGATTTTAATTCTCTTACAGCCTTACTTTGTTTAGCTTGAGGATTCTTAATATTTTGCGCTTCATCGAGAATAACTCCTTGCCATTCTACTTTATTGAAAGTGTCAAAATCTCTGTAAATAAGGGCATAACTGGTAATAATAACATCGTTTTTTTGTGCTTCTTTAATAAACTCTTTTTCTTTACTTCTTTGTTCTCCATGATGGATAATAACTTTTAAAGATGGTGCAAATTTTTTGATCTCTCTTTCCCAGTTATTTAGTACTGAAGTAGGGCAGGTAATAATGCTAGGTTTTGTTAAAGATTTTTCTTCTTTTAAGGTAAGTAAAAAAGCAATTAATTGAATGGTTTTACCTAGTCCCATATCATCGGCTAAACAAGCCCCTAAATTCCATTTTTCGAGGAAATATAACCAGCTAAAACCTGCTTTTTGATATTCCCTTAATGTACCTTCAAAGGTTTTTGGAGTGGGTAAAATATTAATTTTTTGATTATCATTAATACTGTTAATTAAATCAGCTAATGCACCACTACTTTCAAAGGCAACAACGGGTAATTTTGCGATCGTCTCTCCATTACCACTACTTAACCTTAAAGCATCTTCAACGGTTAAATTAATGTTATTTTCTGCTTGATTTAAAATGTCTTCGGCTGCTTTAACATCGGCAGGTTGTAAGGCTAACCACTGCCCATCAATTTCCACAAGGGGAGATTTTTGTGCCAACAAATTTTGAAATTCTTTTTTGGTTAAAGTTTTGTCTCCTACGGCTACTTTTAAGTTGTAATTTAAAAGGGTATTTAAGTTTAATCTTTCTCCTTTTTTAATGTTAACTTTTGCCTCAATTTTTACTCCTAAACGTTTTTCATCGACTCCACTATTTAAACCATCTGGTAAAATAACTCCTAAACCATTATCTTGTAATTGCCATGCCACGCTACGAATAAATTGATAGGCAGAAATGGCATTTAATTTACAAAAATTGGGCATTGATTCTGCTAAACTTTCTGCTATGGGTTCATAAAATCTACAAGCTAATCCTAAGCCTTTTAAGATAATTTCTTGAGGATTTTCAATGATTCGATCGTCAATGTGTAAATCAGGATGGGAGTTTTGCCAAATTTTTTCTGTGGGAATTAAAACATCAGGATTATCTATGGCTTGTAAGTAATAATTTAAACGCCAATTATCATAGTTATCGACTTGATTTGTGCCTGTTGGAGGTTGCAATTTAAAACAAATTCGGTATTGTTTTTTTACTAATTGAAAGTCTGAAGTAATTAAGTTATCTTGAATGGGTAATGTCCAGTTATCAAAAGCTGTTTTTAATCTTTTACTGTCTAAAGGAGTTAAATTAGAGATATGTTTTTCATTACTATTTAAAGATTCTAACCATGATTGAATAAAAACATCGTTATTATTATTAAGGGGAATATTACCTAATAATTTACGAATTTGAGCATCTAAAATTGTTTGTAAAAAATCTAAAATTAACTCTTGTTGGGGTATAATGGGATCGTCTTCTGATTCTACATAACATCGATTCATAGAGGGCATCGATCGAATAAAATGAGCTAGACGACTTTGATCAATATTACTATCTAATAAAGGTTGCCAAAAACTATTATTTTTTTCATCAATACCGGGTAAAAATTTACGGCGACAAATTAAGTCTAAACTCCAACGATAAATATGACTCCAAAATCTTAAATCACAACCAATATATTCGACTTTACTTAAAGGTAATTTCTCTAAAAAGTTTAATAATTGTTCAATATTAAGTTTAAATCCTCCTACTTCCCAAGGATATAAAATAACAGTACTTAATTTATTAGTAATGGTAACAAAATGCTCGTAAAGTAAGGGAATAACAGTTTTAGATTTAGGCTTTTTCTGAGAGGGAAATAGCACCATTTCCCATTGCCAAATTGTATCCAATCGATCGAGATATTCTTTACAAATATTATGATAATTATACTCTTTTAAGATTAAATATAAATCATTAGGTTTATCTACTAAAAAAGGATAAAGATATAAATATTCTGCTTCTAAATCATACTTTTCTTTTTCTAATTGTTTCCATGCTTCACTCCAAATAAAAAAATACTTTTCTTCATTTTTTACTAAAAAACTACCATGTAAAGTTGACATATTTTATCTACTAAAATTAATGATTTTAAAATATATTGAAAAAAGGATTAATAAATTAATTTAGATTTATAAAAGTATTTAATTTAGTTTTACCTAGTTATTTTGTTCTAACAATTCCCTAAAAGTAATGATTTAGGATTGCTATTATAGATTTTTTGATAATGTAAAAAAGACATTAGACTTCTTGCAGAAGTCGAGTAATGAGTAATAACTAATAAGTTAAGAAATTTATGTTTTCCACCCTAAAATAGATTTTACTTTTTATTTTGCACTCGTGTCTATTAATCATGATTTTGAATAAGATAAAATAAAAACTAGCAGATTCAACTCTAATTAACATCACTGATGATGATGAATTAAATTATTGTGATTACACTATTTTGTGGCATCAAAACTTAGATTTAATGATTTTTGCATCGCCACATTATCTTATCAACAATTAGTTTATCACCTTTAGAACCATTTAAAAATTAATTAGGCGTTGCTTCATAGTATTTTGATGAGGGGAGGCGATAGGTTTTAGGTTTTAGGTTTTAGGTTAAAGATCGAAAAATCAAGATTTTAAATTTTTGTATAGATAAAGTTATACAAAATTATTGTCTGTGAAAGTCGATCGAACTCTCTATTTTAATCAAGAAATTTGTTTAAATAAGTAAGCCATTTAATCGCTAAATTAATATCTGTAAAAGGTATATTTATTACCTCATTATCTGTTAAAATAAATTGTAAATTTCCCTCTCCATTATCAGGGACTCGATCGAGATCAATCACTTGATTTTTAACAGTTACATTCATTTTAGTGATATTATTTAAAGAAAAAGTGCTTTCATTAATTATGCCCTTATTACTCGGTTTTCCCCATGTAATTAAATCTCCTTTTTTTCCTAAAACCGCATAAATATCATACTTGGCATTGTCGAATTGTTGCGCCCAAAGTTGATAAGCCTCAACTTTTTGATACTCTTTTTTACCAGTCCATGCTAACCAAATAAAAACTATTAGCAAAGGCAACCATAATAAACCACGTTCCATGTTAAAATTGTCAACTAAAATTAAATAAGACTACCATAGAATAAAATTAAGCATATCAAAAATAGAGATCAACTGAGAATAATTATATGACATCTTATACAACTTCCTCCGCTAGAGCCGAAATGAATGAATTGAGAAGACTCAAAACTCTACTTCCCCCAGAGTTGCAAAGTTGGGTTATGATTGAAGCGTCCACAGAAGTTAATCCTCCTTTAATCCGTACGGAAGAATTAGGTAAAGATGAGATTGAGATTCAAATTGATTTGACAAAATGGGAAAATCTCGCTATTGATCAACGTAATTTGATGTTTTGGCATGAAGTAGCTCGTGTTCAGAATGATACTATTCCCAGAGAAGGTTGGGAAATGGCAGCGTTGGCGATTGGTTTGGGTGGTGCTGTAGGCGAGTTGTGGGTACAAGATGGTTTATTGTTATTGTTAGCTTTGGGTTTGTGTAGTATTTCTGGTTATCGTCTCTGGCAAAAAAACAATGGTGAGAAAAATCTGCGAGATGCCATCGAAGCTGACGAAAAAGCGATTATTATTGCTACTCGTTTTGGTTATTCTATGAAAAATGCTTATCAAAGTTTAGGTAGTGCATTTAAAACTCTTATTGAACAAACTCCGAATCGTAGTCAACGGAAAAAATATGAGGAGCGTTTACAAGCGTTACGCCGTAGTGCGGCTAAAGCGAAACAAAAACAAGATCAACCTATGGAAAATCAACCCTTGAAAACTCCTCCAGTTCGATCGAGAAGTAGTGCTAGAATGAAAAACATTTAATTAGGAGACAGGATTTAGTACATCTTTTAAAGATATTAATTATCATTCTGACTGAAAGGAAGAATCTCAAAATGTCAATCCCATCATGGCGACTACTATAGTTAAATTATCCTAATCTGATCAGATTTTTATTGTCAATGGCTTGGGGTTTTCCTTCATCATCAATCGCACCAAATAACTTAAAATATTGATTTACATGGGGTGGTAATTGGGGAAAATCAAAAGTCTTGTCTCCATGCGCTATGTCTGCCCATAAATTTTTTAATAGAGGTGCGTATTTTTGCGCTTCTGTCAAGGGTAAATTAAGGGGAGGGCAAGTTAACATTTTTATCATAAAGGGAAACGATCGATCTGCTGTCCACTGTTTAGAAAAATCGGCTAAATTTTCCATGTCTGGCAGTTGGGTGATATGATGGGATTCGATCGAAAGTTGATTATCCTTCAATTCTAAGATACGGTAAGGATGAGGATAGGTAATTAATGAACCAGTGGTAATTTCATAAATGCCCTTATAGGTAGAAATATCTTGAATGTGTAAATGTCCAGTAAAGATAAACTTAACTTGATATTTGTCCAAAATTTCCAACAGTCGAGAAGCATTATCTAACATATACCGACACCCCAACACATGGTTAGATTGATCAGGTAAATGCTCAATCACGTTATGATGAATCATCACAAAAACTAACTTATCCGTAAGTTGACTCAAGGTATCTTCTAACCAGATAAATTGATTTTCCGTTAAACAACCCAACTGCCTCCCTTCCTCCTCAAAATGATTAGAGTTTAACGCCACTAACTGCAATCCTTCCCCTAAGGCACAAGTATAGTCGAAACTCTCAGGGTTTTCATAGCCAAATTTTTGATAATAGTAAGGAAAATCTTGAAAGGCGATCGAACTTTTGTTACCCTTTAAACTAGGCACATCATGATTACCCGGTATCACATAAACAGGATAGGATAAAGTCTCTAGTTTTGCTTTTAACCATTGATGATTAACTATTTCTCCATCTTGAGTTAAATCTCCCGGCAATAACAAAAAATCCAGATTAAGGGTGTTTAAATGTTGTAAAACTACTTCTAAGGCTGGTATGCTGAATTGGGTTAAGTGAAAACGGTTAGCATTATTATCTATGGTTTCAGGTAAAGCTATATGTAAATCACTGGCGATGGCAAAACGTATATTCATAGTTCAAATCAACTAATAAACAAGGAGGGATAACCCATTGGCAAGAGTGAGAGTGCGTCAACACGTCAATCCATTAAGTAACAGGTATCAACAATCAATCTTTATCCCAGATTGGAGTCAAGTATATTCTAATCTATCTTTACCCTTTCATCTCGATTTAGGTTGTGCTAGGGGGCGTTTTTTATTACAAATGGCGCAGGAAAATCCCCAGAGAAATTATTTAGGGGTAGAAATTCGGGAGGCTTTAGTCACGGAAGCCAATGATATAAAAGACGAATATAATTTGACAAATCTTTATTATGTATTTGGTAATATCAATCATTCTTTAACAAATTTATTAGCTTCTTTACCCCCTAATAGTTTAGAATTAGTTACTATACAATTTCCTGATCCTTGGTTTAAGAAAAAGCATCAAAAAAGGAGAGTTGTGCAATCTGAAATAGTAGAAATTTTAGCTCAATTTCTATCTCCAAAAGGACAAGTATTTTTACAATCAGACATCAAAGAAGTAGCCCAAGAAATGCTCGATCGATTTCTCGAAAATCCTCATTTTTCTCCCTTAAAATCAGAAATTTGGATTAGTCAAAACCCTTTAGAAGTGATGACAGAAAGAGAAATCGCTACCATAAACAAAGGAGAACCGATTTATCGTACAATTTTAAAAGTTACTAATAAAGATAATAATTAACTGTCATTGCGAGGTACGAAGCAATCTCCAAGATACTTTCGCTTTACTACGTTTTACTCAGTATGACATTTTTCTCTAATTTTCTCTTTCAGAAATAGCTAAATTTAAGTTTAATAATTGCTCTAAAATATCCTCATTTTCATCGAAATTATAGGCTTTCATTACTAACTTATCTAACTGTTGATGAAGCTGATATAATTTACTATTAGACTCATGAAAAAAGACATTATATAACTGAGTAATTCCCCATTGTTTTTTATTCATTTGTTCTGTTCTATAATCGTGTAATTCCATCATTTTATCCCTTATTTGTTGCACAATTTTATTACTCCCCTCGCCCTTACTAAGAAAATTTGATCCCCCTAAATCCCCCTTACTAAAGGGGACTTTTTCCGTATTATTCTCCTCTTGATAAGGCTCTTTTTCTGTCTTATTCCCCCCTTTTAAATGCTCTTTTTCCATCTTATTCCCCCCTTGATAAGGGGGGTTAGGGGGGATCGGAAATGGGAATGTTTCAAAACAAGTAGTATTAGTATATCTTGTTCTATCTTCTAAAGTTGATGATTGAGCCTTAACCCAAATACGATGGATTTTTGAGGTTAAAATACCTAATATATAAAAATCATCGGAAGCAACAATACAGTTTAAATCACCTGCTAACCATTCAGTTTTAAAAGGAATAAATATCGCCCATTTAGACACTCTAGGCACAGCAAAACACATGGATAAATCTTTAATAGCCTTTCTTAAATTAGGGCGAGGTGCGAATAATTGCCACCAAATTTCTCTCGCTCTTTTTGCTCTATTATTCAACCTTTCAGGCTTAACATTTTCTTGAATATACTGAAAAGGTAACTTATAATCACTAGCAGATTCAAGACTTAAATCATTAAAATCAATAATCCATCTATCAGGTTTTCCATGAGGATTACTTGCTAAATTATTTCCCATAGAAAATAGTTTAATTACTTCTTTATTTTTACTATCTTTGGCGATAAATTCTTGAGCTTGTTTTTCAGTAATAATAAAGCCTTTTCCTACGGGTAAAACTCCTTGAAAACAGATATTTTGATTTATCTTTAATTTTTTAGCTTGAGTAACATCTATTTCCGAAGTGAGAGAGGAATTAATACTATTTACTGAATAATTATCTAAGATATAACTATTAGGAATAATTTTACACCAATTAACAATACTAACATGAACATTTGCCTCCCCTGACCATTCTTGAGTAGAAATTGCCTCGTGAATATAGCCCTTATTTTGCATAATATAATCGAGGGAGACTTTACGGCTTTTTCCCTGAGAAATAGAGTTAGTCGCTACTAATCCCGCCCTGCCATTTTCTGTTAAATTATCATGGGCAATTCTAAACCAATAACTACAAAAATCCACTGAATCTTTAACATCATTAAACTTACTAAATATTTTCTCTACATATTCATCGCTTAAATTTAATCTCATGTGTTTTCCTCCTAAAAAGGGGAGGATTTCCGATAATTGCATCGGCTTTTATCCAGTCACTAAATAAAGCATCTGTACAAATTATGTTATTATCTAAACTGTCTAAAGGTAACGCAGGTTCGGTTAAATTAAACTTGTCGATCGCAACTTTTCGGGCTATCATTAAAGTAACTTTTGCTAACTCTACTGCAAAGGGGTTTATATCCATACCATAAAACTGATTTGGAGTCACAAAACTCATATTAATTTGTTGATTGTTACCCTTAGTTTTATCCTTAATTTTGTCTAATAATAACTGTTCAATTCTCTTTAATTCTTGATAGGCAACGTAGAGAAAATTTCCACTACCACAAGCAGGATCGAATATTTTATATTCTTGTAATTGGAGTTGTAAATTAGTTAAATCTTTAACAGTATTTGCACTGTCTATTAAATCCTCCCAATATTTACTAATGGTAGGGCGCACAATTTTCATAATATCCGCTTCGGAGGTATAGTGCATTCCGTAGCTATGTCTCTCTTTGGCGTTGACTGTGCCTTCAAAAATATTTCCAAAGATGGCAGGGCGAATTTTACTCCAGTCTTGCTTGGCAACGGTTTCGAGGATTTCTAACTCTGGCTTGGTTAACTCAATGGCTTCCACTGTGGCAAATAAACCGCCGTTAAAGTATTCCACTCCTTGATATTTACCTGTAGGAGTGACTCCTTTGTTATTCATTTCACGGAATAAACCCCCTAAGACATCGTAACTGTTAGCGCCTTCTAAGCATTCTTCCACGCAACGGATAAAGAGACTATCGGGTAATAATCCCCTATCTTCGGCAAACATTGCCAAGACGCATTGGAGGATAAAGCGTTGGATTTTGAGGGTTTGATTTGCCCCTAAATCCCCAAGAGTGGGGACTTTTTCCGTTGTCACTCCCCCAGAATTGGGGGTAGGGGGGCGAAAATTAAGTCTTTGTTGCAGGATTTGGAATAATTCCCCTAGTCGTCTCCCTGCTTTTTCGGTAACGTCAACTTGATTGTTATTAAAGATGGGTTTACTTTCTACCCTTGCCATGAAGTTAAAGGCGGAGTAGCGTTTGCCTAAGTCTTCGATCGAAACTGTATCTACAGGTTCATCTAATTGTAAGTCAAAGTCAAAAATCCAAAATTCATCAAAGTTGCATAATATCACATAACGAGGACGATTTGGCACTAAGCTTGACCAATACTCGAAGGCTTGGGCATAATGTTTCGATAAGTCCTCCCCTCGCTTTTTCATCTCAATCAGTAGCTTAGGTTTCCAGACTAAATCAGCAAAACCAGTATTTTTCTTTTTGCTACCCTTTTTAATAGCTTCTTCGTATTTTGCCCCAGCTTCCAATGCACCATCATAACCGAAAGCCTGAAAAAATCTATCTAAGAATATCTGCGCTTCTTTCCTTTCTTGTCCAGTTATATGTTGTTGACAAAAGGTAATAAATTTTTCGAGGTTATCTTGATGGTTGTCTGTCATGGAAAGGGGTATAAAGTAGTTTGTATTGTATTAGGTTAACATAATTACCTATAAAAAAATAAAAATGTCATACTCAAAACAACTCCCCCTATTCTGGCTTTTAAGGGTTAAAAGTACCTGAAAAAACTTTCGTAGCAGGACCTGTCATGTATATATGATTGTCTTTATCTGACCATTCTATCTCTAAACATCCGCCGGGTAATTCCACAGTAGTAGTTCGATCGCACTTATTATTTAAGACTCCAGCCACCACAGTAGCACAAGCTCCCGTACCACAAGCGAGGGTGATTCCTGCACCTCTTTCCCAGACTCGCATTTTTACATAATTAGAATTGACTACTTCAATAAATTCTGTGTTGGTTTTTTGGGGAAAGACGCTATTATTTTCAAATAAAGTACCTATGGTGGTTAAATCAATGGAGGCAACATCATCCACAAAGACTAAACAATGAGGATTGCCCATACTGACACAACTAACAAAATATTCTTTACCATCCACTACCAAGGATTGATTAATCACCTTATCTTCTTTCTCTGCTAAAGTAGTGGGGATTTGTGAAGGTTTTAACTGAGGTTGCCCCATATCCACTCTAACTTGCCCGTTGCCTTGAATAGTAGGGCAAATTAAACCTGCTAAGGTGTTGATTTTGTAGGTTTTGCCGATGACTTCTTGTCCTTCTAATTCTGTGATAAACTGAGCAAAACAACGAATACCATTACCACACATTTCAGGCTCTGAGCCGTCACTGTTAAAGATTCTCATGGTATAATCAGTATCGTCTGTACCGGGTAAAACAAATATGACTCCATCGGCACCAATGCCAAAATTTCGATGGCACAATTTAACGGCTTCTTGGGGAGAAATCAAAGGTTCAGCCGTAGCTAAATTATCAATTAAAATAAAATCATTGCCTAAGCCATGATATTTGGTAAACTTCATCATAAAATCAGAATTAATAATAAATAATCAATATGACCGTATTTAATACAGGCTTTCCTAGTGTACGACAAATACAAACTTTTATCAAAAACAAAACTTCTGTAGAGATAGCTTTAAGTACAAGTCTAACCTTAGATGGTGTTATTTTATGGCAAGATCAAAATTGTATTTGTTTATCTAACAGTAGTAAAGAAAAATTTTTGATTCCCCACCATGCCATTGTTTATCTTAAAAGTCGCTAAGTAAGGCTATGGTTTAAATTTCTTTTTTCATTCTTTCTAAGGTTAAGTGCATTTGCTGAAACATTTGCTCAGGAGTTGTACCAAATTGACTTAATTGGGTTTTTAATTGTTCGATCGTCATTTTAGCCATAAAATCCTCTGATAATTCAAATCTTTTCATGAAGATACGATACCTTTCCATCATATCTTCCATTTTATCAATAAAAATTTTTTTGCCTTCTCGATCGAACTTGCCAAATTCACTACCTAATTGAGTCAGTGACTGATAATCTTCAAATAATTGCTTTGCTTCTTGTTGTACTACCTCAGAATCAAAAAATCCCATTTTTACCTCTTGATGTGCAATTCTATTCTTATTATATAAAATTAAGGTGACTGACGAGGTAGGGAAATTTCGACTTAATATCTCCTATCTCCTCTCTGTTTTGATTAATGTTTTTCGTGTAATCTAATCCCTAAAAAGAGATCATACATAAAACTCCAAAAGTTTTTACCCTTAAGTAAGTCTAAAGATTGATCACATCCTTTCTCATCTAATAAAGATTTGGTAGCATAATAGGCAGGTTCATATTTATACCAAGGAATAGAAGGCCATAAATGATGAATTAAGTGATAATTCTGTCCGAAAATTAGGAGATTTAAGACTTTACCCGGATATACTCTAGCATTTTTCCATCGATCGCGCTCTTTAAAAGGACGATGGGGCAAATAGTCAAAAAATAAACCTAATGCAATACCTACTACTAAAGCAGGTACAAACCAAAAATTCATCACATAACCGATAAAACCGTAGTGAATACCTAAAAAAACCACCGTAAAAAGAAAGGCTCGACTTAAAAACCACTCTAAAAGCTCATATTTACGCCATAATTTTCTCTTAAAGAAAAAAATCTCATGATAGAAAAACCTAGCGGCAATCATCCATAAAGGGCCTCCTGTGGACACAAAATGATCAGGATCGTTTTCTGGATCATTTACGTTTGCATGATGTTGTAAATGAACCCTGGTAAATACGGGGAAGGCAAAACCTAACATTAAGGCGCTACCATGACCGAGAATAGAGTTGATAATTCGATCGCTATGGGCGCTATTATGGGAAGCATCATGAATAACTGTTCCCGACATATGTAAAGCTAAGACATTGGCACAAAAACATACCCAATCCACCCATCCCCATAAAAAATAACCAATGGTGGAAAATGTAATTAATAAGATAGCAGTAATAAACATTAGCACGTTAGGATTAAAACCTCCCGGTGCTTTAAGATATTCTCTGGGTACTGATGTCAACACAGGTGAAACCGACTGCATTGTTGTTATAAGCTCCTTTTGCAAAATCTGAATCAATAATTTTTTTATTATGGTAGTTTACAATATTTTGCTCTCAAGGTAAAGATTTGTAAATAGGAGTTACTGAAAAAACCTGAGTGAACCATAAAATTTTAGATAAGGGTAGGAGATAGGAGATAGGAGACAGGAGATAGTAGTAAAAATTGATTTAAACTTATGTAAAATTCATTTTTGGCAATTATTTACTTTTGTTTAATTATTTTCTTTGACTAAAATTTGAACAGTTATTACTCAATAACCCTTATTTTAAAAGGTTTTTAATCTCGAACTCAGGTGAAAAAATATTTTGATCAAGCAGTTGATTTGATCTAGGGTATTGTTGTTATGTTGACTTAGAAAAAACTAATTTTCAGAATTTATCGGCTAATTCTGGGGCAAATTTGAGAAAACTGGCAATGGGAATTGCCCAACTGGAATGACTCATTTCTGCTTTTTTTTGTGGGTTTGCCATCGAGCCATCTTCAAATATATAAGGATTACCCCAAGCGGGATATTTATGTCTGCCATTAATACCAATAATTTGTCCTTTTGAGTTTAATAAAGGACCTCCACTCATGCCTTTTTTTATATCATTACTATAGCCAATTTGATAACCGCCTCGAAAAGATAAATCACTGATTAAATTAATTTTTCCAGTGGTAAAAGTTAATGTCTCATTCTCTAAATTATTACTTGATGTATAGATAAAACCTGCTCCATAAACGACCTCATCGATCGAGGGAAATGGAACTTTAGAAAGTTCTGCAACTTGATAATGATTTAGGGTGGTAAACTCTAAAATTCCTAGATCATAGTTTTGAAAATTATAATTATTAACTTTTTTTGCTAAGTGAATTTTACCGTCTGAAGTTTTAATTTTATACGCATTATTTTGCTTACCAAATAGTAAAACATGATCGTTAGTTAATACTCGATAAGTGTTATTTTTTCGATCGATAATAATGCCCGAACCTGAATTTTCTCCCGATAATACTTTAACGGTAATTCGTTGGGCATAGCCTTTAATTTCTTCTTCTTTAAACTCCATAGAAGTATCTATATTAGAATCGGAATTTAGAGTTATAGTCTTTGTTTGATCGTATTGGGAAACAGGGATTTCTTGACATTCAATTTGTGTGTCAATACTTTGAACTGGGAGAAGATATTGAGTAAAAATACCACTCCCAAAACAAATTAAACCAAATAACCCCGTTTTCACTATTTTTTTCATTATTTTTTTGATCGATCGTCACAACAATTAACAATTAGCTCCCTAATCCTCTACTTAGTACTATGCTTACCATGCTCTACGAGGTAATGTAGTAGGTGTTACGGTGGGAATATTAATCTGAGGAATTGTCACAGAAGGAACGGGAGACACAGAAGGCACAGGGGAAACACTAGGAGCTGGGGAAACAGTTGGGGCAGGAGAAACAGTTGGAGCGGGAGAAACACTAGGTATATTTGTGTTTTTGTTGTCAGTGCCAAGATTTTGTGAGAAATTGTTTTGAAGTTTAGGAGCTGTTTGAATATGTCGGGTTAAGTTGAGGGCTAAAGAACCATCTGAGGTTCTGCTTAGATTACTTCTTTTAAAGTTATTGAGTATGTTAGAAGAACCATTGAACTGCATAGAGGGACCTCCTGCACCGTCTCTGGTGTTATCAATTTCTTGTAGTACTTGAGCTGGATTTTGATCAGGGCGTAAAGTTAAGAGAATATTACGACCATTTTGATCGCAACTCATACCAGCACAAATAACGTTATAATTATTAACTCGTCCCGTGACTAAATAATCAGGTTGAAATTGATTCATTCTTTGGGTAACTTCTAAACATCTTTGTACGGGAGTATAGGGTCCTTGAAAATAGGTACTTCTCCATTTAAAAATTTCGACAACTCCTCCTTGAGTTTCCACATAGGTTGTAGGAATATCTTGATAATCTGCACCACATTGAAATTGAACTGATTGCGCTTGACTGGGAGGAGCAAAACTCATAAATCCGCCTAACATAGAGCCTGTAATGAGAGTAAGAGCAGTATTTTTTGTAATTTTCATAATTTTTATTTAATTATATTTAAGGTTTGAATAATCTCGATCAATTCGATCGAGTTTGTTATATAGATTCAATTTATTTTCAATTGTTCCCATTATGGGTAAATCCTTCATTTTATTGATTAATTGCTATAGTTATGATGTTTTAATTCTGCATCCTCAATTATTACTATGAAATTCCTGCGATTAATTTTTCTGTTTTTTGTTACTTGTATTTTTATTTATAGCTTCAGTCAATTTTCCCACAGTCAATCCCTAAAAAATAGGGAAATTCGAGGGGTTTGGTTAACCAATATTGATAGTGATGTTTTATTTTCTCAGGAAAAAACCAAAAGTTCGATCGAAACTTTACACCAATTAAATTTTAATACCGTATATCCTGCGGTATGGAATTGGGGTTATACCTTATATCCTAGTCAAGTGGCAAAAAATATCACAGGAATCAAAATTGATCCCACAGAAGGATTACAAAACCGAGATTTATTAGCAGAAATTATCACCGAAGCCCACGATAAAAAAATGGCGGTGATTCCTTGGTTTGAGTTTGGATTTATGGCGCCTGCGGATTCACAATTAGCGAAACTTCATCCCGAATGGTTAACAAAAAGACCTGATGGCAGTACTATTTGGTTAGAAGGAAATGTCCATGAAAGAGTGTGGTTAAATCCTCTTAATCCTCAAGTACAAAGTTTTATCTCCGATTTAATCTTAGAAATTGTGACTAAATATGATATTGATGGTATCCAAGTTGATGATCATTTTGGTTATCCTTCGGAGTTTGGCTATGATGATTATACTGTCGGATTATATCGTCAAGAACACAATGGAAAATTACCGCCTTTAGACAAAAAAAATCCTGAGTGGGTACAGTGGAGAGCAGACAAAATTACTAATTATATGGAGACTTTATTTCACTTAATTAAAAAGGTAAAAAATAATGTAATTGTATCGGTATCCCCTAACCCTCAAGAATTTTCTAAAAATGAGTTTTTAATGGATTGGGCAAAGTGGGAAAGAAAGGGTTTAATTGAGGAATTAATTGTCCAAATTTACCGTAATAATATGGATTCTTTTAATAGAGAATTAGCTCAAAAAGATTTACAATTAGCTAAAGATCATATTCCCACAGCTATCGGTATTTTATCTGGTTTAAAAGGTCGATCGATCGGCTTTGATTTAATTAATGAACAGGTTAATTCTACAAGGGAAAAAGATTTTTCTGGAGTGAGTTTTTTCTTTTATGAAAGTTTGTGGAATTTTGGACCTGAAACAGTACAAGAAAGACAATCTTCTTTTCAAAATTTGTTCTCTCAAAAGCTCGATCGATTGACTATTTACAATAAATCTTAAAATTATTAGACTAAATTCAAGCTAAATTTTACTGGATAAAAATTAATTTAAACCCGTAGAATAATGGGCTACATCATAAATTTTTATATCCGCAGTAGTTTCGATTAAATCAGCAAATTCATCTAATAAAGGGATAATATAAGGTTGTTTTAAATGAGACATTAAGGCTTCCTTATTTTCCCATTCTTCAAAATAAAGAAAGGAGTTAGGAATACCCACTTCTTCAAAAAAAGCATAACTGATATTACCAGATTCTTGACGAGTTGGTTCAAGTCCTGCCATGGCTAATTCTAAAAATCTTTCTCTTTTTTCGGGCTTGATTTTATATCTACCTGCTAACACGATAAATGGATTACTCATTTCGATCGAATTTAATTAATAATTATGGATTATATCAAATTTGGATAATTAGTTATAAAAGCATTTAGTTATAATCTTCATAATAAATCTCATTTTTAATTTTTTACCCTCATCAAGATAAAATTATTTTCTTGTTTACTATATATTGAGTATGAATAGTTCGATCGAACCTAACAAAGAGAAAAATTATTGTGCCATTGCCTTGGGAAGTAATTTAGGAGACAGTTTAAGTATTCTCAACGACAGCGTGAATAGACTAGTAAATAGTGAAGGAATTGAGGTTATTTTGCGTTCTACATGGCATAAAACCAAGCCGATGGGTCCCCCCCAGCCTGATTATTTAAACGGTTGTATCGTCATCAAAACCAGTTATTCACCCCAAGAATTATTAATGTACTTAGGCTCGATCGAACAGGAATTTGGACGAGAAAGAAAAGAAAGATGGGGGGCTAGAACTTTAGATTTAGATATAATTTTTTATAATGATGTAGTGATGAAAACTGATAAATTAGAAATACCTCATCCCAGAATGAGAGAAAGGCTTTTTGTGTTAATACCTTTAGCGGAAATAGCACCCCAATGGATTGATCCCATCACAAAATTAACCGTAAGTCAACTTTTAGATTTATGTTTATAATAGTAAGTTTTATTAATGGCTCGATCGTTATTGATGCTATCTATATCAAAAGTTAAAATTAAAGCAAATTCAGGCGGAAAAAATGAATCAGATTATCGAAGTTAATATTGCTGATGTCTTATTAAGACTTGAGGCAAAAATGGACAAGTTAGAAGGCAAAATAGATCAAGTTTCAAAAGAATTGTCAGACTTTAAAACAGAGATAAAAACAGATATTGGGCGACTTGATGAAAAGGTAAGTGGTATTAGTAAGCGTCTGGATAATTTAGCTCGTTATCTTTTCCCTAACGTTACTTTATAAACCTTTATTCATTGATTTTTTCTACGTTACCCGACTTAACCCAACCTTCTTCCCCACTATTAGGAAGACGGACTTTTTGCCATTGTTTATCGTCACTGGTGCTTAAAATAATAATTTCAGCATTGTAACCTACTCCTCCTACTCTTTCCGCACTGGTATTAGGTTCAGCCCTTAAACTTAAGCCTGTTGACCATGTAACCTTTGCCTTATATGCTCCAGCAGGTAATTTTTCTGTCTCCGAAGGAGAATCTTCTTTTTTGGCTTCCTCTGGTTTCGGGGATTCTTCTTTTTTAGCTTCCTCTGGTTTAGGAGTTACTTTTTTTTCTGGGGTAGATTTTTCTTCCGTAAACAAATGTTTAGGGGGATTTGTCGCTACACTGGTTAAGAAAAAATAAGCCCCTCCGGCGATTCCAGCACCAAATAAGATAATACCTAAAAAGAAACCAACAATAAATTGGAAAAAGCTAGATGGACTCATAATTCACTAATCTAAATTACGCAGAAATTATAACACCTCCCTAAGAATTTCCCCACACTTGTTTAATATTTTCGGAGAAAACAAACTGTGGGAATCTCAGGAATTAAACTAAATCGAAATCTAAGGCATCAATAATGGTTTTATTATAGATGATTCTTCCGGGGGTGGTGTGGACATATTGGGCAATTTGTTCACCGTCGGCAGTTTCTCTTACTTTATGTCCTTGATAGTATTTCCAAACACTACCATCGCTTAAAGTTTCTTCTTTAATGAGTTCATTACTACCCTTTCCTCCATCTACTTCTCCTTCAAAACGTACCCAGATATAGGCGTGTAAATCCACTAAACCTTGTTCATAGGCGCGTAAAGCATCATCCAGATTGGCGTAATAAGTATCCTTACCTTTGACAGCGGCAGGATTTTCGGCGGTTAGGTAATAACAACCTAAAACCATGTCTTGAGATGGTGCAATAATGGGTTTTCCTGTAGCAGGAGATAAAATATTATGACAAGCCATCATTAATAATCTAGCTTCCGATTGTGCTTCGATCGAAAGAGGAACGTGTACCGCCATTTGATCTCCGTCAAAGTCAGCGTTGAAAGGAGGACAAACTAAAGGATGTAACTGAATTGCTCTACCTTCTACTAACACAGGTTCAAAAGCCTGAATACCGAGACGGTGTAAGGTGGGCGCACGGTTTAACAATACGGGGTGTCCTGCGATAACTTCTTCTAATACTTTCCAAATACTTGGATCAGCTTTTTGAATCAGTTTTTTCGCCGCCTTGATATTATTCACAATACCTAAACGGATTAAACGGTTAATCACAAAGGGTTGGAAAAGCTCGATCGCCATTTCACGGGGTAAACCACATTGGTATATCTCCAAATTAGGACCGACTACAATTACCGAACGTCCAGAGTAGTCAACCCGTTTACCGAGTAAGTTTTGACGGAAACGTCCTTGTTTACCTTCGATAATATCAGAAAGAGATTTGAGGGGGCGACTATTACCACCAACAACCGTTCTTCCTCGTCTGCCGTTATCAATTAAAGCGTCCACGGCTTCTTGTAACATCCGTTTTTCGTTACGGATAATAATTTCAGGAGCAAGAATTTCCTGTAAACGATTTAAACGATTATTTCTGTTAATAACACGACGATATAAATCATTCAAGTCAGAAGTAGCAAAACGTCCACCATCTAACTGTACCATCGGGCGCAAATCAGGAGGAATCACTGGAATAACACTTAAAACCATCCATTCTGGTTTAGAACCTGTTGCGATAAAATTATCAATTAAGCGTAATCTTTTAATTAATTTCGCTCTTTTTTGCCCTTTACTCTTAACAATTTCTTCTCTTAATTTTTCCGCTTCTTCTTCTAGTTGTATTTCTTGTAAAAGACGTTCAACCGCTTCTGCACCAATACCGACTTCAATGCCTTCTAACTGAGAATCTTCGGCATAAATTTGTTCTTCAATTTCAATCCACTGATCTTCCGATAGTAATTGACGATAGCTCAAGTTTGTCGCATTACCCGGATCAAGAACTACATGAGAGTTGAAATATACCACTTGCTCTACATCCCGCAAAGGCATATCTAACAAGATACTCAGGTAGCTGGGAATACCTTTTAAATACCATACATGGGTGACAGGAGCGGCTAGTTTAATATAACCCATACGATGACGACGAACTCTCGACTCGGTTACTTCGACACCACAACGCTCACAGACGATACCTCTGTGACGCACTCTTTTATATTTTCCACACCAACACTCCCAATCTTTGGAAGGACCAAAAATTTTCTCACAAAATAACCCGTCCATTTCTGGTTTTTGGGTACGATAGTTAATGGTTTCTGGAGTGGTTACTTCTCCTACCACAATACCGTTAGGTAGTGTTCTTTGTCCCCATTCTCGAATACGATCGGGGGAAGCAATGCCAATTTTAACGTAGTCGAACTGTCTCTCTTGTTGATGATTCATGCTATTTCCGAGCTTACTCAACCCTTTAATTATATTCCGTTAGCTTATAATTTGATATGCAATTATTAGTCACGAAGATCCATAATATCATTTTTTCGACTTTATTTTGTGATATTTTGCTATTTATTTTCTCAACTTAGCTTCTTCGGTGAGAAGCCCCACGCAGTAAACACTATCAAAAAGCAACTATGTTTCGGCGTGGGATGAGTCACCGTCAGGGTTTAATGAGTCAGGACGACTCTGGTTTTCGATATATTTACGAAGTGTTGTTATAGTTACTCCCCCACAAGAGGCGATAAAATATGAACTATTCCAAAAGACTTCTTGACCATAAAACTTTTTGATTTGTTCAGGAAATTCTTGTCTTAATTTTCTACTCGATACACTTTTAAAATTATTGACAAATTTACTTAATTCCATAGCAGGATGGTATTGGAAAAGAATATGGACATGATCTTCTTCTCCGTTTATCTCTACCAACCTACATTCCCACTGTTCTAATAAGCCTTCAGTGATTTCATGGAGACGAGTGAGCATTTCTGCTGTAAATACGTTTCTTCTATATTTGGTAGTTAAGACTAGGTGAGCTTTTAAGTCACTCACGGATCTACCTCGACTATAAAAATCATTTTTCATTTGACACTTTCTTTTTCTTTATGTTATTATCAGTGATAGTAATTATATTAACACTAATATACAGTAATCAAATAAATGATCCTTAATTATCAGTACCGATGCTATCCTGAAGTGCCTCAAAAAAGCCAGTTAAATAACTGGTTACGGGTGTCACAGTATTGGTATAATTGGCAATTAGGAGATCGTTTTCGTTGGTGGCAGGAAAATCGTAGTAACTATGTCATTCCAAGTGGCGACTGCTGTTATATCTCATGTAGTCTCCCACCATTGGAGTTAAAAGAAAAACCAAGTTTTTACTCACAGAAAAAGTTATTACCTGAGAAGAAAAAAGACTTAATTATAGTAAAACATTCAGGGGAATTACTTGATTTATCTACTGTACCTTCTCAGACTTTACAAGACGTATCAAAAAGGGTGGATCAAACTTTTGAAAGGTATATTAAAGGTGATTGTAATGGGAAAAGAAGCGGTAAACCACGTTTTAAAAGTCGTTATCGAACTTTAAAGGTAGAAGCTCAAGCCATTCAGATTAAAAGGGTTGAGAAAGATTGGCTTTATTTGTCTTGCTCAAAACTTAACGGATGGCTAAAAATTAGGCTACATCGTGGTTTACCTCAAGGTTTTTCTCTTAAAAATATCCTTATTTCTAAAAAGGCTGATGGTTGGTATTGTACTTTGTGTTTAGATGCTCCTACTGTACCTATTTTTACACCTGATAAAATTGTGCCAACTTGGGATAATTCAATGGGAATAGATGCAGTATTATCAGGCGATGATTATCTTGCTACTTCTGAAGGACAAAAACTACCTTCTCTCAAGTCTTTTCGTAAACATCAAAAAGAATTAGCAAAGATTTCTCGCCTGAAAAACCATCAGAAAAAAGGTAGTAAAGGGAGAAAAAAACTTGCCTTAAAAGAAGGTAAAAAACATCAACAAATAGCCAGAGCGAGAAAGGATCATGGTTACAAAACAGCCCATAATTTAATTCGTACGGATAAAAAAGTCTTCTTTGTCGAAAACTTGAATCTTAAAGGATTATCAAAACGAAATAAAGTCAAAAAAGATATTGAAGGTAAATACTTACCCAATGGGCAATCTGCTAAGTCAGGGTTAAATAAATCTTGGCTAGATGCGGCTTTTGGGAATTTTTATGAAATACTGTCGTACATAGCCGAAAAAGCTGGTGCAGTGGTAATAAAAGTCAATCCTGCTTATACATCACAAGTCCTTTCTTATCGTGATGAAATAGTATTTACTGATTGTTCTATACGAGAATATTACGATCTTATTGAAGATATAAGGGTTGATCGTGACATTAATTCAAGTATAAATATAAAAAGAGTCGGGCTGGATCTGTTCCTGACTATAAATCGGCGTAGTGGGAAAATAACCAAGTCCAAGACTGGTAGTACCACAAAGCAAGTTCTAGCAGTCCTTAAAAGATACTAGAAGCCTACACTGTCACGAAGTGCAGTGTGGGTAGTTCACGTAATTTACAGAAAAATCAATATACCAGAATTTACGGGATAATTGACAATTGCTCAGGGACAATTGACAATAAAATTATCGAAAAATTATAATTCTGAAGATATAGAAACATTATGGAACGCACTTTTTTAATGGTAAAACCCGATGGTGTACAGCGTAATCTCGTGGGAGAAGTCATCAAACGCTTAGAAAATAAAGGTTTTACCCTAGTAGGTTTAAAATTAATGAGTGTTTCTCGTGAATTGGCTGAAAAACACTATGACGTACATAAAGAAAGACCTTTTTTCAGTGGTTTAGTGGATTTTATTGTTTCTTCTCCTGTGGTGGCTATGGTATGGCAGGGTGAAGGTGTGGTGGCTTCTGCTCGTAAAATCATTGGTGCTACTGATCCTTTAGCTGCAGAACCGGGTACGATTAGGGGTGATTATGGTGTTAATATTGGACGTAATCTTATTCATGGTTCAGATGCGATCGAAACTGCCCAAAGAGAGATAGCATTATGGTTTAAGGAAGATGAGCTGGTTTCTTGGGAAAACGCCATGCACCCTTGGTTATTTGAGTAATGATTAATAAGTAATAAGTAATAAAAAAATTTTTTCCCTAATCTCCTAGCCTCTCATTCTTCCCTGTTAATTATGATTAATTCTAAATTATCTATTCTATTAACTGTCATTATTTGTTTATTCATCGGTTTCGTTAATCCTGTTTTGGCTTTAGGGGGAGTGCAACCTCCTTTAAATCAACCTGCACCACAATTCACTTTATCCAGCAATACGGGAGATGGAGAAATTTCTTTAACCGATTATCAAGGTAAATGGGTAGTTTTATATTTTTATCCCCAAGATTTTACCCCCGGATGTACCCTTGAAGCTCAAAGATTTCAAAAAGATTTGATGCAATATCACGACATCAATACGGAAATTATTGGGGTAAGTGTGGATGATGTTAACTCTCATCAAGAATTTTGCGATGAGGAGGGTTTAAAATTTCCTCTGTTAGCGGATACTGATGGTAAGGTTAGTAAGGCTTATGGTTCATGGTTAAGTGGTCGATCGATCCGTCATACTTATATTATCAATCCTGAGGGCATTTTAGTTGCTCAATTTTTGGGAGTGCGCCCTGCTATTCATTCTCAGGAGGTATTGTCTAAGTTACAAGAATTACAGAGTTAAATCATGGAATCTTTTACCCTCAGTTTTTTCAGCAAAGAAACTTTATTTGCGGTTTCCCTATTTCCCTATCTAGGGTTTTTATGGTTTCTCACCAAGTCAAAGAAAACTCCAAAACTTGCGTTAATGGGTTTTTATCTGTTATTGCTATTTGTGGCGATTACCATTCCTGCAGGAATTTATGCAGAAACTCATTTTCATACTTCCTTAGCCAACGTAGATTGGTTACATGGTGGTGCGGAATTTTTCCTTACTTTATCAAATATTTTTGTGGTGTTAGGATTTCGTCAAGCAGTAATGGAAAAAGAAAAAACTCTTTAATTAATAGAGAATAGAGAATGAATCATTAATAAAAAAAAGTTCAATAAATTGAACGATAAATATTAGCCGTGTAATTCATTGCAGGGTGAGTTATTGATTAACACCTTATTAAGTATAAAATTTATGAAAATTGCGATCGCAGGTGCGACAGGTTTTGTTGGCACAAAATTAGTGGAAAAATTGGCTTCTGATAACCAAATAATTATTTTAACTCGTAATATAGAGAAAGCTCGAGCTACATTCTCTCCGAAAATATTACCTAACTTGGAATTTGTTAACTATAATCCCAAAGAGTTGGGAGATTGGCAACAGAAAATTGATGGTTGTGACGCTGTTGTCAACTTAGCTGGTGCGCCCATTGCTGAAAGGTGGAATGATAGTTATAAACAAGAAATTCTTGATAGTCGCCAGTTAGGCACTAAAACTATTGTAAGCTCGATCGAGCAATCAAGTCAAAAACCAAAAGTATTAATTAACGCCTCCGCCATCGGTTTTTATGGTACAAGTGAAGAACAAACTTATACAGAAATTAGTCCATCAGGTAAGGATTTTCTCGCTGAAGTTTGTCAGGCATGGGAAGCAGAAGCCGAAAAAGTCAAAAATAGTGGCGTGAGATTAGTAATTTTTCGCTTAGGCATAGTATTAGGCAATGGTGGCGCTTTAGCTAAAATGATACCACCTTTTAAGATTTTTGCGGGAGGACCCATCGGGGAAGGGAAACAATGGTTTTCATGGATACATCGAGAAGATGTGGTAGAAATGATCATCCAAGCCCTCAATGATAGTAACCTGAATGGTACTTTCAACGCCACTGCTCCTTATCCTGTCACTATGAATGAGTTATGTCAAACGTTAGGAGATGTGCTAAAGCGCCCCTCATGGCTTCCTGTACCTAGTTTTGCTTTAGAGTTACTCTTAGGTGATGGAGCAAAAGTAGTTTTAGAAGGTCAAAAAGTATTACCTCAAAAAACGATGGATGTTATGAATTATAGTTTTCGTTTTCCCCAACTAAAATCAGCTTTACAACATATCATCACCAACGAATTTTAACACGATTATTGAAACGAGGCAATATGGTATTGAGAAAATTTTATTAATTCCAAAGTCCACAATCTATTTTACCTCAGTTCGACATAAAGAAAATGATGAAAACTAGACAGGTGGACAAGTGGACAAGTGGACAGGGAGAAAAATTCTCAATATTTGATGTACTTTTGAGAGAATTTTATTCATTCATCAGAAATACAATCTTCCTGTCTTCCTGTCTTCGGAGTCTTCCAAGTCAGCCCTCACCTATTTTTATATCGAACTCAGGTTATTTTGCATCAGTACTTATAGTTTCAACGTTAAGTAAATTAACCCCTTTAAGAGTGCGTTTGATTAATCCTGTAAGCACTTTACCAGGTCCTACTTCTACCACTTGAGTTACATTTTCTAGGGGTAATTGCAACATAATCTCGCGCCAACGCACTCCTCCTGTCATTTGTTGCACTAATCTTTGTTTAATGATTTCTGCATCGGTGCTAGGAATGGGGTCAATGTTGCTTAAAATGGGTATAGTCGCATCACTAAAATTAACGGTGTCTAACACTTGGGAAAATTCGGCGGCGGCGGTTGCCATTAAGGGAGAATGAAACGCTCCCGATACTTTTAGTGGTACTGTTAATTTAGCTTTTACTTGACTAACTACCGCATCAACGGCATTAGGCTCTCCAGAAATTACAACTTGTCCTTCGTTATTATCATTGGCAATGACGACATTTTCTGTTTGAGAGACGATCGAATTTAAAATATCACGATCAAACTTCATGAGAGCCACCATTTTACCGCCTTCGGCTTTATCCATCAACTCTCCTCGTTTTTGCACTAACTTTAAACCTGTGGCAAAATCATAAACTCCTGCAGTGTAAACAGCTACATATTCCCCTAAGCTATGCCCAGCAACCACATCGGGGCTTTTTCCCTGTTCTCGCAATAAATCGACTAAAATAGTTTCAATGGTATAAAGACAAGGCTGAGTGTAAAGAGTTCGAGACAATATTTCTTCATCACCCTGACATATTTCTAACACAGACCAACCTAATATTTCCTCTGCTTGTTTAAATTTTTCTAGGGCGATCGAACTATTTTGTAATTCAACTCCCATACCTTGTGCCTGTGAACCTTGTCCGGGAAATACCCACGCTGTTTTAGTCATTTATATTACAATTTCTCTGATACTTTCAACGCCATATTATACCAAGTCTTAGGTATAATATGACCTCAGTTGGACAAAAGAAAAATGGAGTAATCATTAAATCCAAGGGGCATGAAGCAAAAATCCTTTGTTACAATCTATGAGTAAAATTATTGTTATTGGTAGTGGTATTGTTGGAAGTACGATCGCCTATGAATTAAGTCATAATCCCCATTTAGATATTACCTTAATTGATGAAAAAAATCCGGGTACTGGGGCAACGGGAGCGGCATTAGGTATTTTAATGGGTATTATTAGTCACAAAACTAAGGGGAAAGCATGGCGACTCAGAGAAGCGAGTATTAAAAGATATGATACCCTTATCCCTGAGTTAGAAACTTTGACGGGGTTACAGATTCCCTATAATAAACAAGGAATTGTTAAGTTACTTTTTGCTGATGATGATTTAAGCAAGTGGGAAAAATTAGCTCAAGTTCGATCGAATCAAGGGTATGATCTTTTTGTCTGGAGTTGTGATGAGTTAAAAAATCGTTGTCCTGAAGTTAATGTAGATGGTTTGTTAGGTGCTGTATATTCACCGTGCGATCGACAAATAAATCCCACTTTTCTGACAAAGGCTTTAGTCAAAGGAGCGTCCTTAAAGGGGGTACACTGTATTTTTGGGGAAAAAGTGATCAGCTTAACAACAGTGGATGAAGGAAATAATCGATATTGTCGTGAAGTTAAGTTAGAAACTCGATCGATCGACGCAGATTGGGTTATCTTAGCTACAGGATTAGGCACTTCACCTCTCATCGAATCTTTAGGTTCTAATATAATGGTTGCACCAGTATTAGGACAAGCATTATTGCTTAAACATTCCTCATGGCAAATCAAAGATAACTTTTCCCCTGTCATTACTGGGAATGATATTCATATTGTACCGATGGCAAATGATGAATTATGGTTAGGTGCTACTGTTGAATTTCCTGATAATGTAGGGGAAACTATACCCAACGAAGAATTATTAAAGAATTTACAACAAAAAGCCATCGAATTTTGTCCCAGTTTAGCCGATGCTCCTATAATGTTATCATGGACAGGCAAAAGACCAAGACCCGAAGGCAAATCTGCACCCATCATCGAAAAACTAGACAACTACGATAATATTATCCTTGCTACGGGTCATTATCGCAACGGCATTTTATTAGCACCAGCCACCGCCTTATCGATTCTTGAATTACTAACAACTACTTAAAATTTATACTTGGCAAGGGGATAAAGAGTTTTTAGTTTTCAATTCTCAATTTTCAATTCTCAATTCGAGTTTTCTCATTGTTCGTTAGACTAAGAATAGGTGTGAAAAAATCTGTGAGGAGTGTTTAACTCGATAAATTAATGACAAGTGCCTATATTCTGGTAATAGCAGTTTTGATCTTAGGAGGTTTAATTGCGGCATTGGGCGATCGCATTGGAACGAAAGTTGGCAAAGCAAGATTAAGATTATTTCAATTACGCCCCAAACAAACTGCAATAGTGATTACGATCGGTACAGGAATACTAATTTCTGCATCTACTTTGTTGATCTTATTTAGTTTAAGTAGTTCGTTACGACAAGGGATTTTTGAGTTAGATGAAATCTTACAAAAAAGGCGAGAAATTACTCAGCAATTAGAAACTGTCGAAAAAGAAAAAGAAAAAGTTGAAAAAGAATTAATTGAGGCTCAAACTAGACAAAATTCTGCAAGGGAATTATTAACTAAAACGGGCAAAGAATTAACTAAAACTCAAGCTCAATTAAAAAATATTTCTAGTCAGAGTGAACAATTAAAAAAAGAAGTATTAAAAATTATTGCCGAAAAATCATTACTGTTAGAGGAAAAAGAAAATATTGAAAAACAAAGAGAAAAGTTAGAAATTTCCATCGCTCAAAGGGATCAAGAGTTAAAAGATAATCAACTGCAAATAGAAGAACAAAGGGATATTTTAGAACAACAAAAGCAAACTTTAACACAGCAAAAATTAAGTTTAGAAGAACTAAAAAAGCGACAAAATCAATTACAATTAGAGATAAAATCTAGGGATGAACAAATTGCTAATTTAGATAAAAATATTTTGGCAAAAGATCAAATTTTAAAAAATAAAGAGACAGAATTATTATCTTTAGAAAAAGAATTAGCATTTTATCGCCGAGAAGTAGAGATTTTAGAACAATATTACCAAACTTATCAGGATTTGAGGGAAAGACCGATCGCTGTAGTCAAAGGGCAAGTTTTGACGGTAACTCTAGTGAAAACCGATAAAAATACTGATTTAGAAGAATTAATCGATGGTATTTTAAATGAGGCGAATCGTGGTGTCATGTTAATTTTAGGCTATGGTAATCAATCTCCTCATCAAAGATTTGTACAAATTACGAAGGGGCAAGTCGAACAAATGAAGCAACAATTATCTCAGAATGGAGAGTATTTAATCAGAATTTTGTCTGCTAGTAATTATGTGCAAGGAGAAGAAAGTGTGAGGATTTTTGCAGATGTTACTCCTAATCAGCAAGTTTACGCTAAAAATGAGACTATTGCGTCTATTTCGATCGAACCTAAAGATTTTCAAAGTACCGAATTACAACAGAAACTAGATTTTTTAATTTCTGTGACTCAATTTCGGGCAAGGAGAGAAGGGATATTAGGTAAAATTATCATCGGTGATGGTAAGATTGTCTCCTTAATCAACTTTATTCAAAAGTTAGAGTTATCAGATCAAAGCATTACTGAAATTATTGCTATCGCCGCTAATGATACTAACACATCAGGCCCTTTACAAGTCAACTTAGTAGTTATTTCCAACGGGGAAGAAATCCTTAGACTTTAATTAAGAATTAAGAATTAAGAATTAAGAATTAAGAATTAAGAATTTTTTCTCTAGTTTCCCCTTCTTCCTGTCCACTTGTCCACCTGTCCACTTGTCCACCTGTCCACCTGTCCACCTGTCCACCTGTCTCCCTGTCCACCTACCTATCCATCGATTACTCTTTGCTTAACTGTAAGGGAAAAGAAGCCACTACGGCTATACATAACCACCATAAAGTGTTAACTTGTGGGCGATACCACACAGTATCAAATAATCCTTGAGTAGCTAAACCGGCGATCGCACCTAATGCACCAATTACCCACATAGCTAGTAAATTGTTCTCAGGTTTAAGATTTTTAATGACTTGTATGCCCCGTTGAAAAGTGCTTGTAACGATACCTAGAAAGGCAATAAGACCGATTAAACCAGATTCGATCGCAATTTCAAGTAAAACGCAATAGGTACTTAAAGCCGTGAATTTTGTTTGCATATAAGTAGGATAAATTTTATTAAAAACCTGATTACCCAACCCAATGCCCGTTAAAGGATAATCAGCTAACATTTTTAGCCCAGAAGTCCAAACATTAATCCTAAAATTATTACTACTGTCACCACGCCACGAAAAAAGACTTGTGATTCTCAATCTTAAAGGTTCACTAATTAAAGCACCCATTAATACAAGTAGAATAAAACTACCGATTACGATGGGAATCAACCACTTACGCCAAAAAGGAGTTAGATATTCACCCCACCAAAACTTAAACGCCAAAAGAAAGACAACTCCCGTTGCTATCAATGCTAACCATGCACCACGACTTCCTGTAAAATAAATACAGGCACTGTGCATAATTAAGCTAAAACCAGCAAACACTTTTAACGGGATAGTTTGCCAGATGATTAAACCCACCACGGAAAAAGCCACCGCAGGAATTAAATAACTACCCAATAAATTGGGATTACCTAAATAACTATAAACCCTAGTCGTATCCGCAAGGGGAGAAGTGGGATCAGTCCATGTAGCAAGAGGTTTTACACCTATAAATTGTTGCCTCACTCCATAGGCACTAACGATTATAGAGACTAATAAATAAACTCCCGTCACCCAAGATAACAGTTTCGGATGTCGAAAAATACGACTAGCTAAGGCAAAGAAAAGTAAGTATAAAGTAAATTTGAATAACCCTGATAATGCTTCCATTTTGAGGGGAGAAAAAGCCGTTGCCACCACCGAAATTAACCAATAGGCAAAAATCCATAGATGAATTGGAGTAATTTGATTTTGTTTCACTTCCGCAAGGGTTAACAATGCCCAAAATCCGCTACTTGCCATTAAGATAATACCGACTAAAGTATTATTCGTAAAAGGGGCGGCAATGATGACAAGACAAATTAACACCGTTGCAATGACATCGGAGTAACTAAGTAGATAACTACCTGATTCCCAAGGGGAAACAATGCCGATTATTTTGCCTAATAAACTGGTTTTGCGCCAATTTAATAGGGGTGATTTTTCTTCTTTTAAAATTCCTTGATTCATAATTAGATGATGTTTTATGATGTTTTGGCAAGAGTGTCTGGAAGTGAGAGAATTACAGAGTTGGGGAAGTTATTAATTCTTAATTCTTAATTCTTAATTCTTAATTCTTAATTCTTAATTGCTTAAAATGCGTTTTAACATAGTTTTCCTGCCCTGATGGGCTAAACTGTCATCTAAGGGAGTTAAAGTAATTTTTTCTTGGTACTTATGTTCGATCGACTTGATAATTAACCAGTCAGCAAGAAAGGGATTTTTCGGTAAAAGTGGCCCATGGGCATAGGTTGCGATCGCATTCTGATAAAAAGCGCCTTCAAAACCATCCTCTCCATTATTGCCATAACCACTAACTACTTTACCTAAGGGTGACACTTCCCCTAAATATGTTCTTCCGCCGTGATTCTCAAAACCGATGACAGTGGGAGACTCCCCTAACATTTCCTTTAAATCTTGGGCTAAAGGTTCGGCTACAATATCAAAAGCAACATTCCCAATACAGCGAGGCACATTTTGCCCCGGATGTTTAGTAACTAAATCTAAGATACCTAATCCATCAATTCTTTGACCAAGGGCTGGTTCGTAGTATTTCCCTAGTAGTTGAGGAGAACCACAGGTAAAAACCCCCGGAATCCCCTCACTAATTTTGGTTTTCATTATTTCTGCTTTTTCGCCTTGCAAATCTCGCATGACAATTTCTTGTTGTCTATCCTGCGCACCTCCTCCTACGATAATGTCAAATTCTTGAAAGGTTTGAATATCGGTGTCTTGATCTAGCGGTAATATAGAGACATCTAAATTGCGCCATTGACATCTGCGTTCTAAACAGATAACATTACCTCGATCGCCATAGGTACTCATTAGTTTAGGATAAAGCCAACCGATAGTTAAGTGCATAGTCATTTGCTGATAGAGAATTTAAGCTCTGATATTTTTACAAAAAAGCAATTTTATTGTACAACAAAACCTAAAAACTATTAAAAGAAGTTATCAAAAAATTTTAAATAAATAATTCTGCTGGTACATTTAAAAAATTGCCTAAGGCTTTAGCCTGATTTATGCTAATATTTCTTTTTCCATTAATAACTTCAGAAATTACTCCACTCGAACCAATAATTCCTACTAAATCAGCTTGACGAAGATTATTAGAATCCATTAAATGAAGTAAAATTTCCTGGGGTTTTGCTTTTTCGATCGAGTAATTTTCTTGTTCATATTGTTCAATTAATAATACCAACAATTTTAATAAATTTAACTCTTCTAAAGTTTTATTTTTCTTAAACGTTAACTGTTCGACTTTTTCTAAGGTTTGTTGATATTCTGTTTCTGTTTCGATAATTTTTGGTAAAGTTTTACTTAAAAGATGACTATATATTTTAGTATCAATAGTAGGGATCATTTTTCCAATAGTTTTTGTCATAATAACAATTTTAACGTTAATAAAAATGTAAGTTGAATTAACACACTTTGTAACCCAACCTAAGATAATAAAATGTTAAGTATTGACTAAAATTTTTGCTGAATTATCTCTCATTAAAGGAAAATTTAACGACTCTCTTTGACTTAAATATTGTTGAGCAACTTCACGAGCTAAATTACGGATTCTGCCAATATATCTAGTTCTTTCTGCTACCGCAATAACTCCCCTAGCATCTAATAAGTTAAAGCAATGGGAACATTTTAAAACATAGTCTAAACTAGGCAAAACAAGATTTTTTTCGATTAGTTGTTTCGCTTCTTGTTCGTATAAATTAAACAGTTTTAATAATAAATCTGGATTGGATGCTTCAAAGTTGTAGATACATTGTTCAACTTCCCCTTGTAAAAATATATCGCCGTATTTTATGTCATCATTCCATTGAATATCATAAATGCTATCCACATCTTGTAAATACATCGCCAATCTTTCTAAACCGTAGGTAATTTCGATCGAAACAGGATGACAGTCAATACCGCCACATTGTTGAAAATAGGTAAACTGCGTAATTTCCATACCGTCTAACCACACTTCCCAACCGACACCCCAAGCGCCAAGGGTAGGAGATTCCCAGTTGTCTTCCACAAAGCGAATATCATGATCTTCCGTGTGTATTCCCAATGCCTTCAAAGAATCTAAATATATCTCTTGAATATTGTCAGGAGAGGGCTTAATTAACACTTGATATTGATAATAATGCTGGACTCGGTTAGGGTTTTCGCCGTAACGCCCATCGGTGGGTCTTCTACAAGGTTCTATATATGCCACAGACCAAGGTTCAGGACCGATCGCGCGTAAGAAGGTATTATGACTCATAGTACCTGCCCCTTTTTCGGTATCATAGGGTTGAGCAATGAGGCAGTTTCTGTCACTCCAAAATTGATTTAAGGTAGTGACGATCGATTGAAAATTAATACTCATGAACTATAGTTAAGATATTTTAAAATATATATAGAATATATAACAATCATCTTTTAGAATAAGAATAAATGCTCAAGAGTTATGACTTAGAAATCAGACAAACTCTGAATTTTATACTAAGATCAAAAAAATGATTATCAGCTTACTTCTAATTTATCATTGATGGATACGCCAAATAAAGAAAACTATAGTATTCCAATCAAGGGGTTTGTGGCTTCAAAACAAACCTATCTTTTCAACACCCTCAAAAAACATCAATTTAGTGGACTCGTAAAATTAGTGTATCCGGGGAAAACCCAATGGCATTTTTATCTGTCTATGGGGCGCTTAATTTATGGTACAGGGGGAGAGCATTCTGTCAGACGGTGGCGGCGCAATTTAGCCGCTTATCTTCCTAATATCGCTACCGATGCCAGTTATTTAGAAACAGAAATTCGATCGATTTCTGCCGATACCATTAAATTTTGTTGGGAATATGAATTAGTGCGCCGTTGGTTAGTCAATGGTAAAGCCGACAGAGAAGGAGTTATGAAGATGATTAATGGTATTCTCACAGAAATTTTTTTCGATCTCAATCAAACCACAGAAATTACTTTTCATCTCGATAATAAAATTCAAATTCCCCTATCAGAACAAATTTTTCTGGTGGATGCCAATCAATTCATTGTACCAGCTTGGCAACAATGGCAAACTTGGATTAGTATTAGGTTAGGAGATCGATCGCCCAATAAAGCCCCCGTAATTCGATCGGGCGAACAATTACAAGAACATACATCCCCCAAAACCTACGCCGCTTTCACAAAATTATTTAACGGTAGAAATACCCTCAGAGATTTATCCCTACAATTGAAACGGGATTTAAACCAGTTTAGCAGTTCCTTATTACCTTACATTCAGCAAGGCTATATCGATTTAGTCTCCGTAGCTGACTTACCCGCCCCTATTTCCCCTCCCACAGTCATACAAGTTGACGAAAACGCGCCTATCATTGCCTGTATTGATGATAGCCCTCTCATTTGTGACACTATGAATAATATCCTCAAAAAAGCAGGATACCAGTTCATCGGTATTACCGAACCCATGAAAGCGATCGCCAAAGTATTGGCAACGAAACCAGATTTAATTTTTTTAGATTTAGTAATGCCCCATACCAACGGTTATGAAATTTGTGCTAGTTTAAGAAAACTGTCTTTCTTTCGTCAAACTCCAATTATCATTGTAACATCTAATGATGGCATGATCGAACGAGTGAAAACAAAAATGGCAGGCGCTTCCGATTTTATTGCAAAACCCATTAATCCTGATGAATTATTAAATATAGTAACTAAATATTTGTCTTCTAAATAGGAACAGGAAGATTATATTTTGCTTGAATCAATAAAATTATTTTAAAGGACATCGAAATATTAGGAATTTTTCTACCTGTCCACTTGTCCACTTGTCCACCTGTCTCGTTTTCACCACTTTTCTTATATCGAACTGAGGTAAAGTTGGCGGAATTAAAAGGGGGATTGTCCAGAAATCATTTAGAACTGTTATAACAACCACAATTATTATTAAATAAACGATGAATAAATTTAGTCCAAATATCCATTATTTTGTTTCCATGGCTTGTCCAGAATCTCATTTATTTACCATCACATTAAATATTGAAAATTGGCAAGAAAATATCTTAGATTTAAAAATGCCTGTGTGGACTCCCGGTTCTTATTTAGTCAGAGAATACTCACGACATCTACAAAATTTTAGAGCAAACTCTACAGAAAATCACAATAAATTAAGTTGGCAAAAAAAAGCTAAAAATCACTGGCAAATTAACACAAAAAATCAAGAAAATATCACCATAAAATATCAAATTTATGCTAATGATTTAACCGTTAGAACTAATCATTTAGATGCAACCCATGGTTATTTTAATGGGGCAGCATTATTTTTTTATCTTCCTGATTATGAAAAATTACCATTCAAAATCTCGATCGAACCACCCTTTCCGCACTGGCATATTAGCACCTCATTACCAAGAATTTCCGACACAAAAAATACATTTTTAGCGGAAGATTTTGATACCTTAGTCGATAGCCCTTTTGAAATTGGTACACAAAAAATAGCTCATTTCACCGTAGAAAATAAACCTCATCAATGGGTAATTTGGGGAGAAGGAAATCTTAAACTAGGCAAACTAATTCAAGACACCATCAAAATTATTGAAACTGAAGCAAAAATATTTGGAGAATTACCCTATGAAGATTATTTTTTCTTGTTACACTTATCCGCTAGTGGTTTTGGTGGACTAGAACATAAAAACTGTTGTGTCTTAAATTATCCCCGTTTTGGCTTTCAAAAAAAAGAAAAGTACGATCGATTTATTCAGTTAGTAGCCCATGAATTTTTCCACCTTTGGAATGTCAAAAGAATCCGCCCTAAAGCCTTAGAAACCTTCGATTATGACCAAGAAAATTATACTTCTTCTCTGTGGTTTTCAGAAGGCTCAACTAGCTATTATGACATGATTATACCCCTAAGAGCAGGTATTTATAACCGACAAACTTTTTTTGAATTATTAAGTAAAGATATAAGCCAATATTTAAGCACTCCCGGCAGACAAATTCAACCTTTAAGCGAATCAAGTTTTGACGCTTGGATTAAATTATATCGCCGAGATGCTTATAGTAATAATTGTCAAATTTCCTATTATTTAAAAGGGCA